>CAVVWZ010000039.1:0-43248 GCA_963752035.1 uncultured delta proteobacterium | reverse complement strand
ACCCGGCTGTTTTGGTATGTTCTCACAGGAAAGGGGGACTCTAAAGGTCAATCCCTACTGGGAACTTCCCTTTAATGATGGTTCGGAAGGTTACCGTTCAGAGGCAGACTATTGTGAAGAGCTTGCTCACCTGCTTACAGAGTCCACCAGAATCAGGTTGCGGGCTGATGTCCCCGTTGGGGCCTATTTGAGCGGTGGTCTTGATTCTACCATTATAACCAGCCTGATTAACAAAATAAACCCCGCACGTTTAAGTACCTACTCCATACAGTTTTCAGATCAAAACTATGATGAAAGCAGTTTCCAGAAGAAGGTGATTGATCACCTTAAAGTGGATCACCATGAAATTCACTGTACCCATTCTGATATTGCAGCAGCCTTTCCTGAACTCATCTGGCATACCGAGACTCCGCTTTTGCGGACAGCTCCTACTCCCCTCATGCTCCTCTCCCGGCTGGTTAGAGATAATGACATGAAGGTGGTGCTCACCGGGGAAGGGGCCGATGAAATGCTCGCCGGATACAATATCTTTCGGGAAGCCAGTGTGCGACGATTCTGGTCGAAAAATCCAGAATCACGTTTCCGCCCCCTGCTCATCCAGAAGCTGTACCCCTATCTGCAGCGCTCTAATGCTAAAACCCGGGGTTACCTTTCCCACTTCTTTAAGCAGGGGCTGACGGACACCCATCTCAGCTACTACTCCCACCTGATCCGCTGGAAAAATACCTCCCGGATCAAAAGTTACTTTAGTGATGGGTTCAGAGAGCAGATCGGCAGCTACGATCCCATTGTTCGAGTTTGAACAAACCCTGGGAAGTCAAATTGACCAGTGGCCGCTGCTACACAAGGCTCAATTTATTGAAATTAAAATCTTTTTGTCCAACTATCTCCTCTCTTCCCAGGGGGACCGTGTAAGCATGGCAAACAGTGTTGAAGGCCGCTATCCCTTCCTGGACCATAACCTTATAGAATTTTGCTGTGGACTGCCTCCTTCTCTAAAGCTCAAGGGCTTAAGCGAAAAGTACATTTTAAAAAAGACCTTTAGAAATGTCGTTCCTCCTGAGGTTGTAAATCGGGATAAGCAACCCTATCGTGCACCCATCTTCGAAAGCTTTCTCGGGGAACATTCACCTGCCTTTGTGGGAGAATTACTTTCGGAAAAACAAGTGGGGGATAAAGGATACTTTAAAGCTGACGCCGTAAAAAAAATGATTGCAAAAGGAAAGCGGCTCGGCTCAATAAGTGAGGTTGAAGAAATGGCACTGGCGGGAGATACTCTCGGTACAGCTTTTAGACGATCAATTTGTAAGACAGTTTGATGCAAGACTGGAAAATAATGCAGCTAATCCGGTCACCCTCTTCAAAGAAGAGAGGCAGACCCCTGCCTGATGGGGGAAATTAGCAGCTATTTTCCATGTGTGATTCCTCTTACGGGTTGATCGGTTATGGTAAAAAGCGTTTCTCCTGTTGTCTCATCGTAGATAGACACATGATGAATAGTAAAGTGTAATGTTCCTCCTTTGTCTTTGGGATAGGGGGGAACGAGTTGAAATCCCACACGCATTCTTAATTTTGAGGTAATAGCTTTTAGTGTTTTTGCTTTTTCTCTTTTGATTGAAACATTCTTAATCGTTATGTGTGCATACCGTTCCATGGGTCCGAACGGACAGGATGCATCAATTTTATAACCATCACAGAGCGGATTAAAACCAACCACGTAAAGGCGTGCCGAGTTAATGGTGCTGAAATAACCTTTATCCGCGTTGTAGTTACCAAAGGTAAACTCCAGGTCATGGAGTTCATATACGGGAGCTGTTTTTGCAAAATTTTTTCTGTAATCGTTAACGGCCTTTTCATAATTTTTTTTCCAGGCATCTTTGCGTGCTTTAAACTCGACGGTGGTTTCAAATTCTTCTTTTTCGGGGGGAGGGGATGGTTTCTGAGGAAAGTTGGTTTGGAATTCACTGAGAAATTCATTGAAAGTAGTGTTAAAGCGGGAAGGCTTAATCTTTATAATTTCAGTTTTGTGCTGAGACGCCCAGGTTGCCTCCATACTGAGAGAAGAAAACAAGAAAAGAGACAGTAAGCACCCTGTAATGGTCCCGCTGGCAGGTATGAGTTTCATAACCAGAACTCCATGCAGTTAAAGGTTAACTATAGTTTGTTCATAACATAAGTGAAGAGAAAAACACGTTACCATAGAGTAGTTTTGTTAGTCAAGGCAGATTCAAAAACAGGCAGGATACAGGGAGACTTTCCCTGTCTGCCAGAACAAATCTTTCTATTGATTCTCTCCCTGAAAAATGGTAGTAATGCAGCAAGTAATTTGACCGCCTTTTCTACAATGAGGTTAAAACGTTATCATCCAGGGATAGTATACTATGTTTGAGAGAAATGTTAAGTGGATTGAAGGTATCGTCGGGGAGCAAAATGAGTGGAGATTGAGGACCCTTAATCTTATTGCCAGTGAGAATGTGATGAGTGAACGGGCCCGCCGTGTGTTGGGTTCCGATTTTGCCCACCGTTATGCCGAAGGACACCCCGGGGAGAGATACTATCAGGGCACTGATAAAATTGATGAGATAGAAAGCTGGGTTAAGCAGCAATTGAAAACGCTGTTTGGTTGTCAGCACATGGAAGTGCGGCCCATAAGTGGTACAGTCGCCAATGATTCCGTCTTCAGCCGTTATATACAGCCAGGTGATGTGGTCATGGTGAACTCAACGGCAGGAGGTGGTCACATTAGCCATCACAAGTCAGGATCTGTTGGTAAATATACGAAAAATATAGTTGATTTTCCCCTGACACCCGATGGATACCACATTGACTGTGAACAGACCTATAACTTAGTCAAGAAGCTCCACCCGAAAGTGCTCATTTTTGGAAAGAGCCTCTTCCTCTTTCCGGACCCGGTAAGAGAACTGGTTGATATTTGCGCTGAAAACGGAACGACTATCATCTATGACGCAGCCCATGTGCTGGGATTAATTGCAGGGAAACAGTTCCAGGATCCCCTGGGGGAAGGTGCCGCTATTGTCACAGCCAGCACCCACAAGACCTTCTTTGGCTCCCAGAGGGGTGTGATTATGAGCAATATGGATAGAAAAGAGTGGTGGAAGATCGATAAAGGTGCCTTTCCCGGTTCCTCATCCAATCACCACCTGGATACCCTGGTTTCTCTCGCAATAACTACCTGCGAGATGATGGTCTTTGCTGAAGAATACACCAAACAGACCATAACAAACGCCAAGACCCTGGCCAGAAGTCTCAGCGAGGCAGGATTTAATGTGCAGGCAAAAGAGTTTGACTTTACAGAGTCTCACCAGGTGGCTGTGGATGTGTCTGAACTGGGAGGGGGCAATGAAGTCGCCCGGATTCTGAAGGAAAATGACATTATTCTCAATATGAACCTGCTCCCCTTTGAACCGCTCCAAAAGGTTACCAACCCTTCAGGCATCCGCATTGGTGTTCAGGAGATGACCCGTTTTGGCATGAAAGAAAAAGAGATGGAACGGATTGCCGAGCTGTTTAAAAAATGTCTCAAAGACAGCCTCTCTGTAAATAATGAGGTGCGAGAATTCAGGAAGGAATTCCAAAAGGTACAGTATTCATTTGATGAATGATCTTCTATCCAACCTGATAGTGTATTCGTATATCTTTCTAGCTGCTCTCTTCCGTATCCCTACCTAAACCGGTATGTCTTCACGTGACTGAAATGGAGGTGCTGCAGGTATTATGTGGTGTGTATAAGCCTGAGACATCCGTTTCAGTTAGAATACCCATGAGTTGATATAAGGCATGCTTTTTCAATAATTATTGAACATTGTGAGGTTTCGTGTGAAGGCTATCCTTGCCCTTGAAGATGGAAGGATTTTTAGAGGAAAATCGTTTGGTGCCCCTGGTGAAAGAACAGGAGAGGTTGTGTTTAATACCAGCATGACGGGATACCAGGAGATACTGACCGATCCCTCCTATAAAAGCCAGATAGTCACCATGACCTATCCGCTGATCGGCAACTATGGAGTAAACGAAGAAGATGTAGAGTCATCGAAGCCCCAGGTGGAAGGTTTTGTCATCAAGGAATTGAGTAAGATCACCAGTAATTGGCGTTCCCGCAGGGGACTTGCAGACTACCTCAATAAAAATAATGTAGTGGGCATTGAGGGTATCGACACGAGGGCGGTAACTAAACACATTAGAACCGCCGGTGCCATGAAGGCGGTCATTTCAACAGAATGTCTCGATGAAGGTGTGCTCATAAAGAGGGCCCAGGATGCTCCCGGTCTGCTTGGACGGGATCTGGTTCAAGAGGTCACCTGCAAAGAACCCTACCGGTGGAGTGAAGGGGAAGCAAACCCCGGTACCCGTTTTAAAGTGGTTGCCCTTGACTGTGGCGTTAAAACTGAACATCATACGGAAGCTCTACCGGGCAGGATGTGAGGTGACGGTGGTTCCTGCCCACACCCCGGCCAAAGAGATCCTCGACCTTAATGCTGATGGGTTGCTTCTCTCCAATGGACCCGGTGATCCAGCCGCGGTACCTTATGTGGTTGAGACGGTTAAAGGCTTGCTGGGGAAAATGCCCATATTTGGTATCTGTTTCGGCCATCAGATTTTAGGACAGGCCTTTGGAGGGAAAACCTATAAATTGAAGTTCGGTCACCGGGGCGGTAATCAGCCGGTAAAGGACCTGGCAACGGGAAAGGTAAGCATTACCGCCCAGAACCACGGGTTTTGTGTGGACATGGAAAGCATCACCGGTGACGAAATCGAACTGACCCATATAAACTTGAACGATCAAACCCTGGAAGGCATGAGGCATAAAACCCACCCGGTTTTTTCGGTGCAGTATCATCCGGAGGCTTCTCCCGGACCTAACGATGCCGACTACCTCTTTAAAGAGTTCATCCAGCTCATGGAAAGGTTTAGCGGTGCCTAGACGTTCAGATATCAACAAAATCCTGATTATCGGATCAGGTCCTATCATCATTAGTCAGGCCTGTGAATTTGACTATTCCGGTGCACAGGCATGTAAAGTGCTTAAAGAGGACGGGTTCGAGGTGGTATTGATCAACAGCAATCCGGCCACTATCATGACGGACCCGGAAATGGCAAGCCGCACCTACATTGAACCCGTCACCCCCGATTTTGTGGAAAAGGTAATCAAAAAGGAAAAACCTGATGCCCTGCTTCCCACGCTGGGCGGTCAAACAGCTCTCAACGTTGCTTCGGCAGTAGCAGAGAGAGGCGTTTTGGATGCCCATGGTGTTACCATGATCGGTGCCAACTATGAAGCAATTCACAAGGCTGAAGACCGGGAGCTCTTCAAAGAGGCGATGGTCCGTATCGGCCAGGATTTACCGCGAAGTGGTCTTGCCCATGACATGAAACAGGCGCGGAAGATAGCAAAGGAAATCGGCTTTCCCTTAATCATTCGTCCGAGCTTCACCCTGGGGGGAACAGGCGGCGGTGTTGTCTTTAATAATGAGGAGTTTGAGGAAATTGCCGCACGGGGTATTGAGAGCAGTATGATTAATGAGATACTCATTGAAGAGTCTATTCTGGGCTGGAAAGAATATGAACTGGAGGTCATGAGGGACTTAAAGGACAACGTGGTTATTATATGTTCCATAGAAAACTTTGACCCCATGGGTGTCCATACAGGTGACAGCATCACCGTGGCCCCAGCCCAGACCTTGTCTGACAGGGAATACCAGGAAATGCGGGATGCCTCTCTTGATATCATCCGGGAGATCGGTGTTGAAACAGGGGGGTCCAACATTCAATTTGGAGTTAACCCCCGGAATGGACGCAGAGTGGTTATCGAAATGAATCCCCGTGTTTCCCGAAGTTCCGCCCTTGCATCAAAGGCCACCGGCTTTCCCATTGCTAAAATGGCGGCAAAACTGGCGGTTGGTTATACCCTCGACGAGATACAGAATGATATCACACGTGAAACCCCGGCTTCCTTTGAACCAACCATTGACTACTGTGTGGTTAAGATACCCCGCTTTACCTTTGAAAAGTTTCCGGGTACTGACCCCACCTTGACTATTTCCATGAAATCGGTGGGAGAAACCATGGCCATCGGGCGGACCTTCAAGGAGGCCCTGCAAAAGGGCCTGCGATCCCTTGAAGTGGGACGGTACGGTTTGGGTGCTGATGGAAAAGATCTGATTTTCGATGAGACCGCCCCAGAGAGCGGTGATAACGGGAATGCAGGTGAAAAGTTCCCGGCTGCATTGAGGGAAAAAGTGATGATACCTCAACCGGAGCGGATCTTTTATCTTAAGTATGCCCTGCAGGCAGGTATGAGTGTGGAGGAGGCAGCGGAGCTTAGCCAGATAGATCCCTGGTTCATCCACAACATAAAAGAGATTATTGAGGTGGAAAACGAAATAACGGCTCATGTGCAGTCCCGGGGGATGGGAACTTCACCGGACAGGGAGTCTGTCCTCCTCTTCACAGGAACAGCAGCTCTCTTTTCCTCCTGAACTGCTGGCCAAGGCAAAGCAGTACGGTTTTTCAGATGTGCAGCTGGGTTATCTGGCCGGTGTGGATGAGGACACAATCAGAACAGAGCGGAAAAAGCAGGGTGTCCAGGCGGCCTTCAAGCTGGTTGACACCTGTGCAGCTGAATTTGAGGCCTACACGCCTTACTACTATTCTACCTATGAGGAAGAAGACGAATGTCACAGGACGGAGCAGAAAAAGATCATGATTTTAGGAGGAGGTCCTAATCGCATTGGTCAGGGCATTGAGTTCGATTACTGCTGTGTCCACGCATCATTTGCCTTGAAAGAGCTTGGTTATGAGACCATCATGGTCAACAGCAATCCTGAAACAGTGAGTACGGATTATGACACCTCGAGCAAGCTCTACTTTGAGCCGTTGACCCTGGAAGATGTCCTCACCATTGTTGAGAAGGAAAAGCCGGATGGGGTAATTGTCCAGCTTGGCGGTCAGACGCCCCTCAATCTTGCCGTTCCCCTTGAAAGGGCAAACACACCTATTATCGGCACCACACCCGATAACATAGACCGGGCCGAGGACCGGGACAGATTCAAGGAACTGCTCGAAAAGCTGAACCTCAATCAGCCGTTAAACGATACAGCAAGTACCTTTGAAGAAGCAAAGGTCAAGGCACGGGAAATCGGATTCCCGGTGGTTGTACGTCCTTCCTACGTATTGGGAGGACGGGCCATGAGCATTGTATACAATGAAGAGTCACTGGAAGAGTATGCCGCACAGGCAATCCAGGCTTCACCCCAACACCCTCTGCTGATAGACAAGTTTCTTGAGGATGCAATTGAGGTTGATGTTGATGCAGTTGCCGATGGAGATGACTGTATCATTGCGGGTATCATGGAGCACATCGAAGAAGCCGGGATACACTCAGGAGACAGTGCCTGCGTGATTCCACCCTATACCCTGGGTGATGAAATCATTGCCACTATTAAAGAAAGCACCAAGCTCCTTGCTAAGGAATTGCAGGTAGTAGGGCTTATGAACATTCAATTTGCGGTTAAAAATGAGCTGCTCTATGTCCTTGAGGTAAATCCCCGGGCTTCCCGAACAGTTCCCTTTGTCAGCAAGGCCACAGGCATTGCCTGGGCAAAAATAGCAGCCAAAGTTATGGCTGGTAAAAAATTATCGGCCTTAGGCATTGAGGCTGAGTATGAGATGGACCACGTTGCGGTCAAAGAGTCTGTCTTTCCCTTTAATCGATTTCCCGGGGTCGATCCTGTTTTAGGGCCCGAGATGAAATCAACCGGGGAAGTAATGGGGATCGACAGGGACTTCGGCCGGGCCTATGCTAAATCCCAGATTGCAGCCGGCCAGATTCTCCCCGTGAAAGGGAAAGTTTTTATTAGTGTGCGGAATAAAGACAAGCGTTCAATTATTTTTATAGCTAAAAAACTTGTGGATTTAGGTTTTTCTCTCTTTGCCACATCGGGAACAGCTAAAGTGCTTGCTAATAATGGCCTGGCGGTAGAGAGTGTTTTCAAAATTACAGAGGGCCGGCCGAATATCGCTGACATGATTAAAAATGGTGAAATTGCACTCATTGTCAATACTCCATCAGGACGGGAAGCCCATACAGATCAACTCAGTTTAAGAAGCATTGCTGTCCTGTACAGCGTGCCCTACATCACTACTATCTCCGGGGCTGCAGCAGCTGTGAATGGCATTGAAGCTTCTGCAGAAGGGGGAGATTGACGTAAAGGCCTTACAGGATTACCACACACAGTATAGGGTATAGGTTCATCGGATTAAGGCTTTTCGCAGAAAGGGTTAAGGGAATAACAGATGCACATGCCACACACAGGTCAGATAGAGAGAGCGCTCAAAGAGGAATGTGGTGTCTTCGGGATTTTCGGTCACGATGAGGCAGCACAGCATTACCTACCTTGGTCTCTACGCCTTACAGCACCGGGGACAGGAAAGTGCAGGAATTGTTGTCTCCGACGGAAAGCAACTCACAGGCCACCGGGGAATGGGGTTGGTACCGGATGTGTTTCAGGGGGAACAGCTTCAAAAGCTTAATGGAAGGATAGGGATTGGGCACGTTCGCTATTCCACTACGGGCAGTTCAGAGATAAAAAATGCACAACCCTTCCAGGTAGAGTACTCCCGCGGTTCCCTTGCCATTGCCCACAATGGAAACCTTGTCAATACCCGTGAGCTGCGGAACCGACTGGAACAGGCAGGATCTATCTTTCAATCGACCATGGACAGTGAAATCATTGTTCACCTGATCGCCAAATCTAAGAGCAATACCTTTGAAGATGCCCTTATCGATTCTGTGCTGCAGTTGAAAGGGGCCTACTCTTTAGTCCTGCTTACGCAAACCCAGATGATTGGCGTCCGGGATCAAAGTGGATTCAGACCCCTCTGCTTAGGGAAACTGAATGGATCATATGTCCTGGCATCTGAAACCTGTGCCCTGGACCTCATTCAGGCTGAATATATTCGTGAGGTTGAAGCAGGTGAGATTATCATCATTGACGATCAGGGGCTCCGCTCAATCAAGCCCTTTCCATCGACTAACCCATCTCTTTGCATCTTTGAATTCATCTATTTTGCCCGTCCCGACAGCTGTGTTTTCGGGGAGAGTGTGTATCAAACCCGCAAGCGTTTAGGGAGGGAACTGGCCCTGGAGAGCCCGGTTGCATGCGATCTGGTAATTCCCATGCCCGATTCCGGCAACTGTGCAGGCCTTGGATTTGCTGAGGCCTCGGGCATTCCCTTTGAGATGGGTATTACCAGGAATCACTATGTGGGACGTACCTTCATTCAGCCTTCACAAATAGGCAGGGACTTAGGGGTAAAGGTAAAGTTGAATCCGGTAAAAGAGGTCATTAAGAATAAGCGGATTGTCGTGATTGAAGACTCCATTGTCCGTGGTACTACCAGTAAGATCAGGATGAACAATCTACGGGAAGCCGGTGCAACAGAGGTTCACATGAGGGTGAGCTGTCCTCCCCACAGGTATCCCTGTTATTACGGTATCGATTTCCCGACCCGCGAAGAGCTGATTGCATCCTCCCACTCCATAGAAGAGATTGGTGAGTATATTGGTGTGGATAGCCTGGGATACCTCAGTTTAGAGGGTATGATTAAAGCCATGCCTTTTCCCAAAGAGACGTTTTGTCTGTCCTGCTTTGACGGACAGTATCCCGTAGAATAGAACTCTAACCTCCACGAACCCCATCTGCATATGCTTGCGAAGCAGTTAAGCTTTTTGAGCCCTGTACTTGTAGTGCTTGGTTTTGTTTTCTATACCGCCTGCAGCTCTGATGTGAGCCAGGACCATGGGTTAGGAGATGACTCTACCGCGGCTGCAAACTCCCCTTCTTCACTGCAGGATGGCAAAGGTACGGCCCGGGTTATCCCCAACGATCCTGTAGTTGTCAACAGCTATGGTACCTGGCAGATTGTCTATTCGGTGGGTAGAGAAGGTATCGGCGCCGGAGGGGGTATAGCGGTACACATCTCTCCTTACTGGGGCTGGACACAACCCCAGAATAGAAACCGGGACTATCCGGGATACACTACCGTTTCCACCTCCAACCAAAAAGCTACACTTGATATTGTAATTGGTTCTCCCCACTATGTCGTCGTGAGGACGAAGGAGGTTCCCCTTTCCTTTAACGATACTATTACCATCACCTATGGAGATACAGGTTCAGGAAAGCATCCCCCGGGTAGAGCGCGATGTGACAGGTATGCTGAAGAAGGGGAAGATTTTTTTATCAAGGTGGACGGTGACGGTGACGGTCATTTCTATCCCATTGAACATCAGCCCCTGATCACTATTCTACCGGCTCATGCAAATGACCTGGTGGTGACTGCCCCCTCCATTGTTGAACGGGACACTACCTTCAGTGTCACCATTGCTGCTGTTGACTCCTCTGACAACTGGGCCCGTGACTATCAGGGTACCGTTGATCTCTCATCATCCGCTTCGGAGGTTACGATTCTCACCCCGGTACCGCTTCCAGCAAACCGATAGCGGGACCACCAGGGTTGACTCCCTCATCAAAAAGGCTGGAATCTATTACATCACAGCGGAAGATAAGGAAAATGGATTTCAATCACAGAGTAATCCGATCCTCTGTGTCGACAAACCTCTAACGACCCACTTGTACTGGGGTGACATCCATGGACACTCCGGGGTGTGTGATGGGACAGGGACTCCTGACAACTACTATCAGTATGCGCGGGATGTGGCAGGATTGGATATCTCGGCTCTGACCACCCATGACGCACATGGTTTCGTTCCTCTTGATGAAGATGAAGAAACCTGGAACTTTATTCGTGAGAGGACAGATTCCTATTACCATCCGGGGGGCTTTGTAACCTTCCTGGGGTATGAGTGGACGAATTGGACCTACGGTCATCAGCATGTCATCTTCCTCAACAGTGAAGAAGGGAGGGTATGCAGTTTTAGGGATCCCCAAAGCAGTGACCCCACGGGCTTGTGGGAATGTCTCAAGGGGAAAAAGGTCATTACCATACCCCATCATGTTGGAGGAGGACCCATTCCCACTGATTGGAACTTTTATAACCCCACCTTCCAGCCCCTAACCGAGATTTGCTCTATCCACGGTAATAGTGAGTACTATGGTGCCCTTAAGGGGATTTACAACCCCCAGGAAAATCATTTTGTGCAAGATGCCCTGTCCCGTGGCTATAAGCTGGGTATAATAGGGTCAGGAGACAGTCATAACGGACATCCCGGAAGGAGAGACCCCGGTGCCCTGACTGCAGGGCTTATGGGAGTTTATGCTGAGGAACTTACGAGGGAATCCATATGGAAGGCCTTACAGGAAAGAAGCGTTTATGCTACCTCCGGGGCCAGAATAATTATCAACTTTCACGTCAATACTAAAACTATGGGACAAATTATACCGGTTGATGATGAGCACAGGGTGCGGGATATTACCGGTAGCGTTATTGGAACGGATGTGATTAAAGAAGTTACCATCATAAAAAATGGTTCAACCCTCTATGTGGAAAAAGGGCAGGGCAGGGAGATGACCATCAGTTTTCGTGACAAAACACCGGTAAAGGCCGGGGATTACTACTATCTGAGGGCAGTACAGGCGGATGATGAGATAGCCTGGTCAAGTCCTGTCTGGCTGGAATAGCATAAAACAAAGAAGTCAGAAGACAAGAACTGAATGCCTAAAATGAGCTAAATTGCCTAGAATGACTAAATTAAAAACTAAAAATCGTGAATGACAAATGCCAAAGACCAAATTTCAAATAAATTTCAAATGTCAAATGTTCAAATACCAGACGGAGTCACCTTTAACATCCAGAATCCAGTATCTAGGATCAAGAATCAGTATCTTAACCATGAAAAAGAGGACTATTTTTCATCAACTTAATGTCGCAGGTTTCAGGAGTCTAAAGAAAACTGAGTTAGATACTAGATACTGGATACTTGATGGGAGATGTTGGTGACTGGCAACTGTAAACGGACGACAGAAGGGAGAGGAAATATGAAAGTACTCATTTGTGATAATTTAGAGAAGGCAGGGGTCGACCAATTTAAGGGGAAGAGTAAAGTAAAAGCAGATGTTAGTGCCGCTATGACCCCTGGGGAGTTGAAGCGTGCAATTACCCGCTACGATGGGATTATTGTCCGCAGTGCCACTAAAATTACTGGCGAAGTTTTAGAAGCAGCCCACCGGCTGAAGGTAATTGGCAGAGCAGGCATTGGCCTTGATAACATTGATGTTAGTGCAGCAAGCAGGAAGGGTGTAGTGGTCATGAATACCCCGGGTGCAAACGCCATTACGACTGCAGAGCACAGCATTAGCCTTTTACTGTCACTCTCCCGGCATATTCCCCAGGCAACTGCTTCCCTCAAAGCAGGTAAGTGGGAAAAAAAGAAGTTCATGGGGGTAGAGATCTTTAATCAAACCCTTGGTATCATAGGTTTTGGCAACATCGGTCAGGTTGTGGCGGACCGGGCACAGGGGTTAAAGATGCAGGTCATTGTGTATGATCCCTTCCTGTCGAAAGAAACCATGGCAAAAATGGGATATGAAAAGGTAACTTTTGATCAGCTCTTAAAACGCTCAGACTATATTACCATTCATACGCCGCTCAATAAGGATACCAGTAATCTCCTGGATAAAAAGGCGTTTCAGAAAGTGAAAAAAGGGGTGCGGATTATAAACTGTGCACGGGGAGGTATTGTCAATGAGAAGGATCTCTACTCCGCCATCAAACAGGGTAAAGTAGCGGGCGCTGCCCTTGATGTCTTTGAGCAGGAACCCCCGGGTAATAATCCCCTTTTCGGTTTGCCTGAAGTTATTGGCACACCCCACCTGGGGGCTTCTACCAGTCAGGCGCAGGCCCGGGTAGCGGAAGTTATTGCCAGGCAGGTAAAGGATTACCTGGAGCAGGGGATTATCAAAAACGCTGTTAATGTACCGTCTGTGAGCCCGGAAATAGTAGAGCAGGTAAAGCCCTATCTCACCCTCGCGGAGAAAATGGGGAGCTTCCAGGCACAGATTTTAACCGGCAGCATAAAACAGGTTACCATTGAATACAGCGGAGAGATCGCCAGCCACGATTCAGCGCCCCTCACCGTTTCTCTGTTGAAAGGCATATTGGAATCGGCACTTCCCGGTGTGGTAAATTATGTGAATGCGCCCCTTCTGGCAAAGGAGAGGGGGATTAAGGTGCGTGAGGTCAAGACAAGCGATACGGAAGGCTTCACCAGCCTTATAACACTCAAAATAAAGAGTAGCGCGGGAGAACATTCCATAGCAGGTACGCTGTTTGGTAAGGGAGATCCCCGGATAGTGCGGGTAGACAACTTTGTAACAGAGGCTATTCCGGATGGAAATATCCTTCTCATGCACAACTATGATAAACCCGGTGTAATTGGTACTATCGGGAAAGCTCTTGGCAGTAAGGGAATCAACATTGCCAAAATGCATTTAAGCAGACAGAAGGTTGGTGATGTGGCCATTTCCCTCATACATGTTGATGGGCCTGTTTCGGAAGAGGTGTTAAAGAAAATAAATAAGGTACCCAATATCATTTCGGTCAAGCATATTGCACTGTAAGGGGAGATACCTATGAGTACGAACAATCTGGTTGGTATCATTTCAGATACCCATGATAACAGAATGGCTATTGGGAAGGCGGTCGAACTGTTTAACCAGAGAGGTGTCAGCAGGGTTTTCCATGCGGGTGATTTTATTGCGCCCTTCACCGTAATAGACTTCTCAAAGCTCAATTGTGAGATGACCATGGTCTTTGGCAATAATGACGGCGAACGGATAGGGCTGTATAACAGCTTTAGTAAACTGGGTACCATTGGTGTAGGACCTGTAACAGTAGAGCATGGGGGCAAGCGCTTCATCCTCATGCACGAGCCAAGTTGCCTTGACGAACTCAGTGCGGGCAAACAGGCTGACGTGATTATTTATGGACATACCCACGATGTGGACGTCCGAAAGGGTCAGACGTTAATTGTTAATCCCGGTGAAGGGGGTGGCTGGTTGCGCGGGCGGTCAACCCTTGCTGTGCTCAACCTGACCACCATGGAAGTGACTATTGAAGATATTAAATAGCTTTCTGTCTGCTTTCTGGGGTCGGGCCACGCTATCGCTTTGAAATATAAGAACTTTCATTCAAAAAAGAGGTGTTTTTACCCCCTATATCGTCATTTTTGATGCCAAAATTGGCCATATAGGGAACTGCAAATCCTGGGGTTTAGATCCCGATCTTATGAGTCAAGCTCATTAACGCAATTTTGCAGGAACGTCCCCTGGGTCTCATGGCGCTAAAGAAAAAACCTCCACTTTTAAAAAGTGGAGGTAAAAGAAAGGAAGAGGAGGGTACTACTGAACAAAAACTGTTGGTCGTGTTACTAAATCAATCCCCTGCGTTCTAAATCATTTAATAACCTGTAGAGGTATATTCTGCAGGGGGCCTCTTTGGGTGAGGTACAGGTTTTACCCTTTTGCCAGATACACTTTTCACAGCTCTCCGGAATACATGCATGGACAAATCTTTCAAGTTCTTCAAAGCTCAACCGGCCTTTTTTCTCGGCCTGCTTCACTAAGGCATCCACATTCACGGGAATATCCTTACAGTGGGTTGTTTTTTAATGATTAATAAAGCAAAATAAATGCCAAACAGCCACTATAGTGCTATTGCTCCCTATCTACTTGAATAATAAAAAGAAAATAATCAGATGCTTTGAGGGCCTTTCTTTCGTTTTTCCACGACAAGGTGAATGTGAAAAACAGGGTAAGATCAGCAATAAAAAAGCTCAGTATTTTTAGTTAGTTAAAGCTTGTGCTAAAAAGGACAGGCTGTGGAATTTCAGGCTGGAGATGCTCTGCAGACGGTTATTTTCTCTTAAACTGTCTTTCCAGGTCATCCAGGGTAAGTTTAATGAGGGTGGGACGTCCATGGGGGCAGGTAAAAGGTTGTTTTGTCTTTGCAAGCCGTTGAACTATGTGTTCCATTTCCTCCCGCCGCAGCATTTCATGTGCCTTTACCGTATAGCTCTTACATGCAAGCGTTTTGGCTATCTCTTCTCTTCTGTCTAGGAGAGGTTTTTTCCCCTTTCCTTCCCCTACCGCCTGCAGAAAATCCTGAACGATAGTGGTTGCCTCCACATTTCCCAGCCAGGCGGGGGTTGCATCAATACTGAAGGTGTTTTGACCGAGATGGTTTATGCCAAAGCCCACCGCGGTGAGGATATCCAGGTGTTCTTCGCATAGTTGGGCTTCTTTAAAATTCAATTCAAAGGTGGCCGGGAGCAGCAAGGGCTGGGATGGGGCATTCCCCTCTTCAAGTGAGTTTAAAATATCTTCATAGGTTATGCGCTCATGGGCGGCATGCTGGTCAAGAATAACGAGGCCTTCTCCCGTTTCTGCCAGGATGTAGCTTTCCGCTATTTGTCCCAGCAGGTTTTTTACCTCCAGTCTTTCTGCACTGTCATGGGCGATTGAAGTATCCGATTCTCTTACCCTGTGATGTGAAAAAGCCTCTGCCTCTGTATTGTCAGGGTAAGGGCGGTTTTTCTCCACAGCGTTTTTAATCTCGCTAAAGATGAGCGGTGCTGTAGAGGGACGTGGGGAATACTTTTTCTGTTTATCAAGGGAGTAGGTAAAGGAGACATGGGGAGAGTGATCTGAGGTTTTGACTATTTCCCGTACTGCTTGGGTGAGCTGTTCCTGTAGAATCCTTTCGTTTTGCAGTCGTACCTCACGCTTGGTGGGGTGAATATTAACATCAACGGTAGCAGGATCAATCTCTAAAAATAGAATTGCAACGGGAAAGTGTTTCTGGGGGAGGAGTCCATCATAGGACCGTTGCAGGGCATAGCTCAACGGTAAGCTTTTAACAGGTCTCTTATTAATGAAAAAGAGTTGTCCGGTACGATTGGTCCTCGAAAGCTCTGCTTTCCCGATGTATCCATGTATGGTGATGTCTCCTCTTTCTACCCGAAGGGGGAGAAGATGCTTTATCCATTCACGATGATGGGTTGACTGGAAACGTTCTTTGAGATGAGAGCAGGAAGGGTAGTCAAAAACCTGTTTACCGTCTTTTGATAATTTAAAGGCAACCTCCGGATAGGCTAAACTTATGGTTGTTATGGCGTCTGCAATGCTGACATATTCTGCCCTTTCTCCCTTCAGAAACTTCTTTCTTGCAGGGGTGTTAAAGAAGAGATCAGAAACTTCAATACCCGTTCCCACTGAAAGAGCTTTCTCGGTGATTGCGTCAATCCGGCCCCCTGTGATGGTAATTTCCGTACCAAGCTGGTGTGAGCTTGTCCTGGTCTGGAGTGTAACCCTTGAAACTGAGGCGATAGAAGGGAGGGCCTCTCCCCTAAATCCGAAACTGTTTATGGTAAAGATGTCCTCGGAATTACTGATCTTACTTGTGGCATGACTCTTGAGAGAGAGTTCGGCGTCTTCCCGGTCCATACCCTTCCCATTATCCACCACTTTGATAAGGCTCTTACCGCCGTGCCTGATACTAACAGAAATGCTTGTAGCCAGAGCATCAAGGGAGTTTTCTATTAGCTCTTTAACAACCGAGCTTGGCCGTTCAACAACCTCTCCGGCTGCAATCTTGTTCGCAACATGCTCGGGCAGCACACGTATTATTGACATGATGCTCCTTCCGTAAGCTAAAAACAAAGAAGTCAGAAGACAGGAGTCAGAAAAAACATGATGCACGATCCATGATGCAGGAACCAAATGCCTAAATTAAAAACGTCACGGGCCAACGGGTAAACCGGCTAACGGGCTCACCTAATGTTCCCCTTTGTGTCTCTGTGCCTTTGTCACTTTGTAACTTTGTCCCTCTTTCCCTCTGTGGTGAGTTGCTTTTTAAGGGAGTGGAGCTTATTTAGTGCATCAAGTGGAGTTAACTCATCAAGCTTAAGTTTGGTAATTTCTTCCAGCACGGGATGCCGCGGGGTACTGTCCGGGACATGTGAAGAAGAGCCCCGGGGGGTTTGTTCAAGGGGATTGTGTGCTGTGTCATTCTGATCTTCGAGGTGTCTGAAGAGGGGGAGCGGTTTCAAAGATCCCTTGCCTCCCTGCGTACTCAATTTCTTTGCAAGTGCCTCTTCTGAAATTTTTTCCTCCTCAAGATAGAGGAGTACCTCTTTTGACCTGTCCACCACCTCTTCAGGGAGACCAGCCAGCTTCCCTACCTGGATGCCATAGCTTTTGTCAGCAACCCCGGGGGCAATTTTTCTGATAAACACAATTTCGTCACCTACCTCCCGGGCGGTGATATTGTAATTTTTTATCCCCTCAAGTGAGTGCTCCAGTTCCCCGAGTTCGTGAAAGTGGGTGGCAAAGAGGGTTTTTGGCCGAGGTCCGCTGCCCTTGTTGAGATACTCACACATGGCCCAGGCAATACTCACCCCGTCGAAGGTGGAGGTGCCGCGGCCTATCTCATCCAGGATAACTAAACTGTCAGGACCGGCATTATTTAAGATGTGTGCCGTTTCAATCATTTCCACCATGAAGGTGCTCTCCCCCTGGGAAAGATTGTCGTTGGCGCCGATGCGGGTAAATATTTTGTCTACGATCCCCATACGGACATATGAAGCCGGGACAAAAGAACCGATCTGGGCCATAATGACGATAAGTGCGACTTGTCGAATGTAGGTTGATTTCCCCGCCATGTTGGGTCCTGTAATGATGAGCAGCTGGTGGCTGGTTCGGTCAATCCAGGTGTCGTTTTCTATAAAGTGGCCTTCTTCGACCACCTGTTCAACCACCGGGTGGCGCCCCCCCTTGATTACAATAGTGGCACTTTCATCAATCTCCGGTTTTACATAGTTTCTGTTTTTAGCTACTGTAGCTAAGGAAGCCAGAACATCGAGGAATGCAAGTGCCTCTGAAATACGTTGGATTTCAGGGATATAGTTGAGCAGGGTTTGTCGAACCACTTCAAAAAGCTCGTACTCAAGTGCATGTGCCTTTTCTTCTGCTCCCAGAATGCTGTTTTCCATCTCTTTCAGCTCAGGTGTGATGAAGCGTTCTGAGTTGACCAGGGTCTGTTTGCGGATGTAGTGTTCCGGCACAAAAGAAAGATTTGCTTTGGTGACTTCAATATAATAGCCAAAGACCCTGTTGTAACTTACCTTGAGTGATTTGACACCGGTCTTTTGCCGTTCACTGTTCTGAAAACCGGCAATCCACTGTTTTCCGTTTCGGGCTTTGTCCCGAATCTCATCCAGTTCAGCATGGTATCCCTGCTTGATGAACCCTCCGTCCTTGGTGGAAAGGGGTGGATTGTCTACCAGTGATTGCTCAATCAAAGAGACCAGATCTTTAAGCTCAAAGAGCTCCTGGTGCTGTTTTGTGATGAGGGGTGCTTGTAAAGAAGAAATGGTGTCCTTGATAACGGGAACTGTAGTGAGTGATTCTTTCAATGCAACCACTTCTTTTGCCGAACATACTCCACAGGTAATTTTTGAGAGCAGCCGTTCCATATCACGGATCTGTTTCAAGTGTGACCGCACTGTGTTCAGGCAGTCCTGATGGCTTAAGAGGTCATCGAGTGCCTCATAGCGTTCAGTAATGAGTTGAGAAGAAAGAAGGGGCTGCCTTATCCACTGAGAGAGCAGGCGACTTCCCATGGGTGTTGCGGTTTCATTTAAGGTGGTAAAGAGGGTTACTCCCTTTTTGTTTCCGGAAAATGATTCTACCAGTTCCAGATTTTTTTGAGTCCTGCGATCCATGATCATGTATTCGGAGGAATGATAGGGTAGGGGTTTTTTGAGATGATCCAGAGAGTTTTGCAGGTTATCTTTGAGGTAGTAGAGAAGTGCGCCGGCCGCTGAGATTCCCGCGCTGTGCTGGTCAAGTCCCAGACCCTGTAGTGATTTGATTTTAAACTGCCGCTCTAATTGTTCCTTTGATTGTTCAAGATCAAAAATCCAATCATCATAGTGATTGATAACTGCTGATCCCTCCTGTTTGAGGAAGTTCATAAATGATCCCGTTTCTTTCAAGGATTCAGGGAGGATACACTCCCGGGGATTGAGCCGGCTGATTTCATTAAAGATGTCTTCATCTTTATCCAGTTCAGTCAGTTTAAAAACACCCGTTGAAAGATCGAGGTAACTGAGGCCCCACAATCCGTTCTGCTTGTAACAGGATGCTATAAAGTTATTCTGCAGGGTGGCCAGGTCGTCATCCTCAAGATTGGTGCCGGGTGTAATAATCCTCACCACTTCCCGCTTAACAATTCCTTTGGCAGTCTGGGGATCTTCAACCTGTTCACAGATGGCAACCTTTAGCCCTTCGCGATTGAGCCGATTAATGTAACCGCGTGCAGCATGCCAGGGCACACCACACATAGGTACTTTACCTGAACTGCCTCCATCCCGCGAGGTGAGGGTAATGTCCAGCAGTGCGGAAGCCCTTTCGGCATCTTCAAAGAACATTTCGTAGAAGTCACCCATACGGAAAAAGAGGATGGCATCTTGTACCGTTTGCTTGATGGATAAATATTGTTTGAGCATAGGAGTCATAGTGTTTTATCTCTTTTCCGCTTTTGTATTTAATAAAAATCGAACCACAGAGTACACAGAGAAAAATAAAGCACTAAAGAAGTCAGAAGACAGGAGTCAGAAGTAAGAATAAAAACCTGAGATATGGGATCTGAGATGTGGGATGGGAAGTTGAAAAAGTTTTTTATCTCATATCACAGATCTCGCATCACACATACCTGGGTAGTGCTCTTTGTCCTGTCTGTGGTTTTAATTAACAGGATATAGTGACGGTTAAAAATTATAATACAATATATGGTATGTCAAGACCAAAAATAAAAAATATTACCACTTGACCCGTTTTAGGGGTTGTACTAAAAATAAGCAAAGATTGATTAGTTAAAGTGGACATGCGAAAAAATTTTTTCATTAAAAATCTGATCCTTAAAGGATGTATAGCTGTTCTGGTAACGGGACTTATTTCCAGCTGTTGCCTTTTCCCCCGAAGAATTGAGGGGGAGAGAGTAACGGTGCCGATGGTTGTAACAGCCTATTGTTCCTGTAAGAAATGCTGCGGCTGGAAAAGAACCATCTGGAATTGCTGCCTTTTCCCCGTTTACAGCAGTGGTCCCTATAAAGGGAAACGGAAAAAAGTGGGCATTACGGCTGATGGGACCAAGGCAAAAAAGGGGGTAATTGCTGCGGATATTAGCAAATACCCCTACGGCACAGAAATGTATGTTCCCGGATACGGATGGGGTGTGGTTCATGACCGGGGAAAGGCTATCAAGGGAAATCACATCGATGTATTTTTTGATTCCCATAAAAAGGCCCTTGAGTGGGGAAGAAAGGAGCTCAATGTTACCATTCTTAAGTGAGGTATTAAACAGTGTTGCCTGAAAACCTGCCTCCAGTCATTACCTGGATCCTTTTTTGTGTAAGCGTGCTGCTGGTACTCTACGGCGGTGTTCGATTAACCCGCTCCGGGGATATGATTGCCGAAAAGACCGGTATTGATAAAGCATGGATAGGGCTGGTTATTATTTCATTTGCCACCACCCTGCCTGAACTTGTGACCAGTATCAGTTCTATATGCCTGGTTAAAGAGCCGAATCTTGCTGCCGGTAACTGTTTTGGCAGTATGGCATTCAACCTGCTCCTGTTTACCTTCATGGATCTTTTTGGCAACCGGAGGTTAGCCAGGGGAGAAGTTAATCGCGGGCTGCTTTTGTCAGGAGGTCTTTTTCTCTTTCTGCTCCTGGTTATTCAATTTTCAATGTTTTCTCTGCGGTTTCACTGGCTGCCCCACCTGAGTATTGGGCAGGTAGATATTTCAAGTTATTTTATTATCTTTGTCTATTTTCTAGCGACGAGGCTTATCTTTACCTATGGCCGAAAAGATGTTTCTTTTTCGGAGCCTATTGTAGATGAGCTAAGCTATGCAGATTATACCTTGAGAAGAAGTTTTATGCTCTACTTAATTGCTGCCTCGTGTGTGCTGGTGGGTGGTGTGCTTCTGGCAAACACTGCAAATCAAATTGCCATTGCGACGGGAATTGGTCAAACATTCATTGGGAGTACCGTGGTGGGCATGACTACCTCACTCCCCGAGATGGTGGTTGCCTTTACTGCGGTTCGACTGGGGGCCCTTGAAATGGTGCTGGGAAATGTTTTGGGTGCCAACCTTTTTAACCTGATAATTGTTGCACTCTGTGACATGTTGTACCCTCAGTCCGTTCTCCTCACCTCGATTGATCTCAATCATTCTGTAACCATCATACTTGTTATGCTCATGACAACTGTTGTTTTCCTGGGCCTCTTTTTCCCTCCCAGGAGGAAGGCACTCAGACTCGGATGGGATTCTCTCAGCCTCTTTTTCCTCTATGGCATTGGAGTAACACTGCTGTATAAACTGAAAATTTAATAAATAAAGAAGTAAGAAGACAGAAGTCAGAATGTAAGAATCAAATGCCTAAAATTACTAAATTGCCAAAACGCCAAATGTCAAATAAATGTCAATAGTCTCAAATGTAAAACGACTACCCCCTCTTCTAACTCACTCAGAGAACTAATTGTACACCAAGATCTGTCAACTATGATATTGCTTCGGTCATTCTACCCTGCAATCATTTAAGCCACTCTGCTTTGTTTTTGATTCCACGTTCCGATGTTTTGAATGTTCGAACGTCCGCTATGTTATCTTACCACTCTTCTTCAATTGCCCACTTCGTGTAGTGATCGCTCGGCAGTTCCTGAATGAAACGGGAGGCTTTTAAAAGAGTGGATGGCTCCCCACTGTTATAGTGCCAAAGGGGGTACCCCAGGTAAAGCTCATCCCGGGCCCGGGTCATGGCGACGTAAAAGAGCCTTCTCTCCTCTTCTTCACTCTCTTCACTGTTTAAGCTCCGTGCGGAGGGAAATCGTCCTTCAACCAGCCAAATGATAAACACAATATCCCATTCCAGTCCCTTGGCCTGATGAATGGTGGAAAGCTTCACCCGTTCATCTTCGTAGCCGCCCTCTACCACCTCCTCAGTTGTCACACTGCTCAAGAGGGCAAGTTCGCTCAGCAGACTTTCAGCAGAGTCATACTGCTGGGAAAAGTGTATGAGCTGGTTAATGTCTTCCATGCGGGACTGATAGTCAGGATACTTGTTTTTGAGGTAGCCTTCATACTCATCTTTAAATGCTGTTTGAACCATTTCTGCCGGTGAGTTGAGCAGGTCTTCAGTGTTCAGGTAGTGGAGTGTTTTAGCGAGCTGACTCCAGTAGTCTCTGTAAGGTTTCGGGATGAGCTTAGTGATAGTCTCGCTATTCATACTCTCCACGGGATGGCTTGCAGAGGAGAGTTCATTCCAGATTTTGTGGGCACGGGCATTGCCAATTTTTGGGAGCAGTTTGGCGATTCTTTTCCAGGCCAGCTCATCGAAGGGATTTACAATGACCTTGAGGTAACTGGTAATGTCTTTAATGTGAGCCTGTTCAAAAAATCGCAAACCGGACCGCACCTCGAAGGGAATGCCCCGTCGCGTCAGTTCCATTTGAAGTTCCATGCTGTGATAGTGGGCCCGGTAGAGCACTGCCATTTCATTCAGCGATCTGCCTTCATCCCTCAGTTCAAGCATCCGCTGTGCTACAAATGTGGCCTGCTGGAGAACATCATTGAAGGGGACTATTATGGGTTGCAGGCCATTTTCTCTGGTTGCCCTGAGATTTTTTGCAAACTGCTGCTGATTGTTGTTAATACTTGCATTAGCCAGATTGAGTATTTCCGGTACGCTGCGATAGTTTGTTTCAAGCTTAAAAATGCGTGTGTCGGGATAACGATTGGGGAAATCAATGATATTGGTAAAATTGGCACCGCGAAAACTGTAGATACTTTGAGAATCATCTCCTACCACCATAACGTTCCGGTGTCCCCGGGCAAGAAGGTCGATGCAGTCAGCTTGTATACGATTAGTGTCTTGATATTCATCAACCAGTATGTGATTGAATTGTTGAGCGTACTGTTCCCTCACTGCCGGATGGTCAGTGAGCAGGGCCAGCCAGTTGAGCAGGAGATCATCAAAATCCATCAGATTGTTTTGCTTCTTTCGCTTGTGATAGGTAAGAGCAATCTGTTGTATTTCTTCAGTGAGATCAAAAAAGAAGGGATAACGGTCAGATATAATAGTTTCCAGGGTTACCTGGGTGTTGGCTGAAAGGCCGATTACATCCTGTATAATCGTAGCCTGAGGAAACCTCTTTTCCTTGGTGTTAATATTAAGATCAGCAATGCAGGTGTTGATAAGTTCCTTAGAATCTTCCCTGTCAAGAATGGTAAAGTTGTTATCATAGTCTAAAAGGTGTGCCTTGCTCCTGAGGATGCGGTTGGCAATATGGTGAAAGGTCCCTCCCCACAGTTTTTTCGTATTCATGCTGATCAGCAGTTCCACCCGGTGCAGCATTTCCTTTGATGCCTTGTTGGTAAAGGTAACCAGCAGAATGGTAGCGGGGTTAACGCCGGATTCTATCAAGCGGGCTACACGGTAGGTTAAGGTTCTGGTCTTACCACTGCCTGCGCCTGCAATGACCAGGAGGGGGCCATCCCCGCTCATGACGACTTCAAGCTGTTCGGGATTGAGTTCCTGCTGGTAGTTGACCGAGAACTGGTTATCACGGGAAGGTGTTTTAAGTGTGTATTTTTGCATGGAACCAGAGTAACCGTAGAGTGAATGTAATCATGGTTAGCAACAACTTAAGAAATCTTCCTTCACTCGATGAGCTTAAAGAGGGTATCCTTAAAGTGTTGTTCATCATCTATTTGTAACACAACTTCGAGGGTGAGTATAGGTAAATCATAAAAGAGTTCCCTGTTCATTTTACAGCTGTCTTTTGCCGTCGTGACGATATAGTCCACACAGAAAGGTATTCACGTACTTTGGGGATATCATCGACTGTGTAGTCGTGGTGATCGGGCAATGTCCATTCCTCGGTTACAAGCATCCCCGACTGCTTTAAGAGAAAAGAGAAGTAGTGGGGATTGCCTATGCCGGAAAGGGCAAGTACCTTTTTGCCCTTAAGGTGGTTGAGGTGTATTTCCTGCTGTTCATTGAGGGTCCTGAACGAATTTACGGCATAGCGGGTATGGTAAATCGGGGCATCAGGATTATGTCGTCTAATCTGCTGCTTGAGCTGGTTATCTGTTCCATCGCCCATCTGTTTGGTAAGGAGAAAGATGTTTGCCCGGCTGAGGGCGCTGACCGGTTCTCTCAGGATACCCCGGGGCAGGAGGTGTCCATTACCAAAACCATGGTGAAGGTCAATCAGTACTATGTCCACATCCCTCTTTATCCGTTGATGCTGAAAGCCGTCATCGAGTATCACCACTTCAGGAGAAAACTCTTCACAGGCAAGGCGACCTGAGACCGTTCTGTCTGCACCGATGATAACCGGCACTCCGGGCAGTGCCTGTGAAAGAAGAAACGGCTCGTCTCCGGCTCCCTGTGCATCCATGAGGGTTGTGGTCCCATCTGACACAACAGCTGTTGGTGAAGAGCTCTGTGCCTTGTAACCACGGCTTAAAACAACAGGTTGTATACCCCTGTTCTGAAAGAGGTGTGCCAGGTAGATTGCCGTTGGTGTTTTCCCGGTTCCCCCAAGAGTAATATTTCCGATACTTATTACCCGACAGGGGAGACGGTGGGTTTTCAGGACCCCTCTGCTGTAAAGGATCTGTCTGGACTGGACAATGAAACGATAGATGAGTGAAAGAAGAGAGAGTGGCAACAAGAGAAGCTTTCTTAAGAAGCTCTCCTGAGATGAGGGGGTATAGAGCAGTCGTTCGACAAAAGCTTTCATAGTCATGAGTTCAGGTTTTAGCAATGAATGTTCCGATTATCTCCATAGCTTTCTCAATGGCTCCCTGGTTATGGGAGATGATTTCAAAAGCCTTTTCGCCGAGATCATTGCGGGCGGTATCATCACTTAAAAGTTTCTGCGCATGGGTCAGGAGTTCTTCTTTGGTCTGAACCTGAAGTCCCCCTCCATTATCCTTTAGGTGACGGGAGATTTCCAGGAAATTATCCATGTGCGGTCCAAACAGGACAGCTTTTTTGTGAACTACCGGCTCAAGCACGTTATGACCTCCAATTGGGACGAGACTTCCCCCCACAAAAATAATGGTCCCAATACTATAGAGCTTGGATAACTCCCCAATAGTATCAATTAAAATAACATCACAGGGGTTTGTTTGTGCCTGTCTCGTAAGGGCTGTCTTTTTAATGCCCCTGAGTCTGTGGCGGATAATGAGATTCCAGACTTCGTTAAACCGCTCCGGATGCCGGGGGGCCAGTATGAGGATCAGGTCAGGATGACTTTTTCTGAGGGTTTTAAAAATGTCCAGTATGATATCCTCTTCACCTCGATGGGTACTCCCCGCTATAAATATTTTTTGTCCCTCTTTTACATATAACGTAGTGTACAACTGTGCTTTTTCTTCCGGTGTTACAATGGGGAGAGACTGGTCAAATTTCAGATTTCCGACGGTGATAACACGGTCCCGGGGTGCACCGATATCGATAATTCTCCGGGCATCAACGTCTGTTTGCATATAGAAGGCATCGATATTTTTCAGAACTTTGCTGAAGAAAAAACGGGTCCACCTGTACCTCTGGTAGGAGTCTTTGGAAATCCTCCCGCTGATAACTACCGAGGGAATGTGGTTACGTTTGAGCGCTCTTAAGAAATTTGGCCACAGTTCAGTTTCAAGTATTATAAAGAGCTTTGGGTTGATTGCCTTGATAACCCTCTTTACTATGAAGGGGTAATCGAAGGGAAAATAGATAACTGCATCCGCCTCTTTGGCGTTTAGAGTTGCTGTGTAGTTACCGGTAACGGTGACCGTTGAGAGGACAATCTTCTGATCAGGATACTTTTTTTTTAATTTTCGAATGAGCGGAATGGTGGTCATTACTTCTCCAACCGATACCGCATGTATCCAGACAGGCCGTTCTCCCGCTAGCTTTGAGAGGATAGAAGCGGGTACAAACCCCACTTTTTGTGAAAGACCACTCCGGTACTTCTTTGTGCTCAACATAGCAAAAAGAATAAAGGGGACGGCAAGGAAGGAAACGCTGAAGAGCAGTATATTATAAATGAAGTACATAGGCGAACAAAAGCTCTTGATTGAAAGTTACCCTGTTACTCATCAGGTTGCTTCAGCAGGAGAAAGGTGATCTGACTGGCGGGCTTTGTCATCTCCGTGAAATTGGGTGGTGTAGAGGTTGTGATATTCTCCTTTGCATTCCATGAGTTCACTGTGGGTTCCCTCTTCCACGATCTTGCCCTCCGAAAGGACAATGATACGGTGTGCCTTTTTAATGGTGGAGAGTCTATGGGCGATAATGAAGGTTGTGCGACCTTTCATAAGTTCCTCCAGAGCGACCTGGACCTCTCCTTCAGCCTGGCTGTCGAGGGAAGAGGTAGCTTCATCCAGAATGAGGATAGGTGCGTTCTTGAGAAGTGCCCTGGCGATAGCGATCCTCTGCCTCTGCCCCCCTGAGAGCTTGACTCCATGCTCCCCTATAACAGCATCGTATCCGTTCGGATTATTCTCCATAATAAAATCGTGGGCATATGCTGCCTGTGCAGCTGCTCTGATTTCCTGCTCAGATTTCTCGTGGCTGCCATAGGCTATATTGTTTCTAATGGTATCATTGAACAGAATGATCTCCTGGGTTACCATGCTGATTTGATTCCGCAACGACTTGAGTGTGACGTCTCTTATATCGTTACCATCAATGGTGATGGCGCCATCGCTCACATCGTAGAAACGTGGAATGAGATTGGCAATGGTGGATTTTCCTGCGCCGCTGGTACCTACGATAGCAATGATTTCACCTACACGTACCTTCAAATTAATATTTTCTAATACCGGTTCGGCTTCATACTTGAAAGAGACATTTCTCAATTCCACCAGTTCCCTTATGGGTGGCAGCTCGCGTGCATCCGGTTTGTCCACAATGTCGGCTTTGAGGTCCAGCAGTTCGAAAGTTCTTACTGCGGCAGCCAGGCCTTCCTGGATGCTTTGGTTGAGTTTGTTTAATACCCGAACCGGCCTGTACATCATGGCGAACGCAGCCGCAAAGGAAAAGAAATCTCCGGAGGTTAATGTGCCCTGCATGACCTTATATCCTCCATAGTAGAGGATTGCCGCAGTGGCAATACCGCCGAGCATCTCCATGGTAGGGGAGGCGAGTGCCCGTATGCGGATTCGTTTAATCCGGATTCTCAGGAATCGGGAGTTTTCTGTTGAGAATCTCTGATTTTCATAGTCTTCCATTCCAAAGGCTTTAACGATGCGGATACCGGTGATGGTCTCGTGGAGAAACTTTGCAATATCTCCTACCTTTACCTGACTCTTGGTGCTGAATCTTCTGCTCTTCTTTCCAAATATCTTGATGGGGACGAACGCCCAGAGAATGATGAGATAGGATATTAAGGCAAGTTTCCAGTTTACCCAAAGGGTATAGCCCGTCAGACCGACAATAGTGAGGGAACTTTGTAACAGTGTAGTGATACTGTCCGAGACGGTAGACTGTAAGAGAGAAGAATCATTGACAATGCGGGACATTAAGACACCTGTGGGGTACTTGGTAAAAAAGGCAAGAGACAGTGTTTGCAAATGCTGATAGATCTTATCCCTAATGTCAGTGACCACTTTAATGGCTACAGAACCCATGAGATATGCCTGGCCGTATTCAAATAATCCCTTCAAAGCGTAGAGGACGATTATCGCTAAAGGGATAATGGTGAGCATCCGCATGTCCTTTTTATCAAAGAGATCATCCATCACCTTTTTGATAATCCAGGCGATTGAGGTGTTAACACCAGCAAGTAAGATCGCCGCAATGACGGCACAGGCCATCCGTGTCCAGTATGGTTTGACGTAGGTAATTAACCGCTTATAGACGTTATAGGAATCTTTCGTTGAGACCTTTGCCATGTATATTCCTCATGTCATCCCTCTGGTAACAGGATGTGGTTTAAGACCATGGGAGAGGGATTGCTCTTATTGGGAGAGCATAGTTACCGCTATCTGGGCCGCTCGTTTGGATGCACCCGGCTCTCCTAATTCCTTTTTGATGGAAGTAAGGTCTTCACAAACACTTTGGTAGTAGTGGTTGTCCTGGAGCAGGTGCGTAACTTCGGCTGTGATGTTGTGGGCGTTAGCCTCGTCCTGGATCAGTTCAGGGACAACTTTTTTACCGGCCAAAATATTGGCCATACCGATATAAGGCACCTTTACCAACCTCTTTCCTATCAGATAACTTATGGGGGACATCTTATAGGTGATAACCATCGGTGTCGCCAAAAGGGCCGTCTCGAGCGTTGCCGTACCGGATGCCACAATAACCAGATGAGCGATGTCAATTACGTCATAGATGCTGTTGTTGACTACGGTAATCGCCGTTTGTGAGCCCTGCTATCAACTTTTCTATCTCTATCCTCTGCAAGCCTGGGGCAATTGGGAGAATAAACTGCAGGTTTGTAAAGTGTTCCGTCAATTGCTGGGCAGCCTCTATCATAGGCGGCAGCAGTTTTTTTACTTCGCTAAGCCTGCTGCCCGGCAGCAGGCCAATGGTTTTCTTGTGCGGGTCAAGCCCAAAATGTTTGGTATTGTCCTCTTTAGATTTTGTAGGTTTGACTATGTCAAGCAAGGGGTGCCCTGTAAAGGTTACATCAATACCTGCCTCTTCATAGAGGGGACGTTCAAAGGGAAAGACCACAATCATCTTTTTGACCACCCTGCCAATCTGCTTAATGCGACTGGTTCTCCACGCCCAGATCTGGGGGCTGATATAGTAGAGAACCGGAACACCGTATTTGTGTGCTACCTTTGCCAGCCGGAGATTGAAGTCGGGATAATCGACGAGAATGACCAGATCAGGTCTGTCATTTTTGAGCAAACCCTTTAATGTGGTGAAGACACGATATATTTTTCCAAAATGGCGGATCACCTCCGTGATGCCCATCACTGAGAGCTGTGCAATGTCAAATACAATATGGGCTCCTGCTGCTCTGAGTTTTTCACCACCCATACCATAGCAATACACATCTGGATCAAGGCTGAGCATTGCTTGTACCAGGTAAGATGCGTGGAGATCCCCTGAGGCTTCACCGGTGACGATAAGAACCTTTTTGGCCTTTCTCTTATCCGGCACTGTTTTGCGTTGTGCTCCTCAACTGGTTCGTAATCTCTAAGGCTACCTGAAGGGCCCTTATGCCTGCTTCACCTGGAACGAGAGGCTTACGGTTCTGTTTAACTGAGGTAAGAAATGATTTGATCTCTTCTTCCAGAGAATCACCCGATTCAATCTTCAACTGTTCACTGACGATATAAGGAATTTTTCCCTCTTCTTCGATCTTTTTGTACACGGATACACCCTGTGCAGCAAAATCGATGGAAATGTAGGCATCGTGCTGAAAAATGCGTATTTTTCTCATGCTCTTGTCCGATATGCGGCTGGCGGTGACATTAACTACACAGCCGTTCTCAAACTCCAGCCGGGCATTAGCGATATCAATCATAGAAGAGATCACCGGTATGCCAACTGCATGAATTCTTTTCACCTCGGCATCCACAAGGTTGAGGATGATATCTATATCATGGATCATTATATCAAGGATTACGTCAACCTCTGTCCCCCGTTCCTGGAAAGAGTTTAAGCGGTGTGACTCGATGAAGAGGGGACTCTTTACTGTTTGTTCAATAGCAAGGTATGCGGGATTAAAGCGCTCCAAATGTCCGACCTGGAGAACGAGATTTTTTTTGCGGGCAATGAGATTTAATTCCTGGGCCTCCTCGAGGGTCGTGGTCATGGGTTTTTCAAGGAGCACATGAATATCACGTTCCAGTAAATCTTTTGCTATGCTGTAGTGAAGGGGAGTAGGGACTACCACACTGGCTGCTTTAATCTGACCGTATAAATCCCTGTAGTCAGACAGCGGGGAAGTATTGGTTTCCCTGGCGACCTCTTCAGCTCTGGTGGGGTTGGTATCAACGACCCCTACTAGTTCGGCTTCTGGAAGATTAGCATATTTCTGGGCATGAAATCTTCCCAGATAGCCACTCCCAATAACTGCAACGGGTATCGTGTCCATCTAGCGTGTGATGCCTCTTTCTGAAGTCTCAATAAAATGAATGAAGTGATCAACTTCCGGTGAGTTCTGTATCTCGGTCTTTGCCAGTTCTATGGCTTTTTCAAGGGTGTGACCCGATCTCAGGATAAGGCGGTAAGCTTTCTTAATATCAGCAAGTGACTCCTCTGAAAAATGGTGTCTCTTTAATCCAACTAAATTCAATCCAAAGAGTTTTGCTCTCTGTCCATTAGCCATAGTATAGGGAGGTATATCTTTGTTCACCCCTGAACCGCCACCTATTATTGAGTGACATCCAAGTTTCACAAATTGGTGAACTCCCACCAATCCCCCTACAATGGCGTGATCTTCTATGGTGATGTGTCCGGCGAGGGTAGCAGCGTTGGCAAGGATTACATGATTACTGATTGTGCAGTCGTGGGCAACGTGGCAGTAAGCCATAAAAAAATTGTTGTTGCCGATGGTGGTTTTACCCCCTGACTGGGAAGTTCCCCTGTTGATAGTGACAAATTCTCTTATGGTATTATGATTACCAATAATAGCCCACGATTCTTCCCCTTGATACTTGAGGTCCTGGGGTGCTGCCCCGATAGAGGTAAACTGAAAAATGTTACATTCCTCGCCGATTTGTGTCCACTTATCAATGACCACATGGGGACCGATCTTTGTATTTTTGCCGATTTTCACGTGGGGACCAATGATGCAGTAAGGACCTACTTCAACCCCCGAGTCAAGTTCTGCTTTATTATCGATAAGAGCTGTTTTATGTATCATCTTTTTGCCTTCCCATCAATAAGCCTGTGGTAGTTCTGTGAGGTTATTTATCTGAAATTGTTGCCATGAGTTCAGCCTCGGCCACAAGTTCTCCGTCTACAAAGGCTTCACCTTTAAACTTCCAGATTGACCGCTTCAAGTTGAGTGCCTGGAGTTCAAAGCGAAGCTGGTCACCCGGATATACCGGTTTGCGAAATCGAGCCTTGTCGATTCCCAGGAAGAGAACATTCTTGCTTCCGGCTTTTTCTTTTTCTGAACTCAATACAAGAATACCCCATGTCTGTGCCATTGCCTCAATAATTAAAACACCCGGCATAATGGGAGAACCGGGGAAGTGTCCCTGGAAAAAAGGTTCGTTAATAGTTACGTTTTTGATACCGACAATGCTTTTTCCTTCTTCCATCTCCAGTATTTTGTCAACCAGGAGAAAGGGATAGCGGTGGGGCAGGAGATCCATAATCTGTTTTATTTCTTTCATTTCTTCTCTCCGTTGTGCTTGTAAAGTGTTTCTTCCAGATGTTTGATCTGTGCCTCGAGTTGGCTTAGCTTTTTTCTCATCTCAGGGAGCAGGGGGAAACAGCGGGAAGATTTTAACCACTGCCGGTGGGGCATGTGGGGATATCCGGAAACGATGGTATTTGCAGGAACACTTCCGCTCACACCAGTTTTAGATCCTACAATTGTGTTGTCTCCAATGGTAATGTGTCCTACCACTCCCACCTGACCGGCCAGAGTAACGTGATTGCCGATAGTGGTACTTCCTGCTAGACCAACCTGGGCAACAAGCAGTGTGTCTTCTCCTACTACTACATTATGGGCAATGTGAACAAGATTGTCCGTTTTAACTCCCCGCTTAATCCAGGTTTTGCCCAATGCACCTCTGTCTATGGTGTTATTGGCACCAATCTCCACGTCATCATCTATCTGTACAGTCCCTATCTGGGGGATCTTATGGTAGCTGCTTCCATCGGGGGCGAATCCGAATCCGTCACTTCCAATGACCGTACCTGGGTGGATGATGACCCGTTTGCCGATGCGACAGCGTTCCCGGATAGAAACATTGGAATAGATGACGGTGTCTTGATCAACGACAGTTTCATCCCCAATAAAGGTATGGGGATAGATGACCACCCGGTCCCCGATAGTAACATTATTCCCAATGAAGGCCAAGGGGTAAATGGAAACATCTTTTCCAATACGAGCCTGTTCTCCTACAATTGCACCTTCTGCAATACCCCGCGGGCCAGAGGGGTGGGGGTGGAAAGCGGTTGCAATCTTTGCATAGGCAAGATAGGGGTTATCGGTTACAATCAGGGGTTTAGTGATGCCTTCAATGGTATGGGATACAATGATGGCAGAGGCCTTGGTTGCTTGTGCCTGGGGGATGTATTTGGTTTGAGCAACAAAGGTAATCTCTCCTTCCTGTGCTGTATCTAAACCCGAAATGCCAGAGATTGCCAGCTGGCCGTTTCCAATGACCTGACCGCCGACAAGATCTGCAAGTTCCTGGAGCGTTTTGTTCTGCATGGTATGGGTTCGGGCCTCCTCGCTCACTTTTTCTGCTGCAAATACTGAGTATCGTAGATCTTAATTATAGCCTCAGTTAATTCCAAATTCTCGTCGGCGTACAAAAGGGCACTCTCACTCTTTTCAAAGATTAAGGTGTATCCCTTTTCCTTTCCGTATTCCTGGGTAACCTTAACAAGTTCTGCAAGGATCTCTTTTACCGCATCATTATCCTGTGCCTTCAGTTCATCTTGAGATTCTTCGTAGAGTCTCTTGAAGTCGCGAAGCTTTGCCTGGTAGTCTTTCTCCTTCTTTTTGAAGGTTTCCTCATTGAGCATAGCACTCTGTTTTTCCAGTGATTCTTTGAGTTTTTGTAATTCTTCCTGTTTGAGGGAAAGCTGCGCTTCAGCTTTTTCTACCTCTTTGCCAAATTTTTCCTTTGCATCTTGACCTGCCTTGCAGAGATTGAGTGCCTTTTGCAAGTCTACATAGGCAAGTTTATACTCTGAAGCCCCGAAGGCGAGGGTAACCGTGACTACCATTACAAAAATGACCGCAAGTATGCTTCCTTTCTTCATTTCTCCACTACCTCCTTTTCTTATCCGGATCGTTATAGGGTAAGAACCCTTGTTTAGAACATTGAACCCATGGTAAAGTGGAACTCACTGCTGCTTTCGTCGTATTCAGATTTAGGATCAAGGTTAAATCCCATCTCAAGCCTCAGGGGACCAAAGGGGGATTGCCAGCGAACGCCAAAACCGGCACTCTTTCTCATATCGGAAAAGAAATCCTCACCTGAGCGGTAGGCATTACCCGTGTCGAAAAAGACGACTCCTCGAATACCTGCCTCCTTTAATATGGGAAAGATGTACTCGAAATTGAAAAAGAGTTCTTTTTCACCACCGACAACATCGTAGTCATTGGGATCTTCGATGAAACGATTGATAGTCTCCTCTCCGCTCTTGGGGGCCCACGGTGCGGTCTTCAAAGCCCCTCAGGCTGTCCAGCCCACCCAGAAAGAATTTCTCAAAAATAGGTACATCGTCACCACCAATTCCATCAGAGTAGCCGATAGTTCCCCGCATCATAAAGGCGCAATCCCAGGGCATGGGAAAATACTTGGCAGCACTCGCTACAAGGGTATAAAAATCAGCGTCTCCACCCAGGCCCGCAAACTTAGTAGTAAAACTGGCCAGGGACCCCATGCGGGGAGTAAATCGACTGTCCAGCGTATTTCGAGTGATTCCTGCCTGTGAGGGCGCCGACGGTTGTCTCACCTTCCTGTTCTATTATCTCGAGGGAAGCATCATTATCCACATTTGATATATCCACGTTTTCATACTCATAGCCGAAGTTGAACCGGCTGTATTCACCGATGGGATGTCCAAACGCGCAGATTCCCTCCGGTGGATGTACTGTCAAAGTCCTCGTACCACCGCTCCAGGTTGTAGAGGTCAACCCCCGTGCTCCATTTGGAGTCACGAAACCGCGGTTCGGTAAAGGAGATCATGAAACGGTTGACACCTCCCAGCTGGGTGTTTATGTTTATGCGCTGTCCCTTTCCCAGGAAGTTTTCCTGGGAGAGTTGAATCATGCCCACCAGGCTGTCTACAGAACTGTATCCTGCACCAAAACTGATTGAGCCCGTCGGCTTTTCTTCCACTTCAACATTGAGTGTGACCGTGTTGGGGTCGGCCCCCTTGCTGGTGGTAATGTTCGACTTTTTGAAGTAACCCAGGTTCTCGATTTGTTGCTGACTTCGCTTGATTGCGCTCGTGCTGTAGAGATCTCCCTCTACCACTTTAAGTTCCCGGCGAATTACCTTATCCCGTGTTCTGTCGTTACCCGTTATATTGACCCTGTCAAAGTAGACCTTCTCACCTTTCACTATGTCAAATTCCACGGCAATTGTCTTGGCTTCATCATCAATAGAGGTAAGCGGGGTGATATCCACATTGGCATAGCCCCTATCAGAATACAGATCAGTAATGGCTACCATATCCTTATTGAGGTAACTGCTGCTAAAGACCTTTTCTTCAACGGTTTCCATGTTCTCGGCGAGGGTCTCCCTGGGGAGAATAAGGTCACCTATTATGTCGACCTTTCCTATGGTGTATCGATCCCCTTCTTCAACGGCTATGGTGATGTAGATATCTTTTCCCTCATGGGTTACTGTGGGAGTCCCGACCTTTGCCTTAATATAGCCTTCATGGTAATAGTAGGCTGTCAGGTTTTCAATGTCCTTTTGGAAGGACTCCTCTTTGAATATGCCTGCACTGGTTACGAAAGAGAGGAGGTTTTTCTGCCGTGTCTCCATAACCCTTTTGAGTTTTTTGCTTTTAATGTGTTCATTGCCCAGGAAGGTAATCTTCTTAACCTTGGCTATGTCGTTTTCCCTGATGTAAAAATCCACGGAAGTCTCCCCGGGGCTTGCGGGTACTAATTTAAAGTCAACTTCAGCGGAGAGGTAACCTTTGTCCAGATACAGTTTGCGGATACTGTCCACGTCTTTTCGTACTTGATTTTGGTCAAGGACCCTGCCCAGTTTCATGCCGAGCTTTTTCTGGATGTCGGGTGTTTTGACGTTTTTATTTCCCTGAATTTTAATCTGGCTTACTACCGGCCGTTCTACCACAATGAAGGTGAGGCGTTTTCCCTGGGGTGAATCTTCACTATCAATCTGGACGTCGGTAAAGTAGCCCATTTGATAGACCTGCCTGAGGTCTTCCTGGAGTGCCTGGGGTGAGAAGATGTCTCCTTCTTTAGTTATTATAACAAATTTTATTGCATCTTTTTCTATAAAGCGGTTACCGGTAACATCTATTTCCGCAACCAGGGACTTGTCCAATATGCTTAAATCAAGTTGCCGTGCAAGGGCACCAATTTGGGCATTCACACTGTCGAGAGAGGTACACTCAACAAAAACATGTTCATCCTCTTTTTCCTGGGAAATATAAAAAATGCGGGCATCAATGCTGGCAGCACTGCCAATCTTGGTAAAACTGCCCACAACTGCACAATCTGCTCCTACCTGTGCCGCAAGGGCACGTGCCGTCCCTTCGTCGATGGTGCCGGTCCTTCCCTTCAGCACCTCTTTCATGGTAAGCTTATCGATGGTGGTAATATCCTGGTCCTGTTCCATTCGGGTTACCAGCATGTCAGCAATGCCTTCCTCAAGGTAGCCAAGCTGTTCAGCACTGTAAACCGCAAAAGGGAAAACCGCCACTTTTAACGGTGTTTTCCCCCAGGCGTTGGTTGCAAAAAAAATGCAAATCACAATGACCAAAAGTTTCTTGAGCATAATCAAGTATCTGTACATACCGGAGTAACCCTAAAGATTAAACTATCCGCCCATCGTTCAGGGTAATTCGTCTGGGGGCCCTTGAGGCTATGGCCTCATTGTGGGTTACCATGAGTATGGTAATGTTTGATTGTTGATTGAGAGACAAAAGAAGCTCGAAGATTGCTTCTCCCGTTCGTGAATCAAGATTACCGGTTGGTTCGTCAGCTAAAATAATTTCAGGTCGTAAAAGAAGAGCACGGGCAACAGCTACCCTCTGTTGCTCTCCACCGGAGAGCTCTCCCTGCTTATGGGTCAATCTATCCTTAAGTCCCACTGAAGTCAACAGTTTCTCGGCCGCTTCACGGGCATCTTTTTTCCGGTAGCCACGAATGAGAGCCGGCATCATAGTATTTTCCAGCGCTGTAAATTCAGGTAAGAGGTAATGAAATTGAAAAATGAATCCTAGCCTCTGATTTCGAAACAGTGCCAGTTGTGCCTCACTCAAAGCGAAGAGGTCCTCTCCTCTGTGGATAATTTTACCACCAGTCGGGTGGTCCAGGGCACCTAAGATGTGCAGGAGGGTACTCTTGCCAGCACCCGAAGCGCCCACAATGGCTAAGAACTCTCCGGGGGAAACAGCAAAGGTTATGTCCTTGAGTGCTTCCACCCGCTTGTGGTTTGCCCCATAGGTTTTACTTAAACCCTGTACCTCAAAAAAAGGTGCAGTCTCCTGTGTGTGTGCAGAAGTGTCATTCATATCGTAAGGCCTCAGCAGGATCGAGCTTCGAAGCCTGCCAGGAAGGATATATGGTAGCAATAAGGCTAATACTTATAGCAGAAACGATTACCAAAATCAAATCTCTGGGTGTAATCTTTATCAAGAGGTGTGATATGTAGTAAACGTCAGGTGGAAGGGCTACGATGCGGTAGGTATTCTGCACGGTTGCAAGAATAACACCGCCAATTATCCCCAGAACGGTTCCAATCAGTCCGATGATGAGACCTTCCAGAATGAATATTCTCATAATAGCACTGGAGCGGGCGCCCATGGACTTAAGGATGGCGATGTCCTTAAACTTGTCACTGACAACCATAATGAGGGTTCCCACGATGTTAAATGCTGCAACGAGAATAATGAGTATGAGGATGATAAACATGGCCATCTTCTCAAGCTTCAGGGCTGCATAGAGGTTCTTATGCATTTCCATCCAATCTCTTACCTGAAATGAAATGCCCAACCTTCCTTCGATTTCTTCGGAGAGGTGTTTTACCTCATAGATATCATCTACCTTGACTTCTATCTCTGTCGCAACATCGGGCTGGTTAAAAAACTCCTGGGCATTAGTCAGTGAGATGTAGGCCAGGGAAGAATCATATTCATACATACCCGAATCAAAGATGCCCACCACCTCAAATTTTTTTGATCGTGGCATCATTCCTGCCGGAGTCATGGTGCCAAAGGGTGCAATGACCTTGAGCTCGCTGCCGCACAGCACCCCTAAGACCATAGCCAGTTCTTTGCCCAGGATAATTCCCGGCAGGCCTGAAGGGGAAGGTTTGTCCAGGTCGCTCAGTGTTCCCTCGCTGATAATGGACCCGAGGTTAGTCACCCTGGGGGCGCTCTCCACGGCGATACCCTTGATCAGGGGACCCACGGTATTTGACAGGGAGGTAATCATTACCTGATTGTGTATGGCCGGGGTTGCGGCGACTACACCATTTATGGACTCCACTTCCTCAATGATCTCCCGGTAGTTGGGAATCCCCATTCCACGCTGATAGATAACCAGGTGGGACTTAGCCCCCAGAATCTTATTTCTCAGGTCGTCACTGAAACCGGTCATAACTCCCAGGACAATGATAAGGGCCATAACACCAATTGCCACGCCACTTATGGAAATGAAGCTGATAACAGAAATGAAGGTTTGTTTTCTTTTTGCCTTCAGATAACGGAGGCTGATGAAGATCTCATAGGGGATGTTCCACATCACGGTTTACCTTTCAGGTTTAAGAAGAGGAAAGAGTATGACATCCCGGATGGAAGCAGCATTGCAGAAGAGCATGACTAATCTATCGATACCGATTCCTTCACCTGCTGCTGGTGGCATACCGCACTCTAGTGCTTGAATAAAGTCTTCATCGAGCTGTGCCGCCTCTTCATCGGGTTCACGGGCAGCACACTGCTTTTCAAATCGTGCCCGCTGATCTATGGGGTCATTGAGCTCTGAAAACCCATTGGCTATCTCCTGCCCGTTAATGAAGAGCTCAAACCTGTCTACTTCATCAGGATTATTGTCATTTCTCCGGGCCAGGGGAGAAACAGCCGTTGGGTAACTGGTTATAAAGGTTGGCTTGATGAGATTGGGTTGTACCAGCACTTCAAAGAGTTCATTAATCAGGTAACCCAGGTCCTCCGGGGAAGCAGGTGAGATGTCGAGATTCTTAAGTGCTGCAAGGGCCAGTTCCCTGTCCTCCAAAACCGAGGGGTCGAGCTTTCCATAGCGGATGATGGATTCTTTCATGGTTAAGCGATCCCAGGGGGGTGTAAAGTCAATTTCTCCATCCAGATAGGGAAGGATCATAGATCCCTGCAGGTTAGTACACAGGGAGCAGACCATCTCTTCGGTCAACTCGATTAAATCCTCATAGGTTGCGTAGGCCTGATAAAACTCGAGCATGGTAAATTCCGGATTGTGCTGGGTGGAAATCCCCTCATTTCTGAAATTGCGGTTAATTTCAAACACCCGTTCGATACCACCGACGAGCAACCGCTTCAGGTAGAGCTCAGGGGATATGCGCAAATAGAGATCGAGTTTATACGTGTTGTGGTGGGTTTTAAAAGGGCGGGCAGTCGCTCCTCCCGGTACGGGCTGCATCATGGGTGTTTCCACCTCTACAAAATCCTTTTCCTGGAGGAAAGATCGTATCAGGTACATAATCTTAGTCCTTCTGTAGAAGGTCTCTTTTACCTCCGGGTTAACCAGAAGGTCCAGATAGCGCTGCCGATATCTTGTTTCGATGTTTGAGAGACCATGCCATTTTTCAGGCAGGGGTCTTAAGGATTTGACCAGGAGTGAAAACTCTCTTACTTTAACGGTGAGTTCCTGAGTGCGTGTTACAAATATCTTTCCCTTAATGCCTACAAAATCACCCACATCCAGTTTTTTAGCGATCTTAAAGGCATCCTCAGGGACCTCATTTTTCTGGATATAGCCCTGCATCCTCCCCGTTCGGTCCTGCAGGTGGATAAAGGCCGCCTTACCAAAATTTCTAAGAGACATAACCCGCCCGGCCAGAGAGAATTCTTCATCGACCTTCTCCAGCTCATCTGCTTCCATCTGCTCAAAGCGTTCTCGAATCTCGCGGGTTGTATGGGATACTTTAAAGTCATTGGGAAAGGGATTTCCCCCTTCACTGGCATAGTCTTCCAGTTTTTTTCTGCGCAACTCTAGCAAGGTGCTCGTTTCTTTCATTTTTTGCCTCCCCAAATAAAAAACTCAGTCATGTTATCTTAACAGCATGACTGAGTCAAGGCAAAACTATCCGGAATATACTGATATTTTTAAAGAAATTATAAGGTGGAGACGCAGGGGCAGAGAGAATGGTACTACAGCTGGTTCCTAAGATCCTGGTGGATGTTATCCGATGTGCCCGGCCATCTTGAAGATGGGTAAGTACATGGCGGCAAGCATAACACCTATGGTACCGCCCAGGAATACCATCATGAAGGGTTCGATCATTGCAGTAAGTGCATCTACTGCCGCATCTACCTCATCTTCGTAAAAATCTGCAATTTTTCCGAGCATGGTATCCAGTGCACCGGTTGATTCACCCACGGAGATCATCTGAGTTACCATAGGTGGGAAGATGCCACTTTTGGAGAGGGGTTCAGCAATGGTTTTACCCTCGCTGATAGCCGTTCTCGTGTCCAGGATTGCTTTCTCAACAACTTTATTGCCTGCGGTTCCGGCTACAATACCGAGGCCGTCAAGGATTGGTACACCACTTGAGGTCATAGTACCCAGGGTCCTGGTAAAATTGGCTATTGCCGATTTTTTTAAGAGGGTACCGAAGATCAGGCATGCCGATAAAAATTTTATCGGTGATAATCCTGCCTTGCTCCGTGGCCCTAAATCTCGAATAGGCGATGCAGAGTAAAATGATTGCTGCAATAATAAATAATATGTTGCTTCTTAGAAAGGTACTGGTATCCACTATAAATTGTGTCAAGGCCGGCAGTTCTCCCCCCAGGCCTTCAAACATTTCCTGAAAAACGGGGATAACAAAAATAAGGAGAATGGCGATAACCACAATTGATATAGTCAGAACTATACTGGGATAGACCATTGCTCCTTTCACTTTACTCTTAAGTTTTTCATTTTTCTCAATGTAGGTGGCAAGCCTGGACAGGATGGTGTCAAGCATACCTCCCATTTCTCCAGCTGCAACCAGGCTAACATAGAGATCGCTGAATATTTTAGGATGTTTTTTCATTGCATTTGAAAGTGTTGAACCACTTTCAACATCCCCTTTGATTTTTGTGATGGCCTTTTTGAGTGTGGGGTTAGGTTCCTGTGAGCCGAGGATATCGAGCCCCTGTATGAGAGGGAGGCCCGCATCGATCATGGTTGCAAATTGACGGGTAAAGACGGTCAGGGTTTTTCCGGTGACCTTAGGCTGTAAAAAACTGATATTCTCCAGGAGATCTTTTGGCTTAGCTTTAACCTTGGAAACCTGGATTTTTTGAGTCCTCAGGGTTGCCTTGACAGCAGCTTCATTTGCTGCTTGCATTTCACCTTTCTGCAGAGTTCCGCGAATATTTTTACCTTCCCATACGTAGACTGCCATAATCTCTTCCTTTATTAGTCGGTAGAAATGGTTGTTCTTTCTGTTTTTTCATTGACTCTTATCGGAATATGGCAAAATAACTTTAGCTAATAGTTGAGATTGCCTGCAGCCAAAGATTTCTGGACTGCTGGATTCAAGTGTCTATAATCATGGAATGTTCTATTTGGTCAACTATCTTTAACCCGCTTCATTCCCAAGGGCTTTCAGTGTGGGTTGTTATACAGTTGTTTGTAAAATAACAGATCCTCTGGGAGGGGATTGCCGGCTCCTTCTCTTCAGTTTTCACAGGTAATCCTGATGACCTCTTCTGCGGTGGTTAGGCCCTGTTTCATTTTTGTGATGGCGCTGTTTCGAAGGGTCGACATCCCGGACTGCACTGCTTCTTTTTTGAGGTCAGTGTTTGATAGCTCGCGCAGTATACAGTGTTTAATATGTTCATTGATTCTCATAATCTCATAAATTGCGAGCCGGCCTTTAAAACCACTGTGACTGCAGATCGGACAGCCTGTTCCCTTGAAAAAGGAGAGGGAGTGACAGTCCTCGTGATTTATCCCGAGCTCAAGTGAAAGATGATCAGGCAGGTTTGTGGTTGCCTTGCAGTGGGGACAAATTTTTCTCACCAACCTTTGAGCAACTATAAGAATGATTGAAGATGCAATAAGGTAGGGTTCAATCCCCATTTGTACGAGCCGCTGTATTGCACTCGGTGCATCATTGGTATGGAGCGTGCTCAGAACGAGGTGTCCGGTGAGTGCTGCCTTGATAGCCATCTCAGCAGTTTCGTAATCGCGAATTTCACCCACCAGGATAATGTCGGGATCCTGCCTGAGCAGGGCCCGTAGCACGTTTGCGAAGGTTAAGCCGATTTCTTCGTGGATTTGTACCTGGTTGATTCCCATGAGATTGTATTCTACAGGATCTTCAACGGTAGAGACATTTTTTGTGGTCTCGTTTAATGCATTGAGTGCGGAATAGAGCGTAGTGGTTTTGCCGCTTCCTGTCGGCCCGGTGACCAGGATCATACCAAAAGGGAACTTGACCCCCTGCTGAAAGTGGGCTAAATCACCTGTCTCAAAACCTAACCTGTTTATGTCCAGTTTAAGGGTTGATTTGTCAAGCAAGCGGAGAACTATTTTTTCACCAAAAAGGGTGGGAAGAACGGATACCCGGAAATCAACTTCATGGCCGGTTTCCATTTTGACTTTAACGCGTCCGTCCTGAGGTAATCTACGTTCAGCAATGTCAAGCTTTGACATGATTTTAATGCGGGATGTAATGGCATTTTTAAATTTGAGGGGGGGAGTCAGTGCGTCATACAGGACACCGTCAACACGAAAGCGTATTCTCAAAACTTTTTCATAGGGTTCTACATGAATATCACTGGCGCCTTTCTTAATAGCATCACTGAGCATTTCATTTACCAGCGTTATAACCGGTGCTTCCTCACAGGAGGCTTTGAGATCACCTATCTCGATTTGTTGTTCTGCATCTGCCGGTTCAACGCCACCATCTTCAAGGTGAGACACTACATCTTCCAAACGGTCCGAGATGTGATAGTGCTCACTCAAGAGCTGCCGGATAACTGTTTCTTGAGCAGGACATGCTTCTATACGATAGCCAGTCAGGAATTTAAGGTCATCAATAGCAAAAATATTTGAGGGGTCTGCCATGGCAATGAGGAGCGTGGTACCTCGCAGGGAGAGGGGAAAGATCAGGTATTTGTGTGCAAGGCTGGCAGGAATGAGCTTAATCAAATCAGGATTGCTGTTCCATGGTGGAGGACTAGTAATGGTTGCGGACTGGCCGGGTTTTTCGGACATGGAAATTCTTGTTTAGGAGGAATACTTGAATGCAGTTCCCCCCGATGTCAAATTTAGTGTACAGGTGTTTTAAAACGCACCACAATCCTTCCCTTCTTGAGCAGAATATGCTGATGCTGATAAACACTTTTTCAGTTTTCCCCTGCTTTACTGAAAATATGCATGTCTTGTACCATGCGTGGTGTGAAATCCCTGCTTTAAATACTTTTGTTTGCTTTAGAAATGCTTTCATGTTATATTTATGAATATTCAGTATTCCAGCTTAACCTGGAAATTGAAGGGCGCACGGTAAAGCCTTCACCAATACTACCTTCGTGCTCATTTTTTATTTTATGAGGGTGAACTATTTCTGCGAGAGTGGCGGAATTAGGCAGACGCACTGGATTTAGGATCCAGCGGGCAACCGTGGGGGTTCGATTCCCCCCTCTCGCACCATCACTCAGAGGACTATAAGACAATGAACGTTGAGATTGAACAGCTGGGACCGGTTAAAAAAAAGATTAATGTGACCATTCCACCTGAAACGGTAACTGAGGAGATAACTTCAACCTATCAAAAGTTGAAGCAGACTGTAAAAATCAGGGGTTTTCGTCCCGGGAAGGTTCCCCAGGATATTTTGAAGAAATATTATAAGGAACACGTGGAAGGGGAGGTGATAACCCGGCTCATACAGCTTTCCTATCCTGAAGCATTAAAACAGTTGGATATCATACCGGTTTCCCAGCCTGTGGTTGAAAATGGTGTTTTAGAAGAAGGAAAGGAATTTTTGTATTCTGCAAGCTTTGAAGTAAAGCCGGAAATAACCTTACAGGAGTACACGGGCTTAACCGTGACACGGGAGAAGTTGTACAAAATTACAGCGATAGACA
>CAVVWZ010000038.1:0-40652 GCA_963752035.1 uncultured delta proteobacterium | reverse complement strand
CCCCTCAATTACAGGCTTACCGGCAACGAGCTTTCCTTTATTCTCGAGAATGCAAATCCTGCTGCACTCATTATGGGGGAGGAGTTTAATGCAAAAGCTCATGATTTGAAGGGCCAGTTGAAAAAACTTGATATTCTTATTACCATAGGAAAAGAGACAGGTAAGAATGAAGGTTTCGACCACTTGTGTCGTAATCAACCTGATCACGGGCCTGCAGTGGAAGTGGTCCCGCAGGATGAATCATTTATTGTTTACACCTCCGGTACTACCGGGAGGCCACGGGGTGTTGTCTTAACCCATGCCAATAACTTCTTTAATACCCTTAACTACTCAAGCGCTTACCGGATGGAGGAGCGTGATGTCGAGCTGGCACTGACCCCCATGTTCCACTCCTCTACCCTGGGGCGAATTGTTACCTATGTCTTTAACGGGGTGACCTTCATTACCTCACGTCGTTTTGATCCGGAAAAGGCAATGGGGCTTATTAGCAAACACCGTGTTACCTCCATAACCCAATCACCCACCATGTATGCTGCCCTCTTAAACGTAAGGGATGGAGACAGCTATTCTAGCGGATCGGTCAGGAGGATTGTGTCGGGTGCAGCCCCGCTCTTCCCGGCCATGCGGGGTCGACTTGCCAAACGATTTCCCCATGCCGGTATTTATGACCTCTATGGCTTGACTGAGGCCGCCCCGGGTGTATCAATCTTAAAACCGGACGACCCTCCCGAGAAGATTACCAGTGTGGGAAAGCCGATGAAACATGTCACCGTCAAGATTGTTGACGATGAGGGTAAGCAGCTTCCTCCCGGAGAGACGGGAGAAATTGTGTGCAGGGGCCCTAACCTGATGAAGGGGTACTACAATGATCTTCCTTTAACTCAAGAAGTTTTGAGAGACGGCTGGCTCTATACCGGGGACACGGGGAAGATGGATCAGGATGGCTACCTCTACCTCACCGGGAGGAAAAAGGAATTGATACTGCGGGGAGGAGAGAACATCTATCCCGCTGAAGTTGAGGCGGTACTCCACCAGCATCCCGATATTAAAGAGGCTGCCGTAATCGGGGTTCCCGATGAGTACTGGGGAGAAACAGTCAAAGCACTGGTGGTGCCAAAGCCGGGAGCAACCCTAAGGGAGGAGGAAATAATTACCTTCTGCACCTCACAGCTGGCGCACTACAAAAGACCAGAGTCGGTTACCTTTATAAACAGCTTGCCAAAAAATGCTGCCGGCAAGGTGATGAAATCACATTTGGGGACGTTGTTGACTAAGTTGAATAACTTTGATAGGTAATATATATAACCTTCTTTCAGTGGAGTAATCATGCCAAGGCAGGCAAGACTTGATGCGTCAGGAACGCTGCATCATGTAATCATCCGGGGTATTGAAAAGAGACGCATTGTTGATAATCAAAAGGATCGGGAGGAGTTCGTCTCACGTTTGGGAAAGGTAACTGCTGATACCAAGACAAGTATTTATGCATGGTCATTAATGACTAATCACGCACATCTTCTTTTGCGGAGTGGTCCCCTGGGTTTGCCTCAATTCATGCGACGCTTGCTTACCGGTTATGCCATTGGATACAATCGCAGGCATTCACGCATTGGCCATGTTTTTCATAACCGTTACAAATCAATAGTCTGTGATGAGGATGCTTATTTTCAGGAATTAGTTCGCTATATTCACTTGAATCCATTACGCGCAAAGCTGGTGAAGGCTATAGCTGAACTTAATGAGTTCCCTTGGAGTGGCCATGCAGTTTTGATGGGAAAGGTTAGGCATGAGTGGCAAGAGCGGGATTATACTTTGTCCTGGTTTGGTAAAAAGGAGAAAGTGGCGAAAAGAGTCTATCTTACTTATATCAAAGAAGGTATTTTGCAAGGTAGGCGACCTGATCTTGTGGGTGGTGGTTTGGTGCGATCTCTTGGGGGGTGGTCAGCAGTAGTAAGTCTACGTAGTAATAAACAGCAAGTACTAACAGATGAGAGGATACTGGGATCTGGAGATTTTGTAGAAGAGATTCTTAAAGAAGCTGATGATCGGTTCAGAGTTCAAATCAGAGCAAAGAAGCAGAGAGACAAGGTGCAGGTAATAATTGAGGATAAGTGTAGGAAAGAAAATATTAATAGTAAAGAATTGCGTCTGGGCGGTCGTAGGAGAGCAGTTTCGAAAGTTAGGGCCGATTTAGCCCATACCTTGATGAACGAACTGGGTATTCCTTCGGCAGAGATTGCCCGTCAATTAGGAGTTTCTACGTCTGCTATTGTTAAACTTCTGCAGAGGGGTGGAAAAAGTAATTCAACTTAGTCAACAACGTCCCCAAATATGGAATGTTGAGATGGATGCAAACGAACTAAAGAACAAAAGGGTGGGGTTGGTATTTTCTTCGGGGTTTTTTGGGTTTTTTGCTCACGCGGGGTGTTTTAAGGCGCTTCAGGAACTGGGGATTAAACCTGTTGGTTATTCCGGTACCAGTTCGGGTGCGATCCTGGCGGCCTATGCCGCGGCCGGCATGGATGCTCAGGCCATCTCTGATCTTCTTTTTGCCCTTAACAAAGAAGACTTCTGGGATCCCGAACCCTGGTATAAGACTGCTGTTGCCGCCCTCACCTTTTTTAAGGGGTGGTTGGGCTATCTTGAAGGAGATAAATTTAAGGGTTTACTTGCGAGAACACTTCCCGTGCAACGTTTTGAGGAGTTGATAACCCCCTGTGTTATTGTAGGGTGTAATCTTTCAACCTGCAAAAAAGAAGTGTTCACCTCAGGCAGCATAGCGGAAGCCGTGCATGCTTCGGGCACTATTCCATGGATTTTTAAGATTAAGCATATGGGGGAAGATCTCTTTTTAGATGGAGGGCTTGTTGACAAGGTCCCTCTGGAAGAATTGGCTGAAAGGGTGGATGCAGAAGTGATGTTAGTGCACTACATTCCTTCTCACGGTCTCCAGGAAAAGAGGAATGCATTTTTAACAAAAGTACTTTCCCCTCAAAAGGCCTACGCACTATCTATGGACATTGTGCGGGAGGAACACTATCGAAGCCAGATAAAGCTGGTTGAGCATCAGGGAATACGGGTAATTGAACTTAAACCCTCCGTTCCTCCGGTAACCCCTAACCGTCTGGATGCGGGCAGGGCTGCCTTTGATGCAGCTTATCATCACACAATCAAAGTTTTAGCCGGCGATGCAGAATGAAACTAAGCACTTGACGTCAGGTGTTTAAATATGCGAACTATATAATGGGTTTGGGAGTTAGCCCGTGACCAGTTATATTTTGGAGACATATACAAGAAAGAATTGAGGGCAGGGCAATGGAACAATGTCCAGGGGGAGTGGGTTAAATCATGACTACGACGGGTAACGGAAAGGCAAAGGTCAGTGTTGTTAAATCAACTGATTCATTGAAGGCAGTAGAGAATGCACTGAATCTGGTAGGAGGACTTGAACCTGCGGTTTCCTCTTATCCCTCCGTTCTGGTTAAACCCAATTTCTGTGGAGGTGTTCCCGGTGAGCGCGGGTCACATACCAGTCTTGGGGTGCTGGAGGCTGTACTTGAACTTCTGGCACCACTTAAGAAGAAGGTCTATATCGGGGAAGCGGATGGGAGTTTTAACTGGGCTGACCAGGTCTTTTCTGCCCTCAGTATCCATCATTTGGCTAAACGCTATGGGGCTGAGGTGGTTAATCTCAGCACGGGTCCCTCGGTGGATCTCACGGTTCCCCAACCCCTGTCGCTAAAAAATCTGAGGGTTTCACGCCTGCTTACGGAAAGCGCCATTATCAGTGTTGCCGCACTTAAAACACACCCCTGGACAGGGGTAACCTTTACTATGAAAAATATGTTTGGTGCAATTTACGATCAGGAGAAGGCTTTGCTCCATGCAGGATTAGAAAAAAATATTGTGGATATTACTAAGGTTTTACGGCCTACCCTCTGTCTGGTTGACGGGATCTATGCGGTTAAGCATGGAGGATTCAAGTGTGGGGTATGGGTTGGCTATCCACCTGACAAGATGGACCTGGTGGTGGCAGGTCATGACCCTGTTGCAACGGATGTAGTGTGTACTAACCTGTTAGAACGAGACCCCCGCCAGACAAGCTATCTTGAAATGGCAGCATCACAGGGCGTGGGATACAATAATCCTCACCAGATTGACGTTACGACCGAGAACTGCCAGTATCATCCAACCGCCTGATTTCTTTCCACAGTGTCAGGAAGTTTCTCAAAATCCTGGCAGTCGCCCCCCAGATCACGTAGTCTTTATAGTGATACACAAAGCCAGTGTATGTCTTTCCCTCCCGCACGACAGGCTCTTCCCTTCCATTGACCTCATCGAGCAGGTGAGAAACCGGTATAGTAATTAGTTCATCTACCTCACTGGCACACAGCGTGAAAGAGTAAGGGTAGGGGATAACACCAACCACCGGTGTAACCCGGTAGCGTGTGGAGACGGTTTCCATATCATCCACCATGCCCAGCACGACCACATCCCGGGGTTGTATGCCAACCTCTTCAAGATGCTTCCCGCAGTGCGGTCTTTTCAAAACCTCCATCATCTTTTTCGCAGACGCCCCCCGGAAAGGATATCTCTCCCTTGTGATGCTCAACCTGCTGACTCCTTCTGATAAAAAGGATGTGGTATGCTCCATTGATTGTAAGAAGAGGAACGAGTACAGCGGAGAGTCTTAGCTGTTCACCGTTTAGAACCGATCGCTTCCTTTTCGATAACAGCTCCCGCAACTGTTCTTTCATAGTTTTAGAGGATTTGTGAGCGGTGATGGATTTTACTTCCGCAGTGCTTACAGTAGGTTGCATCTCTATCGTGGTGGTCCAGACCGCAGTCTTTACATGCCAGAGACACTTTGCTCATGGAGTCAATTGAGTGTGCTATGAGATTCCGGACCTGCCAGGGGATGAATACTATCCCGCTGATAATGATGCACATGGTGATGATCTTTCCATAGGTTGATACCGGGGCGATATCACCAAAGCCAACGGTGGTTAAGGTAACTACAGAAAAATAGACCCCGTCAAAAAAGTTGGAAAAATTTCCCGGATTGATCTGGTGTTCCGCATAGAAAATGAGACCTGCGGAAACAAAAATGATAGAAACCATGATGTAGATGATGCGGAAGATAATAAGGTGAATGGGCTTTAAGCTGCCGAAAAAGAAATGACGGTTATCCAGGAAGCGCGAGAGGCGTATAATGCGAAGTGCACGAAATACCCGGATTACCTGAAAGTGCTGTTGGGCAAAGAAGAGGGGAACAATGGCTGCCAGGTCAATCAGTGAGTAGATGTGGAAAAAGTGCTTGAGTTTATTTTGTGCGACCCAGAAACGGAGGAGGTATTCTATAATGAAGATGACCGTGATAATGGTTTCTGCCCAGTCTAATACTTTAGCCACCCTTTCGGGGAGGTTGTAGGTTTTCAGTACAAATATGGTACAAACCAGGAAAATGAGGACAATGACCACGAAGTCAAAGGTCTTACCCATAGGTGTGGTCAAGTCTTCGAAATAAAAATTTATTCTTTCTTTGAATTTTTGAATAGTACTCACAAGATGCCATGCCCCTCAGGTTAAAGGTTTCAGGGTTTGAAGGGTTTCGAGTTAACCTGTTTGAATCCTTTTATGCGTTTGATCTAATCCACTGGCACATACACCACTACTGCCAGATCCATAACATTAGTGACGAAGGTTGCTTTGTGAATTTGTGTTCCTGTCTTCTCATGCATTGCGTAGGTATTGCATGCATTGATGTAGGCTGAAGGATCAACTTTTTGTGTTCGGCTCTCCCGTAAGGTTTCACCGCTAACCAGCGCTCCTGCACTCTCCGGCATTCCAGCGGGAGGCTTTCCATCCCGGCAGTCTGTGGCAGCAAAGAGACCGGCTATGGGGAGATCCTCAATCAGATACATGATGAGCCCGGCCATCATTTGCATTCGCCCACCGTAAGACTGACCATCTTTGAAATCAGGGTAGCGGGTTACATCCACGGTTGCCTCACCCCCGGCAATTACTGCCGCCGGTTTCTGGGGATCACTGTTTACCGCTGTTAAGAAGACGGGAGTAGATATCAATGGTGGCATCCTCGATGTCACCGGTAATGTTTCGTATCCGCTGGTTTTCCGGTACCTGCACTCCCTTTGATATCAGCTGCTCTGCCGCAAGGTCAATTGCCGTGTTGTTGCTTACTACAATCAGATTTACAACGTTCTGTGGTGTTGTTTTGAGGGTCTCCCGCTCAGTCATTCCCCGATTGGCTTCGATGTAGTTTTTCACCGGTGGGGGTATGTGCTGGCCCAGTGGAGCAATCTTTTGTTGCAGGCTGGTGAGGGTCCGGTGGGCATCCTCGAAGGTTGAAGAATCAGCCACGAAAGGGCCTGAGGCGATTACATCCAGCCGGTCACCGGTAACATCCGACACCATAAGGTTAAAAACCTGTTTCGCCCGACGTGCTCTCTTTGCCAGTTGCCCTCCCTTTACCTGTGAGAGATGTTTTCGTACCCCGTTCCATTCCCCGATGTCAAAACCTGCCCGGTTTAAGAGTTCATTGACCGTGATATAGTCCTCAAGGGTAAGACCCTGGACCGGTAATTCGATCATGGCCGATCCACCACCGGAGATGAGTGAGAAGACAACATCGTCTGTTCCCACTTCTTGTAACAGCCGTATAATTTCTTCTGCTCCCTTGACACTCCCCTCGTCAGGATTAGGATGACCTGCAGGTTGAAACCGGATGTTTCCTAAAGGGGGGAGCTGGCCGAGGTCTTTGTGGGAGGCTACCAGTCCGTGTGCCCGTTCCCCAAAGATCTCATAGACCGCCTTTGCCATCTGGTGGCTGGCTTTGCCACCGCCTACCACGATTACCTTTCCTTCACTGCTCAAGGCTACCTCCCGGCCACCACAGGAGATGTTGTTTCCGTCAAATGAAATTGCATGGAGCACCCTCTGGTAGGGATCGAGCTCTGAGAGCAGATAATCGAAGAGTCCGTCAAGTTGAGCGATCCACTCTTTTAGTGAATTGGGCTTTGTGCTCTGGGCAAGGGTATTGCCCTGCCAGGGAGGGCACTGCTTCTTCCGTTCACCGATCCTTTGTAAAAATGAGTTGTCTTCTCTGTTCTTTCATTAAAATCTTCCTTAGCAGTGTTACAGGATGCAAGAACTAAAAACCAAACTTCTAACCACGAAGAACACGAAGAGACACTAAGGTAAAGACAAAGAACATGAAAAACTAGTATTTTCATCTGCGGATAATCTGAGAAAATCTGACGATCCTAAGTAACTGATCGGCTCACGGGGTTACGGGCCAACCATGATAAATAAGTCAATATTTCCGGAACGTCCCCTACCTATTATGCTCGCGGGCGTGCCCAGAACTCGGAGAGGATGGATGCAGTGATAACACACCAGGTTGCAAATAAGACACTGGGCAATGCCGTTTCTGAGGAAAAATGTTTCAGTGCCAGAACTGCTCCCAGTCCTGCGTTTTGCATCCCTACCTGAAATGCAAGGGTGCGACACTGCTTCTCACCGAATCGATAGATTTTACCTGCTCCATATCCTAACAGGAGACCGGCAAGGTTGTGGAGAACCACTGCACAGAAAAGGAGTAATCCCGCGGCAATAAGCGTTTCATGATTTAGTGCAACAACCAGTCCACAGATCAATGCAATAAATATAGTAGAAAGTGCGGGAAAAAGCACCTCAATTTTACTTATTTCGTTGTGGAAAAACCGTTTGAGGATAAATCCTGCGATGAGGGGGAGAACTACCATGGTAACAATACTCATGAAGAGAGGCCAGAAGGGGATGTTAACAACGGTATGTGCGTACAGATAGGTGAGAGCGGGGGTAACCAGAGGAGCTATAAAGGTTGCGGCACAGGTAAGTGCTACCGAAAAGGCGACATCAGCCTGTGCCAGGTAACAGATGACGTTACTTGCCATGGCCCCCGGTACACTTCCCACAAGAACAAGAGCCAGTGTATAGTGAGGGGGTAAGTGTAACAGTTTGGCAATCAGAAATCCGAGAGCAGGCATAATGGTGAACTGGGCGACAATTCCCAAAAACACCATCTGGGGTTTACGGAGCAGGGGATAGAATTCATCGTAGTTAATAACTAAACCTATGCCAAGCATAGTCAGGGCAAAGGCAATCTCCATATAAGGCTTTAAGGGGATAAAAAGAGCAGGCCTGAAGTAAGCGATGATTCCACATACGACTACCCATAAGGGTAACAGCCTGGTAAACCAGTCAAAGAGGTTTGCAATTTTCATGGGTGTGTTGAGGATTGTGCAGAAGTTATTTAGTTATGTCATTGCGAGGGAGTGAGACGACCGGAGCAATCCCACACAATAGAAGGAGATAGAGATTGCCACGCTCTCTGTGGTCGCTTGCAATGACTAGAGATGAGTATTCTGCCCAAGAAGTCAAGTACTCTTAAATTAAAACAAACTCCCTCACCAAATGTCAAAGGATTTTAAAAGTACTCTGAGATGTGACAGAGGATGGTGATTATAAAAAGGCAGCAGTCAAAAAAATCTTGTTTCTGACTGCTGCCTCAGGATGTGCGTTCTGCAGGGTAGAATTATTCAGTCGGGATAATGTGGGGTGGGTTGGCAACATTGTTGGGGTCAAGGTTCTTTTTGAGTCCGGTCAATAGCTTGTCATAGTTGTAGTATACCGGTCCCGCTAAGGCATGATATGGTCCCCCCATAGCAGGTCCCATACCGTCTTCTGTTTTCTTTTCCAGTCCTGATTTCATGAAGGCCAGCATAGCCTGCATCACAGCACCGGATTCCTCAACCGATTTCTCAAAGGGGAAATCGGTTTCTCCGATGCCAAAATGAGAGAACTCATGGGAAGCAATCCAGTCGGACAGATCACAGTCCAATACGGGGGGACTGTATTTTTCCATGAATTCGTGACCGCGCTCACAGGAGTCCTGGGCAAATTGCAGGGTGTCCGGACCCACGGAAAAGAGTGAAAAGGCCCCGGAGGGTAGCATCATACGGGGTCCATTGGTGTCGCGAATCCAGTTGTTGGCAGTGTAAGGGACCCACTTGTCATAACATTCCTGGTCGATAAGTGTAGCTTTTGTCTCTTTAATGATATCCATTAAAACCCGTTTTTCGTACTCCAACTGTTTTTTTGAGGTAAAGCCCCACAGGCAGACCGCAACCATATTTTTCATATTCTTCTGGTAGTAACCTGATTTCCAGGTATCCCAGTATTCTTCGGCCGACCGTGATCGCCACCAGCAGAGATAGGATGTTGGCCATTTTTGCAGGTTGCCTCCAATCTCACTCCTGCCGATTTCATACATGGCCTTTACGCAGCTCTTCAGGTTGGGGTATTTAAACAGAATCCATTCGAAGGTATCAGGAGGCAGTTCAGATTTTTGATTGGGGACCATCCCCTCACAGGGAAAAGCTGTAGGCCCTGGCCAGGGATGGAGCTTAATTGCCATACGGGTAACCATTCCCAGTCCTCCCATATCACCCAGATATCCTCTCAACATCCCGCGAAGGTCTGGCCCGGGCCCTTCACCTAATGCCCAGCCGGCATTGGGTTGACTCAAGGAACCGGTTCTTAAAAGCTCACCGCTGGGCAGCACCCATTCAAAGCCGAGGATATTCCGGTAGCCCATACCGATGCGATAACCGATACCCCAAAATCCCTGAAAGGTGTGCCCGGCCAGTTGTGAGGCCTGGCCCCCTGCCTCGGGATTCCCGCACACCAATCCCCGTTTCATGGCTTCCGCTGACACCTGGGCATTTGAAACGTAGGGTTCGATGATGGCATACATATTCTTCTCATCTATATCCACAATACGATTCATTCTTTTAGGATCTAAAATGATAGAGAAGGGACGGGTTGGTTTTGTGGCAACAGACCAGAGGTTTGAACCTACAGGAATGCAATGGAATGAGTATCGGTTGGCCAGCTTATAAATTGCCTGAACTTCTTCAGTGGTTTCCGGCAGGGCAACGAATTCAGGAGGAAAATGGTCCAGGACACCGGGTGGAAGCCAGTCACGGGTATAGGCTTCCATGATTCCTTTATCGTCTGAGACGTTTTCAGCACCCATAAGGGCAACCAATGCCTGCTTGATAGATCCATGTTTATCTTGTCCCATAGAACATTCCTCCTACAAAAAAGTGTATATGAGGGCAGTATAGTGAAACCAAGAGATGCTCAATTATAATACATTTGTATGTCCAAGTAAAGATAAAAATCACTCTTTTTTCTCAAAAAGCGGACACAAAAAAATGCCCCTCGTAAAGGGGCATTACTAATCACGGTGGATTGTTTAAGTCTGACAACACTTCACAAAAAGTTAAATTTTTTAGTAGTTTACTCTCATGAAATTTCCTGCTGAATCAAATCTGTCCTCAACCTCTGGCGCCTTTTCAGGAAAGTTGTCGATTAAATTGTTGAAGTGGGTTTCTGCCTTATCATAGGCCCCAAGGTCAAGATAACAGTCCCCGGCCGTCAGTAACACTTTATCCATGTCACGGTAATTAGGAAATTGTTGCTGAATATCATCTAACTCCTTAACGGCAGCCTTACAGTCATTTACCTGCTTATAGCACAGAGCAAGCTGGTACCTGATTATGGATGCATCATCGGGGTTCATGGCGAGGGCCATGGTATAGCTCTCTATTGCCCTTTCGAAGTCACGCTGGGCAAAATAGAAGTTGCCCAGGTCAAAGGCATAGCGGGCACCTCTTGATTGAATAGATGGTAGCTGATTGGCCCCTCTACCCTGGCCTTCGGACAGGGAAACGGGGAGCATTCCAAATGGTTGCCCCTGTTGCTGTATGCCGCGTGTGGAAGTTGCTGAACCGGGCCCTTTCTGTGCCGCTATCATTGAGGTGCCTGTCCCAGGGGAAGGGGATTGCTGCGTATAGTAAAAGATGCCGGTAGCAATAAGTACTACCATGATTGTTGCAGCTGCTGGCTTAAAGAGAAAATCAGTAAACCAGGATCTCCTTTTCTGAGAGACGATATCCTGTGCATGTGCCAGTATTCTTTGATGCACCAGTGAAGGAGGTTCTTGATCCTTCAGGTGCTGAAAGGAAGTACGAACAAAGCTGAGTTGTGATAACTGTTTCGTACAGGATTCACAGGTTTTGAGATGCTCATCCATGCTGAGCTTCTCTTCAGGGGGGAGTTCCTTGTAAAGATAGTCTACAAATTTTTCATCACATTCTGGACACTTCACCTTCTGTCACCTCACTTTGTGTTATACCCTCTCGCTTAAGGGTCTTGCGTAAATGTTCCAGCGCATAGCGCATTCGACTTTTAGCTGTGTTAATGGGACAGCCAATTGATTCAGCTATTTCTGCAAAACTCAAATTAAGATCTTCCCGCATAAGAAATACTTCTCTCTGTTCTTCAGGCAGCGTAGTTAGTGCATCCTTGAGGAGGTCGGTTATCTCATTTATGCGTGCTGATTTCTCCGGTGATGGATCACTGTTGGCAATGGTTGATTCGATGGACAGGTCATCCTCACCGCCGATTGGTTGTGACAGAGAAGTAGTCCTTCTGTGTTTCATCTTCCTGAAGTGGTCAATACAGCCGTTTCGAGCGATCTGATATAACCAGGTAGTAAACTTGGCGGTTGGTTCATATCGTTTGCTTGCTTTTACTACCTTTAAAAATATGTCCTGAAGCAAGTCCTCGGCCTGGGCTCCACTTTCCCCTATAAAATGAGAAATATAGTTAAAAATGCCGCGCTGATGTCTCCAGTAGAGGACTTCAAAGGCGTGTTCGTCGCCCTTTTGATAAAGGTACATCAATTCCTCATCACTTTGTTTTTTGGTCGAATTATTGCTCTCAGAGGCCAAAACGCTCAACTCATTGAAACATATGGTTATTAACGATACACTCCCCAAAAAGTTTTATCTTTTTAAGGAGGTATAAGGAATTTATCTATTTCATAGTACCATGAATTAGAAGGGGTTTCAACTTGAATAGTCATAGCAGGGACATAAAGGCCGGGGGGGGGAGGCCTGAGGGAGAAGAGGTCCCAAAAAACGGGTAAGTATTTTAAAAGTAGGTCTTTATACTTAATTCAGCCAGTTCCGGGCCCACAGCCTTCTCCATCATAAATCCGCCAGGGTCTTTTTCCCGGAGGTTCTTTCTCATGGCTTGTCTACGGGCAATCAGGGGTTTCATGTAGTCCGGGTCCCGTGGCTCATCTTTTTCCCAGAGGCTGTGATATATGTTGAGGTAGCCAAGCATCAGCTCTAAAATCTGGCCCTGATCTTTTTTGGTACCGGGGAAGATGTCAGCCGTGAGGGCATAGGGGGATAGCAGGGCACGAAACCAGTTGGGGTTTCTTCCGGGCCCCTGGTCAGGGTAGTAGTCAATCCCTTTGTAAAAAAGATCCTCAAGAGGTTCCAGGTACTTTTCCATATAGGGGATATCACAAATACAGTCGGCTATGGGATAGAAATCAAGCAAAAAGAAGCTTCCCTTGGCGCTTTCAGCCCAGAAGTCTGAGTAAATGGGGAGGGCGTGTTGATCATCAGGCCAGATAATAGTGCCATAGACCATCAGCTTGTCTCTGTAGGATTGTACCACATGGACTATTTTTTCCAGCTTGGGGGCTGAATACATGTGCTTAAAACTCCAGTTCAATCCCTCTCCCTTCAAATCCCACAGGGGAGTGACATCTTCACCCTGGTAGGTCTCCATACGTTCTCCACCAAATTTTTTTATCATTTTAGTGATCTCTTCATCGTAGGGTGGAAAGGTATATTCTTCTTCTGACATGGTAATCCCTCCAGTAGTAAATATAAACTATCAAGTTGTTTTAATCCGTTTTCTTACAGGCTAGTAGATACAATAATGAAAAAGGGTTGTTGTCAAGTGAAATTCTGAAAAAACATGGCACGAGCAAATCGTTTATGGAATTGAGGGTGGGTCATCAATTCCAGGTAATTGATGCTCATGGCAACTTCCCGTGCCCTGGCCCTCTCTGCCCTGGAGATGAGACAGAGCCGGGATCCGGCGCCGGCGGCATTTCCCATCACGTTAAACTGCTGGTTTGTGAAGGGTGGCACTATGCCGATGGCGAGTCCACTTGCCGGGTTAAGTGAGCTGCCAAATCCCCCGGTAATAATGACGTCCTCTATCGTTTCCCAGTCAATTCCCACCTCTTCAACAAGCAGGTCTATCCCCGTGCGAATAGCAGCTTTTGCCAGCTGCACTTCGTGGATATCTTTCTGTGTAAGGGTAATGTCTTTGCCCGTTCCAGTCTTTTCGGCAGGAATGAGGACAAACTCACGTTTCGTGCCAGTTTGCCGCACGCCCGGCCCACTTGCTAATTTGCCCTGCCTGTTTATGATTCCTGTGCGGCAGAGTCCGGCAACGGCGTCCAGAATTCCTGAACCACACAAGCCAAGGGGAGGAAGGTTATCAATGGTCTGAAACTCCACCTGGTCCGCACTGTTTATCTTTAGCCTTTCAATGGCTCCCGGTTTGGCGTCCATACCGTGTGTAATGTGCCCCCCCTCAAAGGCAGGCCCTGAGGCACAGGAGGTGCTGGTTAATGTCCCCCTATGGGCCAGGACAATTTCAGTGTTAGTTCCAATGTCCAAACCGAGCACGGTCCTGGCTGTAGCATGAATGCCGGTGGCAAGAATCATCGCAACATGATCCCCCCCGATAAATCCTCCTACGTTGGGCAAAACGTGGACATAGGCACCGGGGGCGCTGGTTAATCCCAGATCTCTTGCCTTGATATCGAGTGGTTCAACTGTGCTGGGTCTGTAGGGAGCTAACCCCAGCTGTCTGACGGGTAATTGGAGGAGCAGGTGATGCATGACAGTGTTGCCTGCAAGGGTTATTTCTACAATGCGATCGGTTTCCGGACAGAGTTTTCTGATGAGCCCGTTCAATCCCTTGACGGCCACTTCCCGCAGCACTGCCCCGCTTTTTTCCAGGGCATAAGAAATCCTGCTTATCACATCATCACCATAGGCGCGTTGGGGGTTGGCCATCCCCTCTGCAGCAACAGTTTCGCCGGTCTCCAGATTAATTAGATATCCTGCTATCTTTGTTGTGCCTAAATCAATGGCCAGGCCGAAAGGAGACTTCCCCGGTGGGCGAATACTGATGATTTCCTTTCCCCGCACACTGACCCGTACCTTCCCGCCAGTTTCATCTTCTAATGGTGGTAATTTCTCCAGGGCGAAGGCATCTATGGTTGCTATTTTTTTGTTGTGGATGGTGTGGAGGGCACTTGCTATCCTTTCCCCGTCCGGTGGAGATGGTCTCTTTTTTGGGGGGAAGAAGCACCTCGTATTCCTCTGTGGGCGGGTCAAAGGGGACCTCGATTGGTGTGTCTTCCAGCTGGATCCCGAAATGTTCAATAAGAGAGGGTTGGGGTAGAAATACCTTCACATCCCCACTGATCCTGGTTTGGCAGGCAAGCCGGTAACCTCTGGAAATTTCATCTTCACCGAGCAGTTCTCTTTCCTCCTGAGTGGGAGGCGAGCCATTTCCTGCCAGGAGCTTTACACGACATCGTCCGCACAGGCCTTTGTTTCCGCATACAGAGAGCAGGTTTATGCCTGCCATACGGGCAGCATCACTTAAAAGTGTCCCTTCAGCACACCTGCTTTTAAGACCCATGGGTTGGAAATGGACATGGTGGTGTCCCATGATACCTTCTAGAAAATTTTATATAAGGGGTGCTCACGACTGGCAGGGCGGATGCCACTAAATCGACCGCCGTATGCAAGGAGACCATCTATGGCGGAACAGGCAGGGTACACCCAGGGGGCAAAACGCACCGGGCCATAGAGGAGAAAATCTGCACCCTCACATTGAGTCAGGGCAAAGGCAGCTGCAGCAGCTGCCTGAAAGGCTGCTGTTCCCTGTTTTCGTATTTTTTCCCACTGGAACAGGGCGTTGGAGGGGGCACAGCCCGCAGGGTATCCAAATTCCTCTTTGACCATATGAATAGCGTGGCCAGCCCAGCTCACACTGGGTATGTCCAGGATACCCACATCCACTAAGATGTGTTCAATCCCCGCCCGTTCAGCAGCAGGGAGCAGTTTTTCATTGAGCAGCTTAATCCGGGCTTTAGGTTTCATGGCGGTGATGCTGAAGGCCAGGATGATAGCACTCTTTACTCCGCATTCTTTAATGCAGGCAAGCTCCTCGTCAGTAAAATCTTCAGCGATTGAGTTGTAGATTAGGCGGGGTGCGACCTTGCTTCCCGCAAAGTGTCTGAGGGCTTCCAGGCGGGCGGTTTGCTTGGGTGAATCCACAAGAATGGGGGCATCGGTGTGAGCTGCGATAAAGTCAATATAGTTGATGAGGGCCGTGGAGGATTCGCCGATGGGATCAATGATACGTGGGTTGCCGGTGGCTGCTGCCACTGCTGCTTCCCGTTCTAACAGTGCCCGTGCCTTTTCCTGGTCGAAGATGCCCTTGACCGGGTCACTGACAATCTGATGCTTGCTGAAGAAGATGCTTCCTATCAGGACGGTGGGTCTCTCCCCGGGTTGACCTCCCACCTGAATCCCTCCCATAGAATAAACCTTTTGTTCCCTTGTGAACTTATGCATTGTAAAACTCACCAATTAAAGACTAAAGTCCGTAAATTACAAATTCCAAACAAAGTTCAAAGCTCAAATGATCTAAAAATCCAAATTACGTATTACCACGAAGAAATTGAAAATGATGCAAGATACAGGATGCAAGACTAAAAACCAAACTTCTAACCACGAAGAACACGAAGGACACTAAGGTAAAGACAAAGAACAGGAAAAAGTATTTAATCTGCGAATATCTGAGAAAATCTGCGTCCTAATTAAATTAACTGCTTTATTTATTCATTCAACGTTCGATGTTGCGACTGTTCGACGTTCATTATTTCTCTGTTGCTACGTCTGCCGCTGTTCCGGACGACATCTTCTGACGGTATTCCTCGAAGGGTTCCCGCTGGGGTGGCTGAAAAGGAATCTCATCCAGATTCGGGGCGATGGGGAAATTCCCATAGGTGTGGGTCGCAGCTACGGCATTATGAATGTGGTGGGAGGGGGTATCTGCCGGCACATTGGCAAGAGAGATAGCTAAATTGTGATCCCTGCCCAACATGTCAATAAAGCGTTTTACGGTGTCCACTATCTTTTCAACCGGACCATCGCGCAGTAGCCGGGCATTCAGGCTCGCTATGATTGATAGCCGTGTCCCCTTTTCACTTAAAGGAGCTAAATACTCTACCACGGTTTCTAAAGGATATTCATGCCAGCGTCCCATACCCAGCACCAGCATCGGCATACCATGGAAGAGTTTTTTCTGAATATCGAAACATTTGAAGAGGATGTCCTTATCAAACTTTTCTATAGATTCCTCACAATAGTCACCCCCTCCACCGACTGCCAGGGCTATGACACCAAAGTCTGTGCAGTTCTTGAAGAGGCGATCCGCATAAGGCAGTACCCACTCTTCCATTAGTTCCGGCGACAGGTTGGGGAAAACAGCCCAGGCGTCTGCGCCAGTGGCCGCACTGATGCCACACTGTTTTTTCTGCACTTCCAGGTAGGAGGGCAAGATCTCATCTGTCAGTACAGAAAAGAGGTCATGGGCAAACTGAGGGTTCTTCCTCATGTCTCTTACCAGCTTCGGATAGGTTCTTAAGGCCACTGCCAGGCTAAAGGGAGAACAAAACTTACCTGTTTTATATCCCATTTCCGCATTTAGCCTGATGACATCCAAAACGAAAGGCACCCTGCCGGCATTGAGCCAATCGGGAGGCTTTAGCTTTACCAGGTCTTCGGGATTTTTGATGAGGGGGTTACGAAAATCAATGGTAGGCATGGCATTTTCACTGTAAATCATTGTTTGCCCCAGTGCCTCTGCCTCATAGTTATACGTATCTCCTCCCCCTGTTGCAGCGTCAAAACCGTAGAATGCAGCCACTGCTGCTACAGTGTCCACATGGGTCTTAGCATCAGAATAAAATTTCTGTGCTGGTACTCCTGCAAGTGACATGGCATGATCGTACATCTGTGCCATCATCGGTATAGCGTTAAGTCCCTGTGCGGCATGTGCCATCCACCACGTCTTAGGATCCCGGGGATCAAGCTTTACTCCCTTTTTGACCTTGGGTGTAAAAAGGGCAGCACCCCTGTTGCTTCTCAGGGTGCTTATGCGTTGCAGTAATGGTAGTGCAGACCGTAGTAATACACCTCTGATGCTCATTTTATTATTATACCCCCATTAGATTCTTTGCCTTTTCTACGGCGTCGAGGGCATCTTTACCCCAGGCATCTGCACCAACCTCATCAGCAAAAGTTTGGGTTGTCGGTACCCCGCCAATCATCACCTTCAACTTGTCCCGTAAACCCTTTTCCCCAAGGAGCCGCATCACGTCCTTCAGTTCCAGCATGGTGGTGGTCATGTAACAACCCACACCCAGAATGTCGGGATTGAGTTCTTGTGCCTTTTCAATGAAGACCTCTGTGGGGACATCAACACCTAAATCTATGACTTCAAATCCTGCACCCGTGAGCATTGCGATGACAATACTTTTGCCAAGGTCATGCATGTCACCCGCTACTACACCCATTACAAACCTGCCCGTCTTATCTGTTGTTGCATCCGACAGTTTGGCTTCAACCACTTCCATGGCCACCTTGAAGGCCTCGGTGCTGAGCACCACATCGGGAAGAAAATAAACATTGTCTTTCCACAACTGGCCAGTTTGCTCTATGGCAGGAACAATGGCCTGTTTGACAATGTCTGCCGGATTAACACCTTCTTCCAGTGCGCGCTCGGTTTGTTCTGCTGCTATATCATCATCACCATCAACAATTGCTTGTTTTACTTGTTCCAGGGTTTCAGACACGTGTTTTCTCCTTTTAATGTTATTTCACGCTGGATCTGTCTGCTTCCTCCGTCACCCTGATGCTGGGGCTATCAGAAGAAGAGCCGGATAAGGAAGATAATTATAGTTTAGTGATCCAGCTTTAATCAAGTAAAAAACCTCTTCAAATGATTTTAACTCCGCTATTCCTTTTGTATTCCAATGTGCCATTTTCTTTTGCCTTGACTTCACTACCTGCCTGTATTAGTTATTGCTCTAAGTTTACCAACAGACAATGATCTTATAGGGAGGGAGTTATGGAAGAGCAAACATATCCGTTTCGCTGGGTAGTTCTGGCATTGATGTTTTTGAGTCTTTTTGCTGCTACCATTGCGATGCAGTGTATGCCGCCTTTATTCTCTGAAATCACAGAGCAGATTCCTTTGACTAAGGTCCAGATGGGAACCATCATGGGTGTGATCACCCTGGCGTCTCTGTTTTTTGCCCCAATCGGGGGAGCTCTCTCTGATAAACTGGGTGCACGCTGGGCGTTTGGCATTGCTGCCATTATCGTAGCACTCTCCGGGGGATTTCGCTATGTTGCAGGAAGCGTAAACGACTTGGTTGTCTGCATGTTTCTTATAGGAGCGGGGATGGCCATGTATGCCCCTAACCTTCCCAAGGCCCTCGGTAACTGGTTTCCAAAAAAGGACTTAGCCATGGCCAATGGCATAAGTATCTCCGGTATGGGAATAGGGGGTGCAATCGCCATGGTTACTGCAAAAAGTGTTCTTTCCCCTTCTTTTGGTGGCTGGCGGGGTACGATGGTCTTCCTTGGAGGACTTGTGCTGCTGGTTGCCATTCTCTGGATGATTGTTTATAGAGATCGACCTCTTGAGGGTGCTGCGCAAAGGAAAAAACTGAACGTATTTCAGAACTTCAAGGATGTGTTGAAAGTGAAAGACATCTGGCTCATCGCCATATACTACGGGCTTAACATGATTTCTTTACTGGCGGTTGTTACCCTGCTGCCGATTACCCTGGAAGAGCGAGGGGTGGAAAATGCAGGAGGGATGGTAGGTATTATGATGGGTGCGACCGTTGTATTTAATATACTGGGAGGGATGCTTTCTGACAGGGTTGGTAAGAGAAAACCGTTTCTCCTGATATGTGCTGTTGTGTTTGGGCTCTGCGTGCTCGGTTTTGCCAACTTTACCGGAACTGCGCTTATTGTTGTGCTGATTATTGCCGGAGCGGCCATGGGAACTATTGCGCCGGTGCTTATGTCTGTCCCGGTTGAAATGGAACGCATAGGAACTGCGCTTGTAGGTAGTGCTATAGGATTTATCTTTATGCTGGGTAACACGGGCGGTTTCGTGGGACCAGTTGTAGCCGGAAGGCTGATGGATATGTCTGACTCTTCATTGCCGGGATTTATCTTCATAGCAGCGGCACTCATCCTGTCCGCAGTGTTTATTGTTCCCTTACAGGAAACAGGCAGAAAGAGGAAACCGGGGGAAGCACCTGCTGCCCACGGTCACTAGAATCACCAGATAGTTTGTCATAATTCCTTCCGGTCATTGCGAGGGACCGAAGGGAGCGTGGCAATCTATTTATTTTTAACGTGGCATGAGATTGCTTCGTCGGCTATTAAACCTCCTCGCAATGACGCCTCTATGTGGTGAGAGGGCTTAGATTGAGTTCTAGCGGTCAAAGAAAATATTGAGGGCCCTGTCGACACCACCTTCCTTACCAAAAAGCATCTTGTACCCTTTAAATCCCGGGTCATGATCCACCACTGTTTTTAAATATCCTTCAAAAGCCTGCTTGGCTTTTTCCAGAGCATCCCCGGAAAGGGGTGTTGCTTTTTCTACCAGCTCGGTAAAGACTCCCAGATAGTCCCGAAAGAGGTTCAGTGCCTGATCATCAAGCTCTGCTGTAATTTTTACCTGGCAGATTGCTTTCGAAAAGACAGTTTCAATTTCGCCACCTGTTGTTGTCTTTTGTTTGAGCAGGTCAGGATAGCCGTCCCTTATTTTTATGAGCTTGTCAAACAGGGCAGAATCATCGTGTCCAGTACTTTCTCCTGTCCGGTGAATATCCAGAATAAACATCCTCTTTTTCCCCGTGATAACCGTTTCACAGGAAAAGACCGGGAGATCAAACTCCATCCTCGGGCGTAAGAAAATTGAACGCACAGCCATATAAGCAGGGAGATTTAATCTAAAAAAGACCGCACGGGAAAACTTTTCAGAGCTGAAGATTTCTCCATCAACTTTTACCAGACCAAGGGTTCTTAAGGGGCGTTCGGGGAAAGGGTATTTAGGGGAAACAGGGGTAAGGGGGAATTTGTTTTGAAGTTCTGCCTGAGCAATAGGATGTATGTCTCGTAAACTTGCCATAATATCCGTCTCCCATAAAAGGTTTGCCGGTTTGCCCGTTACCCGGTCCGCCCGTTAGATCTTAAAATAGTTGACAGTTACCAGTTGTCAGACAATAATTAAAAATATTTAAACACTGAAGCTAGGCCCAGTACAGTCTGTAGTTATCTTTACTGTCAACCGTCAACTGCAAACTGTTGACCAAAAAATTGCTGTGGACCCTGGACTGAAAACTGTTGACTGCATTTCTTGTATCATGGATCCTGTATCATGCATCCTGTTTTTACTGCAGGTAATCTTTTATGATTTGAGCCAGTTCCTCTGCTTTTTCTTCCTGAATGTAGTGACCGGATTCTGGTACCGTTGCCAGTTTGCACTCCTTAACCTCGCTGGTGATCCGCTTGGCTTGTTCCATGGGGTCGTCTGGACCTCTTTCTCCCCATACAAGTAGGGCTGGCCGGGTGATTTGCTCAGTTACACCCGGGTATTGCTTTAACCCGACCGTGCCCATCATTTGTGTCATGGCTTCCAGGGCGTTGGGGGTTCTGGTGGGGATCATATAGGCGTCAATGATCTCATCGGTTACGAGAGATTTATTGTAGAAGGAGCCCATAAAAAACCGTTCCCTCATACTCCTGGTGTAAAATTGTCGAGACATAATGCGGTCCAGGGGAAAGAACATGTAGTTCAAAAAGGCAGGGCCGGGATCATTATAAAACCCAGGCTCGATCATCACCAGGTCATCCACCCTCTCCGGTGCAGCAATGGAAGCATAGGCTGCGATTATCCCACCCATCGAGTGGCCCACAAGAGCAGCGGAAGGTATGCCGAGGGCATCCATGAAATCAATAAGAAACTCTCCATGGGGACCCATGTCATATTCCCCATCCGGTGGTTTGTCTGAGAGTCCGAATCCCAGTACGTCATAGGCATAAACGGTGAAATGATCGGTAAGGAGAGGAATCAGGTACCGCCAGGTATAGGTGAATCCGGCGAACCCGTGCACCAAGATGAGGGGCCTTCCCGTCCCCTGTTTTGTATAGTGGACTCTATGACCATTGACCTCGACGAACGTACTGTCTTTCCCTGTCAGCTCCTCTATGGGGATGGTCTTGTAAGGCAGGTAGGCAACGATAATCAGGATGACATAAATGAGTCCCAGCGCTATCAGTGTTCCGATGAGTATCTTGTTCGCCCGCTTCATAAAACATTCCTCCCTTAAAAAAGTAAAATCTGAATTACAGAAAGTCCAAATTCCTAAAATTAAAAAATAAAGAAGTCAGAATACAGGAGTCAGAAGTAAGAAGCAGAAAACTTCTATCCCAAATCTAAAATTTATTGTTTGAAATCTCCGCAAGATATTTGCTGAAGAATTTTATTCAACATTCAATATTAAAACTTTTTCTTATTTCTGTCTTCTGACTCCTGACTTCTGTTTTTTCAATCCGCAATCCGAAATTCAAAAAAGCATTCCGTATTTTAGTACGCCAAAGAAGTGCATCATCCAGGGAACTAAAAAGCTCCCGGATTTCTTGTATCCATAGGCAAAAGCTATCCCTATGAGGGTGAAGAGGACTACAAAGGCCAGTTTGCCGACAGGAGGGCTGCCCCAGATGGGCCAGGTGGTGAGATAAAAAAGCCCGTAGCAGAATGAAGATAAGAGAATCGGGGTCCACGCTCCCTTGAATTCACGTTCAAATGTTTTGAATAAATATCCCCTGAAGAACATCTCGGTTGAAAAGGTGTGAAAAAGGGCAAGCAGTAAAGCTATGGGGTCTTTGGGATTAAAGCCTCCCGGATTGGAAAATCCCATAAACAGTCCTACGCCTATAGATATACCGATCCATTTAAGTGACAAGCTCCAGCCCAGTGATGCAGGGGTTTGTCGTCTTGTCAACCAGGGGATAGCGAGTGCAGCAATGACCATAAGCACCCTCCTAAAATAGAGCAACCCTGAGGAGGGATCATGGAGGCTTTCGGCCTCTCCCAGGGCAAAGCCAATGCTTAAAATGAATGCTACAATAAGCAGAATACCAAAGGTGGTAAGGGCAATAATGGTATCTTTATTCATACTGTTTGCTGGTTACCTCGATATTTTTTTGCCAGGTTAACCGTCGTGGAAGTAACCATATATTTTTTTGCCATAGGTGTCAATGAGCAAATAAATTAACAGGTTGGGCAGTATGAGAGCCCGGTTTAGCATGTTATATGTATGCGTGGCATCTCTTATTTATAGTTTTTTATAAAGTTTTTCCACTATATTCCGATATGCTAACCACCTATACTAATAGGACGGAAAACCAAGGTTTTTATTAAAAAAATTCTTAATAAAAAGGAATAACAAACCGTTGTAATGGGTTAATGCACCTCTCTGGAGAATGTAGAGTGTTATGGTTTTGTGCTTGAGTGGCTGAAAAGTAGCTTGCCACTGTATTCGATTACTTTTTACACATTTGAAAGGGAAAGACCATGGAGTGTAAGGAGTTGGCAGATAATTTGGGATTAGAAGAGGATGAATGTATTGAGTTGCTGGAGCTCTTTGTAGAGACAACCGCCTCTAATCTCAACAAATTGCAAAGCGGACTTGCTGCCGGCGATAGTGGGCAGGTGTCAGAAGCAGCCCACACCATTAAAGGTTCTTCTGCAAATCTTGGTTTGATGGAGATAGCTGAGGCTGCAAAAGGGATTGAAGAAAGGGCTCGCCAGAACAGCCTGGAAGGAGCTGCTGATGCCGCTGAATCTATCAGAGGGGCGTGTGAACAGTTAGCGGGTGAGTTAAAAACTGTCTAGTGAATATGCCAGACAGTACTGGTCATAAAACAGAGTTTTAAATACCAAGTGAGGGAAGTAATGGAAAAAGAAAATACAACCAAAAAGACCATTCTTATAGTTGATGATGATCCCGTTCAGCTCCAGATTTTGATAAAGACCATGGAGAAGGGCGGTAACAAAGCTGTTGGCTGTGAGAATGGAGAAGAGGCACTTAAAAAGCTGAAAGAGATCAAAGCAGTCGACCTCATAATCACCGATCTCTACATGCCCAAGATTGACGGATGGAAGCTGTGCAGATTGCTTCGTTCCCTGGAGTTTGCGGAGTATAATAAAATACCGATTCTGGTGATATCAGCTACTTTTAGCGGCAGTGATGCTGAAGAAATAACACGGGAACTGGGTGCAAACGGTTTTCTTTCGGTGCCCTACAATCCTGATGAATTGCGATCAACCGTGCACAATCTACTGCTGGGGAAAACTGATAAGAAAAAATCACGCGTGCTGATTGTGGACGATGATGATGGGTTACGGGAAACTATCAGCGATGGCTTCAAAGAATATGGCTATGACGTTTTTGAGGCCGCTGATGGTAAACAGGCCCGTAGTGTGTTCGAGCAGTCAAGGCCGGAGATTATTATCCTTGATTATCATTTGCCCGGTCAAGAGGACGGTTCTCATCTGATAGAGGTCTTTAAAACACCTCAAAATCAAGTAGCCGTTATAGCCATTACCGGTGATCCTGATCCCGATTTGGCAGTAAAAGTCACTCAAATGGGAGCGGATGCCTTCGTGCATAAGCCATTTAAAATGCAATACCTTTTTGATCTCTGTGCGAAGGTCAAGAGGGAGTGGGCACTTTTGCGGGTAGAGACACTTCTCGAAGATCGTACCCTGGAGCTTCGAAGAATCCTTGAGACCTCGGTTGATGGGATTATGATAGCCGATTCTTCTGATTGTATTGTGCAGGTTAACAGTGCCGTTGAGATGATGCTGGGATACAGCCGGGAGGAACTGGTTGGAAAATATTTATGGGAGCTGATTCCCGATGATGAGGAACACCACAATAAAGTAAGAGACGTAATCCTTGACTTGAAAAAGAAAGAGCGGTTGAGTGGCGTAGAACAGGTGTGGCGGAAGAAAGATGGAGGATTGTTTTATGTTGAAGTAAATTTTTCAATGATAAAAGATATCAAAAGTAACGCTGCAGGCTCACTGGCATGTATAAGAGATATAAATGACAGAAAAAAGGCAGAAGAAGAGTTGAGACGTTCAGAGGAGCGGTTTCACAGTCTGGTGGAAAACGCCAATGATGCCATCATCTCTACCGATAAAAGGGGAAGGATCATAAGTTTTAATAAAAAGGCTGAACAGATGTTTGGCTATACCCGTGATGAGATTCTGGGAAAATCGGTTGTACTGTTATCACCGGAAAGGGCCAGAGAACGACAGGAAAAGATGTTTGAGGACTTTAGCAAAACCAATACCCTGTACATAGTGGGAAAGACCATGGAAGGTGAGGGATTGCGGAAAGATGGCCATGAATTCCCCATGGAAGGCTCAACCTTTATTATTGAGGTCGGGGGTGAGAGTATTCTTACTGTTATGATACGGGATATCTCTGATCGGAAGGGGATGGAAGAACGGCTCCTGCAATCCGAAAAGCTGAAATCACTCGGAGAACTGGCCGGTGGAGTAGCCCATAATTTTAATAATATCCTTGCTATCATCCTTGGAAGAACGCAGCTCCTGAGGAGAAATACTGAAACACCTCCGGAGAAAAAGGAGAGAAGAAAGTTATTTCAGGAATTGAGGAAGAGCTTAGACATCATAGAAAGGGCCTCCTTTGATGGAGCTGACACCGTACGCAGAATTCAGGAGTTTTCCCGTAAAAAGGATGAAGACTATAACAATAAAAACTTTACTGATGTGGACTTAAATGAGGTTGTTAACTCCACCCTGGAATTTACAAAAGTAAAGTGGCAGGATGAGGCAGTGTCGAGGGGAATAAAAATCAGCATTACAAAGGAGCTTGATTCCCTTGCTCCCGTGTCCGGGAACCCATCAGAACTGCGGGAGGTATTCATTAATTTGATTAATAATGCAATTGATGCCTTGCCTGAGGGCGGTACAATTAAAATAAAGACTTTTATGGATAATGGAAATGTTGTTGGTGTGATTGAAGATACGGGTGTGGGCATCGCAAAGGATGTACAGGATAAGATCTTTGATCCTTTTTTTACTACCAAAGGTGTTCAGTCCACCGGTTTGGGAATGAGTGTTTCCTATGGAATTATCCACCGCCATCATGGAACAATCGTCCTGGAAAGTGCTGAGGATAAGGGAACGTCGTTTACCATAACCATTCCTAAACAAGAGGGGATGGTGCTCGAGGAGAAAAAAGAAGAATCCCGGGCAGACGAACAGAAGAAGGCCAGGATTCTCGTTGTTGAAGATGAGGAAGATGTACGTGAACTTCTCAAGGATATTTTAACAGATGGTGGTCATAATGTTGAATTTACACCAGATGGTAAAAAGGGGATAGAGCTCTTTAAAGGTAAAGAGTTTGACATGGTTTTTACGGACCTCGGGATGCCCGGGATGTCTGGTTGGCAGGTAGCTGAACAGATCAAGAAGATAAACAAAAAAACCCCCGTTGTGTTGATTACCGGGTGGGAGGTGCAGCAGAAGGGGCGTGAACTGAAAAAAAGTGGAGTAGATATGGTAGTTAAAAAACCATTTCGCGTGAACGAAATTTTGCAGCTGGTTCAAACCCGGATGGGGCAGATAGAAGAGGATGAGTGCAGTGCGAATATCATATAGGAAATGTAAATCATAGTGAATCACAACTGCTTAGTTTTTATGATTTTGCAGAAGTGAATACGAGTAATCACCAGGGGAAAGGGAAGATCACATTATGGGACAGCTTGAACTTATTGTTAAAAAGGCACGCAACCTGCCTGTTCTTCCACAGGTCACTTCAAAATTGCTGGAGGTGGTTAACGATGCAAAAGCCCAGGCAAAAGATGTAGGTAAAATCATTGAGAGTGATCAATCACTTGCTACCCAGCTTTTGAAGCAGGTGAACTCCCCCTATTACGGGTTTTCAGGCCGTATTTCCTCACTGCAACATGCCGTTGTCATTATGGGTTTCAATGCAGTGAAGAACCTTGCTATTGGTATCTCCATGGCAAAAATGTCAAGGAAAGGGGCCAGCAGCGCATTGAATACAGAGAAATTCTGGGAGCACTCGCTGGGTGTGGGGGTTGGCGCACGGGCTATTGGGAAGGAAATTGGATACTCCTGCCCTGAAGAATTAATGGCTGCCGGCCTTGTCCACGATATAGGAAAGGTGATCCTTGCTGATAATTTCCCTGAAGAGTATGGACGGGTTGTACAGGAAGCCGCAGAAAAAGATGAAGAGGTCTACCTGTCGGAAAAAAGGGTGTTAAAAGCATCCCATGATGATGTGGGAGAATGGTTTACAAAAGAAAACCGTTTTCCCTCTGTTTTAAGCAACTGCATTAAATATCATCATGTACCTTCCAGTTATAGCTCAGGTGAATTTACTGCAGCGATCAAGGCGATCAATCTTGCTGATCATCTTTGCAAGGTTAAGGGTATTGGATCGGCAGGCTGCAGTAATTGTTCGCGGGATGTGAAAGCAGTGCAAAAAGAAATCGGACTGTCAAATAAAGCACAAGAAATGGTAATGGAAAACCTGAAAGCCGAAGTGGATGCAGCAAAAGAATTTTTTGGCATTACGACAACGCAATAGAGACTATCGGGGTCTTACCTGTTTTACACGCAGGAAACTGACGCTATTCTCTAAGAGTGCTTATGTATGAAGGAACACAGAAAACAACCAGCGAACCTCTTGCAAGGGGTTTTTGACGTTTTCCACGAACCGCTTGTCATAACAGATCCTGGTGGAAATATCTTGTCTGCCAATAATCGTATGGAGGAGTTAGCTGGATATACGAAACTTGAACTCCAGGATTACTTCCTTCCCCGTCTAGTCCACCATGAGAAGCGTAAACCCGCTCAATCAGAATCAGCAAATACCTGGCAAATCTTTACCGCATCCACTGGCAAAACCTTCAGAGGGAGCCTTGTGAGCAAAGGTGGTGCTATTCTGCCGGTAAAGATTTGTGTTGAAAAGATTGAGTTCGATGTGCCTGGCTGGACCTATCTTGTGACTATTCAGGATCTTACTGAGCTTATAACCCTTCAAAACCAATTGCGTGACAGTGAAGAAGCACTGGAACAGCTTCGTTTAAAAGAGGAAGATTCTTCTCTGCAGGGTGCTGAATGGGAGATTCAGCAACTGGAAGACAGATTACGGGAAACGGAAAATTATCTGGATAATATCTTGCGTACATCAGAAGAGTGCGTAATCGTCACCAACAGTGACAATGCTATCATTCGTATGAATGCCGCCTTAGTGGATACGGTAGGTTGCGGGATAGAAGAGTTGTTGGGTAAGCCTCTCAGCGCTATTATCCCCATTATTCCCGGGAACTATGTCTCCACGACGGGAGATATGGTCGTGATCGATGATGTCTTCATTGCCATGTATGAAAAGGCGCAGGCGAAAGTTTTTCGTGATGGAAGGTGTCAATGCGAAATATACCTGCTCCAGAAATGCGGGCAGATTGTGCCCGTGGAAATGAGTACAACACTACTCTACGATGAGCAGAGAAATAAATGTGGAACGGTAAGTGTCGCCCGGGATGTTACTGAACGAAAAAAAATGTATGAGGCCTTGAAGCGGGCTAAAGAAAAGGCGGAGGATGCTACCCGTTACAAAAGTGAGTTTTTGGCCAACATGAGCCATGAAATTCGCACCCCTATGAATGCCGTGATCGGGTTTACCAATCTGCTGTTTGATACATCCCTTGATGCTGAACAGGCCGATTATGTCCAGACTGTTAAACAGAGCTCACAGGCCCTTCTTGAACTGATCAATGACATACTGGACTTATCCAAGATTGAGGCGGGCAAAATGGACCTTGAAGAGGTTGATTTTGAGCCCGAAGTGGTAGTCCACGAGGTGTGCAATCTCATTAAACCAAAACTGGAAGGAAAATCATTAGAACTACTTTGCCGCATAGGTGATGGTATCCCTGCTTCTGTGAGGGGAGATGTTACCAAATTTCGCCAGGTGCTGGTCAACCTGATGTCCAATGCTGTTAAATTTACCGATCATGGTGAGATTGAGCTTTATCTGTATAGTGAAGAGGAAACCGAAGAGAATATTACATTACATGTAAAAGTGAGAGATACCGGTATTGGTATTCCTCAGAACAAGTTGCAGAGCATCTTTAAGATGTTCCAACAGGCTGATGGTTCAACTACCAGGCAATTTGGTGGTACGGGTCTTGGTCTTTCCATTTGCAAAAGTATTTCCCAAGCCATGGATGGTGACGTCTGGGCGGAAAGCCTGAGCAGCAGAGAAATCAAAAATCTCCCGGCTGGCATGGGTGGTCCGGGAAGTATCTTTCACTTTACGGCGTTCCTCAAAAAATCTGAGCAGCAATCTGTTCAGCAGTTCCGGGGCACCCCCCTCAAAAACAAGAAGGTATTGATCCTTGATGATAACCAGACCAGTCTTGAAATAGTAAGTTCCCTGGTTCGTTCGGGTGGGGCACTGGTGACGGCAGTCTCTGAGCCGGAGCAGGTAGAAGAAACAGTTGTAAAGGCATTTAAGAACAATAACCCTTTTGACCTCTGCCTGCTGGATATTCAATTGCCGGAAGTGAGTGGTAATGAGATTGCCGGAAGATTGCGTCAGCATGAAGAGCTTAGGGCGCTTTCTCTTGTAGCACTTTCATCGTCCCCGTTTGTGGGGGCTAAAAAATGCCTGGAATCTGGTTTCAACGGGTTTTTTCATAAACCGGTTCGTCGACAAAAATTACTTGATGGAGTCGAGCAGTTGTTGAACAGGAGCGATAAAGAGAGGGCTCCCGCTGCACAGCTCACGGGTGATTTGATCGAGCCAGAAAGCGAGAAAGAAATGGATGCTGTCAACAAAGGAAAAGAAACGGGGGAGCAGTCTGGGCGAATACTGCTTGTTGAAGATAATATTGTCAACCAGAAACTGGCTTCAACAATGTTGTCCAGAGGCGGGTACCAGGTGGACACTGCCAATAACGGTGAAGAGGCAGTGGAAAAGTATAAGACATCACGAGCTGGAGATGAAAGGCAGAACGCAACAGATGGTGCATCTTCAAGCAAAGATAAAGAAAATGGGCACTATGACCTTATCTTCATGGATATGCAAATGCCAGTGATGGATGGGTTAACTGCAACACAGGAAATAAGAAAGTGGGAAACAGAGAATGGCTGTCATATTCCTGTCATTGCCATGACTGCCAATGCTTCAGCAGTGGACAGGGAAAAGTGTCTGCAGGCTGGCATGGATGATTATCTTACAAAGCCCATAAAAAAGGATGAGGTCTTTAAACTGGTAGAAAAATGGAAATGAGTAGTTGTTTAAGAGATTGCTTCGTTGGCTTCTAACTTCCCTAACCTCCGGCCGGGCAAGCCTTCGCAATGACTTATGGACAGGCATAGGATACGGGTACTATGAGCGATGACAACAGTTTTGAAGGTGATTCTTTACCTCTTTTAGTAGTTGAGGATGATCCTGTTACCAGGCGCATTTTAGAAAAAAGCTTGACCAAAAATGGCAGGAAAGTAGTTACTGCCAGCAATGGTAGAGAGGCACTTGACCTCCTGGAAAAAACGTATTTTCCCATAGTCATTACCGATTGGATGATGCCTGAGCTAGATGGACTGGAACTCTGCCGCAGGATACGGGAAATGGAATGGCCTGGCTACATTTTCACTATTCTGCTTACGGCAAGAGGGGCAGTGGACGATATTATCACCGGTTTGGATGCAGGGGCAGATGATTATCTGACCAAACCATTTAACAAGGCTGAACTTGAGGCACGCCTCCGGGCCGGAACTCGAATTCTTAATCTCTACGAGGAAATAAACACGCTTTCAATAACCGATCCCCTCACCCAGTGTTACAATCGTGGCTACTTAATAAAATATCTAACCCGTGAAATAAAGAGGAGTATCCGGTACAGTAATAATCTCTACATCGTAATGAGTGACATTGATCACTTCAAGAACGTAAACGACAGGTACGGTCACCAGGCGGGTGATCTGGTGTTGCAGCAATTTGTCAGCCTTATTAAGAACAGTTTCCGCAATGAGGTGGATTGGTTGGCCAGGTACGGCGGAGAAGAATTTATTCTCGTTTTGCCTGAGACCGGAAGGGATGGGGCCTGGAAGGCCGCGGAACGAATTAGGGGCCAGGTGTCTGAAATGGTAATCCCGGTGAAGGAAGAAAAAATACAGATTACCGCAAGTTTTGGCATAAGCGGCTTTGAAAGTAACAGTACTGTGACAAACATCTCAGCCGATGCCCTGATTGAAGAGGCAGACAAGTGTCTCTATCGAGCCAAACGGGAAGGAAGAAACAGGGTCGTACTGGCTGAATTAGATAAGACGTTTTGTCGCAGTGCCTAACGACCTGTCCGTTTAGAAAATCACTGCGTGTCTTCCCCGCCAATCTGTAAACCTCTGATGAGCCAACTCCTTTCTACTGCATGATCCGTTATTTGAGGATCATGTATTTTTTTGTCTTCCCTTTAAGTAATCACCTTCTGAATTTTCCACTTGGCAGACCGGGGTAGTTTGTTATAATACAAAACCTGATTCAGGATGCATGATACACGATTCATGAAAACAGTCAGCAGTTTTCAGTCCACGGTCCACAGCAATTTTTAGTCAACAGTTTGCAGTTGACGGTTGACAGTAAAGATAACTACGGACTGTAATAGTCCTAGCTTCAGTGTTTAAATATTTTTAATTATTGTCTGGCAACTGTCAACTATTTTAAGAGCTAACTGCCTAACCGGATTTATGTAAAAGGAGGTTTGTTATGAGACTTAAAGACAAGATTGCTCTTGTAACCGGTGCAGGGGGATGTATCGGAAGTGCTGTAGTAAAGCGGTTTTCAGAAGAGGGTGCGACTGTCATACTGAGTGATATTAAGGATGAAGGCTGCCGGAAGATTTTAAAGGAAATTGGAGCAGAAGGGCGCACAGATGACATTATCCTCGCAGATGTAACCAAAGAGGAGGATATCATTGCCCTCTTTTCAACCATAAAGGAGCGTTACGGACGCCTGGATATTTTGGCTAACATTGCCGGCGGAGATTTTGAAAATCAGGCAGGGGTTGATGACATCAGCTATGAAAAGATGAGCTACAATATTGATGTCAACCTGAAGTCCTGCATTCTGTGCTGTCGTGAGGCCTCCAAAATTATGATGGAGCAGCAGTATGGAAAAATTGTTAATATGAGCTCTCTCGTGTACAAGGGAAGCCCCATGCAGTTTACCTATTCCGCATCTAAAGGGGGGGTTTTTACCTTTACCCGTAGTATGGCCCTGGCCCTCGGTATGTTTAATATAACGGTTAATGCCCTTGCTCCCGCACTCGTGGAGGTTGATGTTATCAAAAATTCCATAGGTCCGGAAATGTGGGAGGCACTCAAGGAAGACTGTGCTTCCCGTTATCCTCTGGGAAGAGTAGGGCAACCTATCGATGTGGCAAACTGCGCACTCTTTCTCGCCTCTGATGAATCATCCTTTATTACGGGACAAATTATTGAGATTTCGGGAGGGGGAAGACTCTAAAGAAAACAGAAGTGCCTAAATTGAACTAAATTGCCTAGAATGCCTAAATTAAAAATAGAGGATTGTGGAATATAAAGGATGAACGTCGAACATCCAACATCGAATGTTGAATCAAAAGCAAAGCAAGTTTATTATTGGCAGTTAGACGTTGACCAAGATTTCTATTTCACCGCAGAGTCGCTGAGTAACACAATGAAGTTATTAATTCTTAAATTCTTACTCCGATCTTCTGCGTCTTTGCGGTTCGAAGAAAGTTTGAGTTTGTTTAGAATTCCACGTGGATTTGTTTTAAGCTTTGTGCTCTGGAAACTTAAGAGTTATGAATGCTCGCTTTTTAGAACTGGAAATTACAGGAACCTGCCATTACCACTGCCGGCACTGCTATGGATCGTTCCCCAGGGAGGGAACATTATCCAAACGCACAGCCATGCAGGTCATAGATGAGGCGCGTGAAAAATTTGACTGTATTATTTTTTCAGGTGGTGAGCCCTTTCTCCACCCCCATTTGATTGAGCTAACCCACTATGCACAGGACTTTGTTGTATTTATTACCACGTCGGGTTACTCGTTGAGACGGGAGCATATAGAGGATTTGCCAGGAAATGTTGTGCTCGTTTTCGGAATCGACGGAATTGGGGAAGTACATGATAGCTATCGAGGGAGGAAGGGTGCATTCAAGACGCTTGTAGCATCTCTTGAGCTGGCACGGCAGAGACCAAAAGAGATCATTGCAACCCTCTGGAAGGGTATTGTCCCCCAGATAGATGAGATCATTGCCCTGGCGGAACGCTATGAGGCGCTCCTCCACTTTAATGCCTTAATACCGGTTGGTCGTGCCCGTTCTAACCGGGAGATCCTGCTCAGCAGAAAAGAAAATGAGATGATGTATAAAAGATTGCATGAGCTGAGAAGAGAACGGGGGGCGTTTTTGATCACAGATCTTTACAAGGTTTCAGAAAAGGATTTAGAGGGCATTGATCTGTTCTGTAAGGGGCGGTATTCTATAAATCCTTCAGGAGATGTGCGGCCCTGTGAATTTCATCCCTGTGTTTTAGGCAATATTTTTGAAACATCTCTCAGCAACATAATCGAGCAGGCGAAGGAAAATGATTTTATAAAAGCACGAGAGGCTGGTTTTAAACACCAGGTGAATTTAGATCTGAAAAACCCTTTTAACTATCACACGGAGATCTGCCACCCCTTTGCCTTGCAAAGCGGTTTATCTTATTAAGTGATAGCTTTCACGAGGAGCACGAATGAGTACTACCTGTAAAAAGTGTACGGCACTCTGTTGCAAATATTTTGCCATGGAGATTGATAAGCCAACTACGAAAAATGATTTTGAAAATATTCGCTGGTACATCAGCCACCAGAGGACATCCGTCTTTATACAAGAAGGAAAGTGGTATCTTAATGTCAAAAACCAGTGCAAACACCTTGATAGCAACAATCACTGTAAAATCTATGACGAACGTCCTGCTATCTGCAAGAAACTTGATCCCGGGAATTGCGAGTTTCACGACCAGAATGCGGTGAGGGAAATAAAGACAAGCAGACAGCTGGCACAGTATCTGGAAGAAAAGCCCCTGAGGAAAAAGCACAGAGGCAAGCGAGCGTAAATACAGGTGCACCGTGGTTCTACTCAAATTTATCTTGACAATAGGGGCCTGAAATATTAAGAAAGTTTTAAAGGAGGGGGCTTTTACAGTATCATCATTGAACCTGGTCTGCTCTTGTTGCCCTTCCACTATTTCTTCAATCAGCTTCACTTGCAAATAGAATGTGCTCCTGGCTTAAGCTCGTGCAGAATTTAAATAACCTTTGGGGTTATCTGCAAAGGTATCACTGTACAAAGAACTGTCAATTCCTTGCTTAAAGAGGAAGGGTCTGGCTTTTAAAGGAGGTGATACGGATTGTGAATGGTGGTGTCTTGTAGCACGTGCATTTCACTCATTACAAAAGGAGATCACAATGAAACGACACGGCTTATGTATCACAGCAGCATTTTTAATTGGGATTTTCTATCTTGTGGGGTTCTCCTCTGCTGAAGAGGTACAAGAGGAAGACATGAAGTTAGTGACTAAAATGGTTACCATTAAGACTATGGAGGGGGGAAGGACCATGAGTCCGGCCGTAGAGCCCCAAAATCTTGTTTCGGAACCTGGAACAACGGTAGTCTGGATTAATTTTTCCAAAACCCCTATTGAATTGCTCTTTCTTGATAAAAAAGTTACTACGGCCTGTGGTTCTCCTGTAAACTTTTTTGTGGGCAAAGATGGCGCATATGAATCAGCAAAAATCCCCTTTGGCGGTACTGCCAGTCTCTGTTTCATTGAGAAGGGAAAGTTCGAGTATATAGTCAATACTTCTGCAACATTTTATCCTGAAAAAATGAAGGAACAGCAGGGAATAGTTTGGATAAAGTGAGCTCCCCGCATCCTATGTAAATCGGGCAGGCAGCGGCCCGCAGACCTCAGTAAACCTGAGGGAGAACGAAAAAAGCCAAATGCTATAAGCGTTTGGCCTTTTTTTAACTGAGTAGATTTGTTTAGCTAATGGCTTCATTGGGACAGATGTCCCTGCAAATTCTGCAACCGACACAGTTGCCGGTATAGCAGCTTACCTTTATCTCTCCTGCATCTTCTTTCAGCTCCAGGGCGCAACAGGGGCAGCTGTCCCCACAAGCACCACAACCGAGGCACTTTTCTTCATCAATCTCCGGATAGATGCGGCAGGTCTGGCAATAGTCGAAAAACTCCATCGGAAGGATCATTTTGTCCCGGATTCCGGTAAGCTGTTTCTCGGGGGCCATGGGATTGCCGCATCCTTTGCACATTTTAACAGAGAGTTCTGTTTTCCAGTTCTGCATGGAACGCTGGGGGCCAAGGTCTTCTTCTCCGTCAGAATAAATAATTTGAGCATTCCCAAGATCCTGCATTTTGATTACCTGGGTGGGACATACAAAAACACAACTACCGCATCCAATGCAATCAGAGGAGGTTTCGTTAAAAGGTACCGTAACCTTTTTGCTGATTCCGCTTCCCTCAAAATCAATGGCATTTGCCTGGACGACTTCTGCGCAGCTTCTCACGCACAGCCCGCATAAAATACAGTATTCATTTTCCAAACTGAATTGACGGGGAACCGAGTCGACGCCAACCTCAAATGCCGTTTCTCTAATCTTCTTCGGGTTGGGACAGCGTGCCAACAGGAGCTCCATCACGAGGCGTCTGACTTCCTTAACCCGCTTGGAATCTGTTTCCACCACCATGTTACTCTGGATGAGATAATTGCATGATGTTTCCATGGTGGTGCGATTTCCCTGGGATCACTTCAACAGTGCAGAGCCTGCAATTACCCGCTGGTTCCAATGCATCACTGTGACACAGTGTGGGAATGTGAATGTCATGTGCCCTGGCAACTTCAAGAATTGTCTTCCCGGCTTCGGCCTTGATTTTCTTTCCGTTGATAGTTAGCGTTATCATTGTTTGCTTTTCCCTCCTCACCTGGATGGGCAGATACCCTTAAGTTAGGCTTTAATGTATTCTTTGTAGTCGTTTTTAAAATGTTTGATGGTTGAAGTCACTGCGGTGGGAACCGTTTTTCCCAGTGCGCAGAGTGACCCGTCGATCATCGGTTGTGCCATCTTTTCCAGAAAGGTCAGATCCTCCATGGTCCCTCGACCCTGGCAGATTTCTCCAACTATCTCACACATTTTCTTTACACCTTCTCTGCAGGTGGTGCATTTGCCGCAGGTTTCCTGCTTGAAAAAGGTAAGAAAGTACCGGGCCAGGTCTGCCATGTTGGTATCTTCATCAATAACCGTAATACCCGAACCGAGAAGAGAACCTGCCTGGTTCAGCTCATCATAGGTTAAGGGGAGTTTTGCCGATTTTGCGGGAAGGACTCCACCTGAAGGACCACCTATGGAAATAGCCTTTAATTTCTTTCCTTTGCTTACCCCACCACCTATGTCAATCACTTCCTTGAGGCTGGTACCGAGGGGGACCTCGACCAGACAGGGGTTGTTGACGCTGCCGTTTAAAGACATGACCTTTGTCCCGGTATTCCCCTTAGTACCAATGGTGCTGTACCACTTTCCGCCTTTGCTGATAATTGCGGGGATTGTCGCCAGGGTTTCTATGTTATTAACCACCGTAGGCTGGCCCCACAAACCTTTTTGTGCAGGAAAGGGTGGGCGGGGCCGTGGTTCTCCGTAGCGGCCTTCAAGTGACGTAAGGAGTGCTGTTTCCTCACCACACACGTATGCACCGCCTCCTTGATCAACCACAACTTCAAAACTAAAACTGCTTCCGAGAATAGTGTCTCCTAAAAGTCCGCACTCTTGTGCCTGACGCACTGCTTCTTTTACTTTTTCCAGTGCCAGGGAGTAATTATTGCTTACATACACATATCCCTTTGATGCCCCTACCGCATAGGCCGCTATTATCATACCTTCCAGTACACTGTGGGGGTCTCCCTCCATCATGCTTCTGTGCATACCGATATCAGGGTCTCCTTCACTGCCGTTGGCGACAACGTACTTGGTAGTGCCTTCAGCTTCCCGGCAGGCCTTCCACTTCGTTCCGGTGGGGAATCCTGCTCCACCTCTTCCACGTATGCCGGAGGTGATGACTTCCTGCAGGACCTTTTCTGGAGGCATGGAGAGCGCTTTTGCTAATCCGCTGTAACCTCCGCAGGCGATGTACTCTTCGAGGCTGGCAGGATCGATACGGCCGGCATTTCTCAGGGCTATCTTCTGCTGTTTTTGATAAAATGGATAGGTGCGGTACTCGGCTATTTTCTTAAGGGATTCAGCGGGTTGACCAGAGGTGTAGCTCAGGGGTTCTCCGGAAATGAGATTGTCCTCCTGGTCAGTCCTGAAAAGCACCTGCTCTTCCAGGATCCCTCCACTTTTAAGTGCCTTTACCAGTGGAGCTGCCTGATCCGGTGTCATGGCCCCGTAAGTGATTTTTGGTTTGCCCTTTTGGATGACATCAACTATGGGCTCTTGATGACACATGCCGTTACAACCAACATCTACGATTTGTGCCTTCAGCCCCTGTTCTTTTACTTCCGCTTCCAGGGCCTTCTTTAGGAGGTGCGCCCCTTTTGCCAGTCCACAGGTTGACGTGCCCACTTGAATTCTCACTTCAGAAGAAACCAGGCCCTTCCTGGTTTTATCACCTATTTTTTTGAGATCACTTTCGCTTTTGATCTTCATGGTAGCTCCTCTTCTCCTTTACCGGCAGGTGCCGAGAAAGCCCCGCCTTGTAGGCGGGGATGAATCGGCACAATCCAAAAATAATAAAATTTAATTTCCGGGATGCCCCGCGCTGTGCGCGGGGAGCATCAAAACTAGAATTTGGAAATCTTGTCTTTCGCCCAGGTGCTGTCTCCACACTCATCATCAACCATTACCATGGGCTCTTTTCCACAACATCCTATGCATCTTACCTTCTCAAGAGTAAAACGGCCATTTGAGGTTTGGTCTAATGATGCATAGGTATCATCTGCATTATTAAGATGGCAGGAAACCCCATCACACACCTTAACGACATGGGGTTTCTTGGGCTCCAGGCTGAAGGCCTGATAGGAAGTGGCAACTCTGTAGGCTGTGCTCATGGGGATAACCAGGAATTCACTCACTTTGCCAAGGGCCTCTTTGGGAAGATAGCTGTATTCATTCTGTACGTCGTGTAAAATATTAACAAGTTCCTCTTGCTTTCCCTGGTAGTTTGCCAGAATCTCATCAAGCTTGCCCAGGTCTACCCCCGATCCGGCGGCCAGCACCTTCATGATCTGGCTCATAAAGGGTTCCGGTGGCTTCATTTCCTGAACGGCTTCAACCACCAGGGCGTCTGTAACACTTCCGCTTGGCCCGGCTTTTTTGGAGATAAAATCTAACAGCTTAGGCCTGACAGCTCCTCTGAGCATTTCAGGGATTACTTCCATGATTTTCTCAACCATGTTTTCGCTGTCACCTTCCCAGGTGAGCTGGGTGGTTGGTTCTTCTGCCTGGGGTTTGGCTGTTTCATCAGACAGGCCGAGGGCACCCATAATAACACTCCGCTGAGGTTCCGGGAGGTCTTCCCGAACCAGTTTCTCTATGATCTCTTTGGTCACCTTCGCCCCGGATGCCTTATTTTCTACCATGGAGATAAGCTGCGGTTTCATAGCGTCCTGCATGGGTTCAGGAACGACTTCCATTATCTTTGCAAAGGTTGCTTGAGCCTTTTTGTCCCAGTGTGCCAGAGCCATCTTTTCCTCCTTACTCTTTTACTTCTCTTAGTTTTGCGTATTCCTTGTCCACTTCAGCTTGAATGGCAGCAATCTCTTTCTTTTTGAAATGGTCAAAGCGACTTTGCAGGCTTACGTACTCTTCAACAGGTCTGATCTTGGGGTGGTCGATGGTTAAACGGTAACCGCCGGCAACCACCTCATAGAGGGGAAATACTCCACACTCTACTGCAAAACGTCCTAACTGGACGGTAAACTCACTCTCAAATTTCCAGCCAACCGGGCAGGGAGATAAAACGTGCAGGTAGCTGTCCCCTTCACTCTCCATTCCCCTTTTCACTTTGTCAATCAGGTCAAAGGGGTAGCTCGGGCAGGCAGTGGCCACGTAGTGAAAACCCCTGGCTACGGCAGCAGCCGGAAACCATTTCTTAAACACTTCAGGGGTTGGTTTTGCTTCCATCGCCTCATTATCAAAGCAGATAAGCAAATGAGATTGATCCTCTTTCTCGATACGAAGCAGGGCAGGTCGAACTTCTGCCTTTGCTTCCTTGGCTGTCTTGAGAAGCGTACCCGGGAGTGGCTGTTTGAAGGGGATTTCCCATTGGGCTTTCTCCATCCACTCTTTCTTTTCTTCTAATGCCTTGTACATCTGTCTCACCCCGAGGGCTATGCCACAACCCATACAGGCGCGATGTGCCTCTGGCAAAAAGTGTTCCTTAAACGGTAATAGCTGCGGTACATAGAGTCCAAATTTATCCATTATCCCTCCTCCGTCATGCTAATGGCACCAAACCAGCATTCCTGGTGGCAGATGCCACAACCCTTGCAATAGTCCAGGTTAGCCTCGTAGAATCCATCATCACCCCTTTTGATAGCGGCATCGGGACAGAAAAGATAACAGATGCCACAGCGGACGCACATCTCCTTGTCCCACAGGGGTATTAGCAGGGGTTTTTCACTTGGTTCAAAGGGCTTCGCCTTTCCTTCTTCAAGTAAAACACAGCCAACTTTGGTTTCACTCCAGGTAGGTTTCCCCATTGCCTTTACAGTTCGTAACTTTTTAGCCAAGGTACTTCTCCTTATGTAAGTATGCTTAACGGTAAAGTGCTTCTAATTAAAAAACGAACTCTATAATATGAATCATATAGTGTCAAGTATTTTATACAAGTTTGTCATCCGTTCCATGGATGGCTGGTCATAATGTCATCCCGGTCACCTTGCGCAGTGACCAAAGGGAGCGTGGCAATCTCTTTTTTCAGGTGTTATGAGATTGCTTCAGTCGTTCTCCTCCTTCGCAATGACAGAATGCCACCGGCCTCTGAAAGGAGGGGTTGTGGTGGGGTTTAACGGCAATTATCACGACAGGAGCAGGCTTAAAAAGATGCCGGCCATGACCGAAGAGGCCACTACCCCTGCCACATTAGGTCCCATGGCGTGCATCAGTAGCCAGTTGTTGGGGTTCTCCTGCTGTCCCACGATGTGAGATGTCCGCGCGGCCATGGGTACGGCCGATACCCCGGCAGATCCGATCAGTGGATTAATTTTATCTTTGCGAAACAGGTTGAGCAGTTTAACCATCAGTATCCCGCAGACTGAGCAGAGGGCAAAATTTACCAAACCCAGGAAAAATATGAGGAGTGTTTCTGTCCTGAGAAAGACAGCGGCATTCATGGTTGCTCCCACACAGAGACCGAGAAAAATGGTACAGAGATTAAGCAGTGCACCTTCGGCCACAAGGTACAGCCTGTCCACCACACCTGCCTCCCGAAAGAGATTCCCTACCATCAGCATTATGACTATGGGAGCTGCCTTGGGAACCATGAGGATAATGGCAACAGTCGTAACCAGGGGAAAGAGGATTTTCTCCGTTTGGGAAACATGTCTTTTTTGTTTCATCACAATTCTACGCTCTTTTTGGGTGGTGAGCAGCTTCATAACGGGTGGCTGTATAAGGGGGACCATTGCCATGTAGGAGTAGCCTGCCAATCCAATTACCCCGAGCAGGTGAGGGGCAAGCTTCGAGGCCGCGTAAATGATAATAGGCCCGTCCGCACAACCGATGATTCCGATGGATGCTGCTTCCTTAAGATCGAAACCCAGCAGTAACCCTACCAGCATGATTATTGGAATGCCGATCTGGGCTGAAGCACCGATGAGGAAGGTAATGGGATTGGCAAGCAGTGGTCCAAAGTCAGTCATTGCCCCAACTCCCATGAAAATGAGGAGGGGAAGCAGATCTTTACCGATGCCAATGTTATAAATTATTCCCAATATGCCATGATCATCCATCAAGTCAACCAGGGGGAGGTTGACGACAATGATACCAAATCCGATGGGTAAGAGTAGGTAGGGCTCGTATTTTTTTTTGATTCCCAGGTAAATGAGAGTTCCCGCTATAAACCACATCAAAACGTGACCGAAGGTTAAATGTAATAATCCGGTTTCTTGTGATATCAGGGAAAGTAAATCTTTTTCCATGGAGCGATCCTCAAAGGTTGATAAGGTGAAAAGTTAGTCCTGTACATCAGTGCTGTCATCAGCGAAGTAGGTAAAGATGATGCCCAGGAGCTTTATAATTAAGGTAAGCATTCCCATGGCGAAAAACGTTCCCAATACGGAGATGAAAAATACCTTAAAAGCAAAATCCCACTCAACCATTTGTTTTCTCTCTTTCTGTTTCTAGTTAGTTACCCTGTAGTGTGTCCAG
>CAVVWZ010000037.1:0-40823 GCA_963752035.1 uncultured delta proteobacterium | reverse complement strand
CTGGGGAGTTTACGATAACCTGGCAGAGGCAACGAAAGGTTTATTGGCACTTGGATTCAACCTGGGATCCCAACGGATTAGTGTCGGCTTGCTGCTTGCTTCAGCAGGTATCCTGTATGGTTCATTTCTCATATCCTCGGATTCTCCAAAAACTGCTCATGGATGAAGTGCTCGTCAGGCGTCGAGTGGAAAGGGGGGTCCGGGTTTCAATAGGACGATTGGTTCACTATGTCCTCATATTCGTAGGTTTTTCTTTGGCACTCTTGACTCTCGGGTTCAAGTTCACAGAACTCACAATCCTGCTGAGTGCCCTTGGAGTAGGCATCGGCTTTGGCCTGCAAAGTATTGTGAATAATTTCGTCAGCGGCCTCATTCTGCTCTTTGAACGACCTGTCAGGGTGGGTGACATTATCGAACTCGGTGGGAAGTGGGCTGAAATCAAAAGGATTGGCCTTCGAGCCACAACCGTCCAGACCTTCGACCAGGCTGATGTGATCATTCCCAACGCCGATCTGGTCACCAATCAGGTGACCAACTGGACGCTCAGCAATCGTCAAGTGCGGCTGATTATCCCGGTGGGAGTGGCCTATGGGTCCGACGTTCCCCTGGTGATGGAAACATTGAAGGTGTGCGCCAAAGCAAACTCAAAAGTTGCTCAAACGCGCGCACCTCAGGTGCTGTTTCTGGGTTTCGGAGAAAGCTCACTCGACTTCGAGCTTCGCGTCTGGATAGTGGATGCTGATGACCGGCTGGAGGTAAAAAGTGAACTTCATCAGGAGATTGACCGGAGTTTCCGTGAAGCTGGCATAGTGATAGCCTTTCCGCAGCAGGATGTGCACCTGGATGGAACCAAGCCGGTAGAGGTCAGGGTCGTATCCGAAGATCTAAACACAGATAAAAAATAAGCTCTCCATGGCATGTACTAAAGAATCATAATAACCATCAAAAGGAGGTTCCATCATGAATAAGACCTATTTGGTTTTTCCTGTTTTATTAGCACTTTGTTGCAGCTGTCAGTCTTCCTTTGGCCCACATGCCTTAAAATACACGCATCCGGCTTACAATCAAGTTATCGTCAACACTATGGATCAGCAAATGTTGTTGAATCTGGTGCGATTGAAATATCGGGATAGTGCTTTTTTTCTTAATATTAACAGTGTAACAGCTTCCTTTGGCATGGGAGCCGATATAGGGGTCGGTGCTGAACTACCTTGGGACTTCGATCAGGATAATGTTCGTTTAGGCGATGGCAGGTTGATTAAGCCTAACGTCGGTATGAGTTACTCCCAGTCTCCCACAATTTCTTACACGCCGCTCCAAGGAGAAGAGTTCCTGGAAAATGTCCTTACCCCCATACCAATTGAGGCCCTCCTTATCTTAACGCAATCCGGATGGAGAATTGATCGAGTTTTTGCCATCTGCATAGAGCGGATTAATGACCTACACAACGCCCCGAGAGCCTCGGGTCCAACGCCTCCTGAGGAACCTCAATATACAAAATTCCAACGTATGTTGGAGTTACTTTACCAACTACAAGTTGCAAACCTCATTGAAATTGGTCCTCACCTTGATTTAGATAAGAGTAGAAGGGTGGTGGTGGTTATTGAGCCTGATCCCGATTATCAAAGCGTTATTGACGAGCTAAAGTCACTGCTCGGCATGACACAACCATCCAACCAATTCAAGATTACCGCTAATTTCCTGGACTACAAAGAAGGTGAATGGGATGTGCGTACACGTTCAATCTCAAGCATGCTCTATTATCTTTCACAAAACGTAGCGATACCGGAAAGGCACAAAGAAGATGGGCTTGTTACCATTACGAAGACCACGGACGGGGAAGAATTCAATTGGGATAAAACACCGGCTGGTACAATGCTCAAGGTACGGTCAAAAAAGTGGGGCAAACCTGACAATGCCTTTGTTTCAGTTCCTTATCGAGGAGCCTGGTTTTATATTGCTGATAATGATTTGAACTCCAAATCGACTTTTACACTTTTAAAGCAACTATTCAGTTTACAGGCAGGCCACATAAGAGATGCAGGACCGACACTCACCCTTCCGGTCGGTGGTGGTTAATTGAAGTCGATCACCCTGGCAAGGAAAGCAAGCAGGCCACACAATTTTCTGTGTGAAAACCGGATTTTTCTTTTACTGTGATGGCTCATCAACCACTAGATATAGGGGTATCTGTAAAGAGCAAAAAACTTTAACATCCTTGCAAGATTGTGGGTAACGGGAAATTCACAACATACATTTAGAATGCTGTGTAAATCAAAGGAGTAAAATTCTTTAACATCCCACTTCAATCCTGCGTAAATTGAGGGGCATCATTTCTTTATCATACTTCAAACATCTGTCACTCTATCCATACGCAATAAGATTAAATAGTAGAGTTTGTATGTCAAAGTCGACTCGTGCGAAGCCAACTGTTTACTCTCTGGTATAACATTCACTTTTTTGCTTGCTACGGATACCACCACATAGAGCTCCTAATGGGTCATACCCAGGCTACCCCCCCTTATTACTGTTGACCTGCTATCTATTCACTGATAGGTAATAGGCTCTACCAACATCTGTCAAAATGGAGGCTTTATGTACAACGTACGGCTTTGGTTTGCACGGATCATTGTGGCTTACGCGCTGCTGATCTTCACATTTTTAGCGTATCTCTACATCTTCGAGCCACTAGAACACATCGCCGGATTTGGTATCAGCGCATCCGGTATACCAGAATCTATCAATTTCCTGCGGGCGGGACCCGGCGCTTTGTTCCTGGGAATGGCCCTGTTCTCTGCTTACGGGCTGGCCCGGCCGAGAGGACTGTACAGCTGCCTGTGGGTGCTGGTGATCTTCAACGCCTGCGTGGTCGCAGTGCGTCTCTTCGGTATGGCAGTGGACGGTATTTCGCCCCTACAGCTGACGGAACTGCGTAACGAAGGCCTGTCCTGGCTGCTATTCGTAGCCTCGCTGGTTGCCTTCCCACCCCAGAAATGACTTTTGCATCTGCGGCACTCAGATGTCTGCATACAAAAAGGGGACTGTTCTGTTTAATGATGTGCAAAATAGAACAGTCCCCTTTAATTTTCTACAAACAGGATTATCTTAGCTGCCGGATTCAGACTCTCCTTCATCCTTAAAGATGGGTAAAATCAAACTGCAAATATAGAAGGTAATAAAGGGAAGTGAAAAGAGGATAAGCGCTACCAGCATCCCCTCTTTTCCGAAGAAAGGAAGTTCATAATCTGTAAACCCTCTCAGACTCTTTGAAAAGAGCTGCCCGCCGATTACCACATTCCAGCGCATGGCAAAAACCTGCACCAAAATAAGGAAAGAAGAAAGAGCGGCAAAAGTTACTTTAGTCTTGTCCTTGAGGGACCCCAGTGAAACAATACCTAGAAGGACCAAAGGAACGAATGCGCCGATGTAAACCTGCAACCAGTTATAGCTAAACCGAAGCTTTTCCGATAGTAATACTGAAATAATTCCCCAGGACTCTTCGGCCATATACCCCATGGTGAGCACCTGCAATTCTTCAAGGGTAACGGCGAAGATCAGAAAACCCCAGAAGTATTTACAGAGGGCGTGAATGCAGGGGACATTAATCTCCTTCTTCTTAATCTTCATCACAAACATGTACATGAGTATCAATATGGCGATTCCTGAGACTATCGCCGATAAAAGAAAGATAAGGGGCATCAACGGGGTAGACCACCAGGGATTCGACTTAATGGCACCAAAGATAAACCCCACATAACCGTGGAGAACACAGGCAGCAGGAATACCAATTGCGGCAAGAAAGCCGATAATCTTCTTGTCGAGTGCAAGTGACTCCTCCGTCAGGTCGGTTACCCCAAGGGCCAGCAGCGCGTAGAACCACCGCTTGAGGAAAAAACCTTCCCGTGAACGTTCAATGATATCCTTTCTGAACACAAGCCATATCTCCACCAGCAGAACGCCCATATAGAAAAAACAGATAAAGCCAAAAATAGACATGGCAGACTGCAGGTTAGGGGTAAACATAATGTTAAAGCAGCGGAAGGGCTTTCCCAAATGGAAGAGCAGCGGGGTCATGCAATAAAAGATAAAACAGAGTGCAGCCACCAGGGCCATATTGCCCACCGGCTTGAGATCCTTATCGCCAAAGACATGATAGAGGGAGGAAACAATGAACGCACCGGCAACTAAACCGGTAATGTAAGGATAGAGGGCGATCATTACACTCCAGGCCACGTGCAGCTCATTGGGAAAGACAAATCCCTGTGTCATCACTTCGTGCATCTATCGTACCTCCTTGTCCAGTCCCAGATAATAGGCTCGCGGTTCATTGCCAAGCTCGGGTTTGAGGATGCCAACCCTCTTTTCTCTCAGGATCGTGCTCACCTCGCTTGCGGGGTCCTTGAGATCCCCGATTTTGCGAGCACCCACTGGACATGACAGAACACAGGCCGGTTTCAGACCCCGCACAAGCCGGTGATAGCACCAGGTGCATTTATCCGCAACCCCTTTACCATGATGGTCTATGTATCTGGCACTGTAGGGACAGGCCTGCACACAGTAGCTGCACCCCACACAATACTTATCATCAATCAAAACAACCCCGTCTTTGGTCTGATAGGTTGCCCCCACCGGGCACACCTGGACACAGTTAGGATGAGAGCACTGGTTACACAGTTTTGGAACAAAGTAGGCCTTCTCTATATCCCTGTCCAGATCATCCGGTTTGAAACCATCCTCTGCCCCTTTGGGTGAATCAACCAACACCTTTTCATTGCTGTCTATACGGAAACGCTCAACCCAGGTCCTGTAAAAGGTTTCGGGAACACTGTTCTCTGCCCTGCACGCCTTAACACATCTGCCGCAGCCGATACATGCTGTCGTATCAACGACAAATCCATAAAGGTGCTTTTCTGCCTCATAGCTCGAACCCGTAGAGGTACGGACCAGTCGTGGAATGGCAAGTTCAGCTGTGTAAAGTAACAGTCCACCGGTAACAACCTTACCGCTCTGTTTTAAAAAATCCCTTCGCTTCATATTCATCCCTTCTATTATCACAAAGGTGCATGGGGATCATGGCAATCCACACAACCCGTTGCATCTTCTTCAGACAGTTCCTGGTCAGTAAGATGCTGGGTGAAACTTTCTATCTGGGAGAAATTCTCCGGTCGTCCTGACAATTTCAAGTGACAGGTTAAACAGGCATCAACGGTAGCAGCTGCAGTCATAGTCTTCAGATTGCCGTTGTGGATTTCCCAGTGCCCATGGCAAACCTCACAGGTAACCGAGAGGTGTGCACTTTCCTGCCAGTCACCGTATTGTGACTGGTGGCACTCCTTGCAGTGGTCGGCTCCCTGGTACAAGGGGGGAATGGCCATCTGCTCTTCAAGGTTAGCACCCCGGAAGTGACCGTACTCGCCAAATGAATCCGGAACCATAAGTGACCGCGCGGCAATGAAACCGACCACCACAACTCCAATAATGATTAACAACCGTGTTATATGTCTCCTGTATGACACCGAACGCTCCTTATCCTCCAGGCTGTTGTGTCTTCTTAGTATCCCCGCCCTTAACACCCCGTGCAATCAAGAATACAAGGGCACCGAGCACACCAAGGAGAATGAGAATATTCAACACCTCAATAGAAAAAACGAGAGGTTGACTCTTTAAAGAGGGATCCAGGTGAAAAGGACCAAAGATTAGTCCGCTCGCCGTTGCCTCCGGGGAGTGACACTGTTGACAATAGTTTTCTGTTGAGGGACCATCACCGTGCCCAACCGCCTGGGTATAGTGGCAGTTGACACACTCTGCAGGGTCAAATCGCTCTGAGATATCAGATTTTCTGTGGGCAGAAACACGAAAGACCAGCAGTTTGTTCAGTAATGTGGTTGAAGATTCTATTTCCTGATGGCAGGACAGGCACTGTTTTTGCATTTTTTCATTAAAGGCCTCCTCATGCTCCTCACGGGAAAGAATAGCGTGGGGAGTGTGACAGTCAGCACAATCAGGATTCCTTTTCCCCTCTTCCACGGTGCCAGTAAAGTGGGCTGTCTGGTGATAGCTTTCGGCCTCTTCATCATGGCACTCAGCACAATCCACCTTTTTCAAGCCCCCCTCGGGATGAGTTTCAGGTGTTGCGTCCGTATGGCAATCATCACAGGCCAACCCCACCACCTCATTGTGCACATCCTTCTCCCACAGTTCCTGATCAATATAGAGTTGGGAGACATTTTCCGGCATTGCTTCCGGTGCCCGACCATAATCTTTGTGACAGACAAGGCACTCGCCGGTGTCATATGCACTCACAGAAAACCAGGGGCACAAGCAGAGGGTTACGAGTGAAACCACAGTTATTACATACCTGGTAACGAATGAGTCTGTCTGCCAAAATCTGTTCATGTCAAAACTCTCTCACAAAAAGTAAACACTAAGTTGGGATATCTTTTTTCTCCAGAGCTGCCTCAATGAGCTCTGTTACATCCTTCACCTTAATGGACTCTTCCATTTCCTTATCTTTAGTGGCATCATCAAGCATGGTGAGACAGAAGGGACAGGCCGTACCGATCATGGGGGCCTTGGTAATAACGGCATCTTCAAAACGCAGGTGATTTATCCTCTTCCCCAGGTGTTCTTCCATCCACATGCGTCCACCACCGGCTCCGCAGCAGAAACTCCGCTCGCAATTCCGCTCCATCTCAACCAGTTTGGTGCCGGAAATACTCTGAATGACTTTTCGGGGCTCCTGGTAAAGCCCATTGTAACGCCCAAGGTAACATGAGTCATGATAGGTAACAGTCTGGTTAACAGAGTTTACCAGCTTCAATCTGCCCTCAGCAATCAAGCGGGCAATGTAGTCAGTGTGGTGGTAGACCTCGAAGTCACCACCGAGCTGGGGATATTCATTCTTAATAATATTGTAACCGTGGGGGCAGGTGGTAACGATTTTTTTAACGCCATATTTTTTCATGGCCTCAATGTTTTCCTGGGCAAGCTGCTGAAAGAGATACTCGTTTCCCATTCTCCGGGCTGAATCACCGCAGCACTTTTCCTCAGCACCGAGAATGCCGAAACGTACCCCTGCGGCATTCAAAACATTGACAAATGAGGTAGCAACCTTCTTGTTACGATCATCAAACGAACCTGAACACCCCACATAGTACAAAATTTCGATATCCTTGTCTTCCGACTCTGATAAAATGTTGACATCCAGTGCTTTAGCCCAATCACCCCGGGAAGCCAATCCAATTCCCCAGGGGTTGCTGTTTACCTCCATATTTCTAAAAACACCTGCCACTTCGGAAGGAAAACTGCTCTCCATCATCACCAGGTATCTTCTGAGATCAACCACCTTAGGTATCTGTTCTACAAATACAGGGCACTGTTCCATACATGCCATACAGCTGGTACATGACCAGAGCTCATCAGCGGTAACAGCACTTCCGATAATGGGGGTAAGGGCCTGTTCTTCTCCCTCCTTACCCTTTTCTCCCAGCAAAGCACCGGACTCTTTTTCGCAGGTGGTCCTTTAAGTCCTGAACAAGCTTTTTAGGGGTAAGGGGTTTTTCTGAAAGATAGGCAGGGCACTGGTCCTGACATCTGCCACAGCGGGTGCAGGCATCCAGGTCAAGCAGCTGCTTCCAGGTAAACTCGTTAACTGTAGTTACTCCGAAGGTTTCAGCAGTCTCGAAATCAGTTATGGGGGACAGTTCCCCCTTGGGACCAGTTGACCGCAGAAAGATGTTTATGGTGGAGCTTATCAGGTGGAAAAGCTTTGAATAGGGAAGATAGGCAATCAACCCCAAAACCAGGAAGAAGTGAACTCTCCAGATGAGATGGTGAAGAAACGGCCCAATTCCTTCGCCCGCAAGCCCGATACCGGAAAGTATCTTCGCAGTAACAAGACCAACGGGAGTCCAGAGGGCATTAGGTGGATTGGTGATACCGATGCGAAACCCCTCTATCACAAATCCAAGGAAAAAAATCGCCGTCACCAGAATGAGAGCCAGTACATCATCCGGCTTGTTGTCCAAACGATCAGGCTTGAAGAGATATCTCCTCACCAAGGCAAGAAGACATCCCACCAGGGCACAGAGACCGATTATATCAAGGGCACATGAAAAGATGTTGCCAAAGGTAACGGGAAGGGCAAAAGGAAACTGGGTGATGACAACAACCGCCAGGGGAATGCAAAAGCCCACAACGATGAAGAGGTGCATTATGCCGGGGTAGGATTCCTTGAAGAAATGTTTCTGCACGAACCCATAGCGAATTGCCGACCAGATGCGTGCGCCTAAGGACCCACCCCGTTCCTCTTGTTTCCCGGCTGCCCACAAACGAACGTGTTTGTAAATGCCGTAGCAACAAATCACCAGGGTTGCAATGATAAAGAGAATATCCAAAAGGCTGATCATAGATATACCTCTTTCGTGCCCCTGTCAGCGGGGCACGAGGGTTTATACTAGTCTTTCTTTAACTTTTTAATTTCCTCGGTTAACTTGGGAATAACCTTAAAGAGGTCATCACAGATGCCATAATCACACTTGCTGAAGATCACTGCCTCCGGATCCTTATTGATTGCCACAATGACCTTGGAGGTGCCCATACCGGCAAAGTGCTGAATGGCACCGGAAATACCGGCGGCAACATAAAGGTTAGGAGAAACGACCTTACCCGTTTGCCCCACCTGGTCTGCCTGATCTTTCCATCCGGCATCCACCGCAGCTCTGGAAGCCCCTACGGTAGCATTTAATATCGCTGCCATATCCTCAAGGAGTTTAAAATTCTCGGGACCCTTCATGCCGCGTCCCCCTGCAACGATGGCTTCTGCTTCGGTAAGGTCTACCGTCTCACTTGCCATCTTTTTCACTTCAACCACTTTCACCTTGATATCATCGGGACTAATTTCAGCAGCGACCTTCACAATTTCAGCCGTGCGTGATGCATCAGGCTCACTGGGAATAAGCACGTTAGGCCGGATTGAGGCTATCATTCGGCGTTGCATCAGAAAATCCCAGATCCACATAGGCTTTACCGGCATACATGGGCCGTGTTGCAACAAATTGATTCCCCTCACCCAGCTTAATGTCTGTGCAATCCACGGCTAGACCTGAATCCAGACGGGCAGCTACCCGGGGAAAGAGGTCCTTACCGGTAACCGTTGCACCACCGAGTAAGATTGAAGGCTCATGCTGTTTAGCCAGGTCAACCAGCGCCTTGGTATAGCCTCCGGTAGTATAGTCTTTGAGGGCAGCACTTTCAACCACATACACTTTGTCTGCCCCGTAAGGAGCAAACTGATCAGCCAGGGACTCAACACCATCTCCCAGGATAACTGCGCAGAGTTCTTCACCAAGTGTGTCAGCCATTTTTCTGGCCTGACTCAATATCTCAAAGGCAACCTTTCTTACGGTCCCCTCGCTCTGTTCTGCAAAAACCCAAATTCCTTTTGCCATGATTTTGTCTCCTTTCACGCTGTATCGCTGGACTAAATAACTTTAGCTTCTTCCCTGAGTAGTTTTGCCAATTTTGGAGCTTTCTCTTCCGCTGTTTCTCCCTCAATCATCTTGGCGGCCTCCCGCTGAGGAGGAGCGGTCATCTTGAGAATCTTTGTCTTGGCTCCCGCGGCTCCAACAACTCCTGCATCCAATCCCAAATCAGCAACCTTCATTTGCTTCACCTCTTTCTTTTTAGCCTTCATGATGCCAGGCAGAGAGGCATAGCGGGGCTCATTTAACCCTTTCTGGGCACTCAACACCGCAGGCAAAGGAACATCAAGGATTTCTTCACCACCGATAATCTGCCGATTTACCTTGGCAGATTTTCCATCGTCAGAGACCTCAACCTTAGTCACAATTGACACCTGGGGAATATCGAGCATCTCAGCCAGGGCTGATCCGACCATTGCACCATCATCGTCAATAGCCTGCTTACCACAAAAGATAAGGTCACATTCCATCCCCTTGATAGCTGCAGCCAGGGCCTTCGCAGTACTAATGGCATCACCACCGTCACATGCAGGGTCATCCACATGTACTGCCTTGTCTGCCCCCATAGCCAGGCCGGTCCTGATGGCATCTATAGCACGGTCGGGTCCCAGGCACAAAATAGTAACAGTACCACCCAATTTCTCTTTTATTAAAAGGGCCTCTTCTACCCCATACTCATCATAGGGATTCATCACAAATTTGATATCACTCTCAACAATTCCCGATCCATCCGGTTTAACCCTGATCTGAGCCTCGGTATCCGGCACCTGCTTCATACACACAACAATATTCATAATACCTCCTCCTTACTTTCAAAAAAACTAGTTCCTATTGATTTATAACCCCTTTAATAAATATATCGCTTATCTGCTTTGCAGATTCTTCCACACTATACCGTCTAGTCCTGGACAGGACCCAATACCTTCCCATTTCATCCAGTGCCCCGAAAAATGCCCTCTTGGCAATACCGGTATTAATGTCTTCCTTAAAAATCCCTTTTTCCTGCCCTTCCCGCACAACATAGGCAAATATATTCAGGTAGTCCGCATAGTGGTCCTTAACGTATTCCCGCATAAATTTACTGCTCTGCCTCAGTTCAACCTGCGCTACCTCTGCCCACTCCTGGTTTTCGGTAATCATGTTGAGATGCTGAAAGGCAAACATCCTGATCTTCTCTACAGGATCTTCAAGCGCGGCGAGTTCTTTCTTCATATTAGTAATCATTTTTCTCATTTCTGTCTCAAAAACAGAAATGAGGATATCATCTTTATTCTTAAAATAGAGATATATGGTACCATCTGCCACTTCTGCCTCTTTGGCAATCTCTGAAACCTTGGAATTATAGAAACCCTTTTTCGCAAACACTTTGAGGGCTGCATTTATGATCCTTTGGTGTTTATCTTCACTTCGTGTATTGTTGGTTTTCATCTCGCTACTAACCTGCTAATTATTAAAAGGTATTTAGGGAATATAAAAATGAATGATTGTTCATTCATTAGGTACCACATCATATTATTGCTGTCAAGTCTTATTTGACTAAAAAATTATAGATTCTATTTATCTCTACAGCACCGGTATTTGACCCCTTTTCGTGCATATAAACTCTGATTTTTCTATTAATTTATACCTGAAAGCCCTGTCCTCACATGGTTTCATTTCATAACCACTTGACATGGTTACAGATTTTGGCTAGAGTTCACTAAACGTATAATCAAATAGATTCCTTTCCTCTAAAGCCTACGCAAATGCTAGACATCCATCAACTTGAAATCTATGTTAAGGTAGCTGAGCTTAAAAGTTTTTCCAAAGCAGCTCAAGCCATGTATCTCACCCAGCCTACCATCAGTCAACACATGGGTACCCTTGAGCACTATCTCGGCACAAAGCTCTTTGACAGAATGGGAAAAGAAGTTGTTCTCACCAAAGCGGGAGAAGTGCTCTACACCTACGCGAAACAGATAACCGGGTTGAGGAGGGAAGCTGAGCAGGCCCTTGATCACTTCCTGGGGAAGAAAAGTGGTCACCTCATTCTGGGCGCAAGTACCATCCCCGGGGAATACATTTTGCCACCTCTGTTAGGAAAATTTAAAGAACACTACCCTGCCATTAGAACCACCCTTCGCATTGGGGATACGGAAGAGATTGTAGAGGAACTGCTCTCCAGGAAAATAGAGACGGGTATCATCGGGGCAAAGGTTAGTAACTCCCGGCTGCAGTTCACACCTTTCGTTGAAGATGAACTGATTGTAGTGGTTCCCAGGGGTCACCGCTGGTGGCACAAAACATGCCTTACCATTAAAGAACTTACCGATGAACCATTCGTCATGAGAGAAGAAGGATCAGGAACCCGCATAAGTATGGAAAAGAGACTGTCTGAGTATGGCATTGCAGCAGATAGTCTCAACGTTATAACTGAAATGGGAAGTACCACCGCAGTGAAACAAGCTATAAAGGCAAAGCTTGGGATATCCCTGATTTCCAGAAGGGCGGTTGAGGAAGAGATCAAAGGGAAGGTGTTCAAAAAAATTCCCATAAAAAAATGTAATTTCCCTCGCACCTTCTTTATTATTAGAGATAAAAAACAGACTTCTTCACCTCTCTGTGAAGCCCTCATCAATTTTCTCTCCACTCAGAGATAGCCCCATCTCATCCTTCACAAAACAATTCAAGAGAACACAGGTAAGTACCGATATACTAATACAGACCGTCAGTAATATGAACGTCGAACATCCAACGTCCAACATCGAACGTCGAATACAAAAAAAAGATAAAACAAGGTCAAAGTGAGGGGGGTCTTTTAGAAAATTTGACATTTGTAATTTATTTGGAATTTGGGTTTTGTAATTTGGTATTTCTGCTTGTAGTTCTTCGTGTGCTTCGTGGTTCAAGTTTTAAGTTTTGAATCATTAGAATTCCACTTTGATTTGTGAACAGTAACAGGAGGTAAAAGACATGAGTCAATTTATGGAAGTCATTGAGTGGTTTGATGAGAGTGGTGAAGAGATGGCACACCGCTATCCCGAGAAAGGGTCCGGTGAAATCAAGATGGGTGCTCAGCTGGTGGTGAGAGAAAACCAGGCCGCTATCTTTTTTCGGAACGGAAAAGGTCTCGATGTGCTCGGCGCGGGACGACATACTCTTTCAACCATGAACCTGCCCATTATCACAAAAGTGCTGAGTCTTCCCTGGGGATTTACCAGCCCTTTTCGTGCAGAAGTATATTTTACCAACATGAAGGTGTTCACTACAATGAAGTGGGGAACAAAAGACCCCGTTGCATTTAAGGACAGTGAGCTGGGCATGGTACGAATCAGGGCATTCGGAAATTTCACTACCCGGATTACCCAGCCTCTCCTTTTCATAAATACCATCGTTGGGACTATGGGTGAGTACTTTACCGATAACATTGAAGGATACTTTCGGGACATTATCATCTCCCGCCTTAACGATTTCCTGGGAGAATACGTTGATACCATCCTTGATCTCCCTAAAATGTATGACGAGATGGGAGAGGCGGTGAAGATGCGCCTCATCGAGGACTTTAGTAAATACGGTATGGAGCTGATTGACTTCTTCATCAATTCCATCACTCCCCCCGCTGAAGTACAAAAAATGATCGACGAAAGAAGCGGAATGGAAGCAGTCGGCAATCTTGATGCCTTCATGAAATTTAAGGCCGCCAAGGCCATGGGCGATGCAGCCCGGAGCGAAGGTGGGGGTGCTGCAGGTGATGGTGCTGCCGCAGGAATGGGTCTGGGAGTAGGGGCCGGGCTCGGCATGATGATCCCCGGCATGATAGGTAAAAGTATGACCCCGGGACAGCTGACTCCAGATGGCACACAGCAGATGGGTTCCATCAATTGTCCTGACTGTCACACAGAGGTTCCAATGGACGCACGGTTTTGTCACCGGTGCGGTCATCAACTGGTAGTGCTGCAAAAATGTCCCCAGTGCGAGAAGAACCTTAACGCAACCGCTAAATTCTGTTCCAACTGTGGTCACAATTTAAAGGAGCAGCTCACCTGCAGTCAGTGCAGCCACAAACTCTTTCCCGGCACCAGGTTCTGCCCCAACTGCGGAGAGACAGTCACAAAAAAGTGAGGAAATAAACGTTTATGTCCTCTCGCGTCTTCATCTCCACTGAATGCAGTCAATGTGGTGGCATTCATTAACCTTGAAGAAGGCACTCAATGCCGTTAACTGTCCCTACTGCAGTTCATCCTTTCTCATAACGGGCTATGACAAAGTCCTCAGTTACTATATCCCCAAAAACGTTGAGGAAAGAAGATCTGCAATACAAACCCTTGCCTACCGCCACCTGCTCACCCACACGGACCACTATCGAATAGTAGACATCAACCTCTTCTATCCTTCCCTTTTATCACCTGAGAGGGAAAATCTTTCAGCTTGTCCCCGGACCTTAAGGCCGATTCCCTGGGGTCCCACACCACAAGTGTAAACCGCCAAAAGTAAAAACCAGCTATCTGGATAAGAGCTTCCTTGCCACGCGTCTTGAAGGACTCAATCTATACTCCCTGGGAATACGGACCAGTGTCTTGCAGCTCAAGCTCTTTAAACAGGGAACCCTCGCAGAAAAGGGAAAGGTTTACCCGGTAGACCTTTGGCATAGAAAAGGCCATGGAAATAGGACTTGGAAAATAACCTTGACAACGGATCTGCCATGCCCGTGTCACTCTCCAGAATTCTCTCTATTGTGTATGCACCCGTCTGGGAGGTCAATGTGAAGGGGATTGATCGTACCTTCTCAATTATCATAGATGGACTGGGCGAAACCATTATCAGATGACAATGCTCCCTTTCAATTCTTAACCGATCAATCTCAAGGAAGAAGAATCAAAGACCTTCCCCACCATCAGTTTTCATGCACTCACCTGCCCTAACTGCGGCTGGGATATTGCTGCCGACTCCAGACTATTCGTCTTTGTCTGTAATAACTGCCGCTGGGTGTGGGAGTGCGGTACTGATGGATTCAGGGAAGTTCGCGGAACCATAGCCCAGGTTCATCAGGATGGTAAACTGCCCCAACTGAACTACTTACCTTTCTGGGTATTCCCGGCCCGGGCCCAAAACAAACGACCCCGGACAAGTGAAAAAAAGAAGACCAGGCTGTTTATTCCTGCCTTCAAGGTACGGGATCTGAGTGTAATCTATAGATTGGCCACTACCTTCACCAATGTCCAGCCTGAACTGGATCTTATCCCCCTTTCCGGTGATCTGCCCTCTTCCCGGATAGAAGGTGCTGTGATGAGGTGGGAAGACGCCCGGGAACTATGCCGACCTGTTTGTTTGCAACGGAACAAAAAAGACAGGATATCCTGCCGGAACAGGAACCATCAAGACAGCTCGTCTGGCTTCCCTTCTACGAAAAAGGTATCTACTTACGAGATGCACTCCTCAATTCAGGGATTCAAAAAGCAAAAATCCGATCACCAAAATTATGAGGCTGTGTCATAATCCCCCCGGTCATTGCGGCTGAGCTCGGCCAAGCCGAGCGACCAAAGGGAGCGTGGCAATCTCCTTTTTTTACAACTCTTTATGAGATTGCTTCGGTCGTGTTACTCCCTCGCAATGACATTATGACACAACCTGTAACATGCTGGGGGGGTTTTTTATTTCCTCTTCGTCTGAAAGAGGTGAGGCAAAAGAGGCGTTAATGTAGTGGGTAAGTAACCTTTTTGTGTGAAGAATATCTCTGGTATTTTTAAGCTCTATAACCCACCAGTCACAGGATGCTACCCCCTTAAGCAGTTCGAGACGATCGTAAATATCCTCCAGGTTGCCGGGGGCTACGTGTCCCAAGCCTTCAAGCTCGGTGTGATATATGTGGGCATTCATAATCTTATTCTTATGGGGGAAGAATATAGCGTTCACAGGCAGTTCCAACCCTATCAGGGGAATTGCTTGCATGGACATGCCCTATATCTAAGGTTACCCCCGCACCACTGTGTGCGATAAGCTCTGCAAACAGTTCCGGATCACTTGTCCAGTGGGAGCTGAGATTCTCAAGTGATACACAGACTCCACAGTCGACACCCCGCTCCACGAGGATAGTGAGATTGCTCATTGCCTTCTTTAAATCGAGCTCACTTGCCGACACGTGACCGAACCCGGTATGCACGGTCAGGTGCCTTCTGCCAATCAGCGCTATGCGCTCAATGGTTTGAGTTAGCACTTCCATAGAACTCTCTGACCTGCCGTCTGCATAGGCAAAGTCTATACCGGGAAAGGCGCAGTGAAAGCGGACCTCGATACCCCTCAATTTCTCCATCTGCGAGACAAATGCCTTCTCTGACTGTCCCTTATCAATTGTCCAGTCTATTCCCTCAAAACCATTGAGGACGGCAAAGTCCAGAAGACGGTCTGTGTCCTGATCAAAAATGTTGCATATGGCAATACGTGGCTTCATGTATACATGGTACACTAATCCGTTCCTTAAAAGCAAATAGATTAATCTAATAACTATTGCCACTTATATAGAATTTACCAATAGCCCTCCCCTGATGGAAAGTCACCATTTTTTCTCTGATAAAAGTTCAGCACGGGACATGAGAAAAATCTTTTCAATGTTAGACACTTTATGTATTATACCTTGAAATCTACTCTTTCCATTTATAGACCTTTTTATTGACTGCGTGCTGCCTATGCGATGTATCCTGCTTGTTCTTGATGGTCTTGGCGATAAAGGTCTTCCCTGTTTCGAGGGGAAAACACCTCTGCAAGTGGCCGCAACACCAAACCTTGACCACCTTGCTTCCCTTGGCATGAATGGCCTCTACCACAGCCACCTGCAAGGCACTGCCCTGCCCAGTGAACTGGCCCACTTCATCATGTTCGGCTACGACATTGAAACATTCCCCGGCAGAGGTCCGGTAGAAGCAATCGGTGAGTCCATTGCCCTGGAAAATGGAGAAGTTGCGGTACTAGCAAGGATATTTTCTGTTGCCCGGCAGGATGGCGGCCTCATCCTGAAAAAAGAGAATCCTACCCTTGATGCACAAACCTGCAGGACTTTACAGGAAGCAATTAAAACCTTTCAGGGCGGAGGGGTAGAAATAGAATTTGTTCCCACCAAAGGGGTAGAAGGCATCCTCCTACTCAGGGGTGATGTATCAGCAATGATAACTGATTCAAACCCCATTTATGAAGGACGTCCGCTGATGGAGGTAGTTCCCCATGAAGGTTCTGAAAAAGACAAGCGTGCGGTTTGCCACCGCATCTGCTCTCAATAGATACTTGCGGTGGTGTTACCAGACCCTGGATAAACATCCCCTCAATACAGAACGGTGTCAAAAAGGACTCCTTCCCATAAACGGAGTGGGGACACAGCGTGCCGGGATAAAAAGTCCTCTTCCTGCATTTCGAGAAAAGTGGGGACTTAAGGGGCTATCCGTTTCATCAGGAGCACTTTATCATGGCTTGTGTTCCCTGCTTGCAATAGACGTTCAAAAGGTTAAGCAGATAGAAAACCCTGAGGAAGACTTGCTAGAACGTTTGAAACGTGCAAAAGCAGCCACAGAGTATGATTTCATTCATGTCCACACCAAGGCCCCGGACCAGGCAGCCCACACCAAGGATCCCCAACACAAGAAGGCAACTATAGAATCCCTTGACAGGGCACTGGCTTATGCCATCGATGAAATAACAACCGATGAATCTATACTCTTCGTTATCACCGCCGACCATTCAACCGCCAGTACAGGAAGGATGATACATTCAGGTGAAACCGTTCCCCTAACCATGGTTGGAAAATACACGCGAAGAGATGATGTACGTACATTTAATGAAGTAAGCTGTGCGGGAGGTGCCCTCGGTCCAGTACGAGGCAAAGAGTTGATGTATCTCATCCTCAATTTTTTGGACAGGGGAAAGCTCTGGGGACTTATGGATTCACCGGTCAACCAGCCCTTTTTCCCCGGCAACTACAAACCCTTACTGATTGACCCCATTTCTTGAAGAGTAGCATGTATCTCGGTTGACAGTTTGCAGTTACAGTTTACAGGTTTCCCTATTATTTCTCCCGATGCAGGGACTGTTCATTTAAGATGTGAGATGTATTTACGAGGAACTGTATGGATCCCAGGATTTTTGAAATAGTAAGCAATAAGCCTGAGCTCATAACAGACTTCCCTGACTGGATGTTATCGGAGGATCGGGAAAATGAGCTTAAAACAACAGAGGGACTAGCAATAGCTGAAATTGCAGGAAGGGATAGTGTCGCAGCAGCCCTTGAAGCAATCAACACAAGAGACTTTAAGGCACTCCTTCCAACTATTGCCTACACGGGCACAGAGTTCGGAGACTGGAAGGTCCCATTTCACAAGACCGAGCTGCTGAAGGCATCACTGGGAGAAAAGGGGGTGAAGGTTTTCGATCCCATTATTCTCGGTGCACCTCGCCTCTGGTGGCGTCTGTGTGGAAGGTATGTAACACACCTGTTTAAAGAATTCGGATTTTACTCTCCCTGTATAGGCTGTCACCTCTATCTCCACACCATACGGATTCCTCTTGCCAAAAAGATTGGGTGCAGTGTTGTCATTGGAGGTGAAAGGGAATCCCACGAAGGAAAAACCAAGATCAACCAGATCAGTGTTGCCCTTGATGCATACATCTCCTTTGCCAGAAAATTCGGCATAGAACTCTTCCTGCCCTTACGAAACATGTCCAGCAACAAGGATATCGAGGCCATCATTAATCAGCCATGGGAGGAGGGGGCTGAGCAGCTGGGCTGTGTCTTGAGTAAAAATTACCAGGATAAAGACGGAAATGTATTCCACTCAAAGGGTGCTATAGAAAAATTTTTTAACGAGTTTGCAATCAAGGAGGCAGAGAACGGACTAAAAGATTTTTTAAACCAGGCCTGACCCCTGACCTTGACTTTTCTCAATGAGTGCGTTGGTTTTGGTAAAGCAGTTAAGGGACATTTTCAATTTATGTATAATATGAGTGTATACAGCACCCTTTTTAGCAGATCGATTGAAGGTGTTTTAAAAAAAACATTTAAATTCTCACTTAAAAATCCTGCATTCGCATTTTTCGCTTTGCGAATGATCCGATGGCAAAAAAAAGCGGCCCGACGAAGATTTCAGTGGGTAAAGCAGGGTATTCATGTTCCGCCCTTGATGATGGCTAGTATTACCAATAGGTGTAATCTTACATGTAAAGGGTGCTATGCGCAGGCTCTGCAACGAACTTCAGATGGAGAAATGACAATTGACCAGTGGCAACGTATAATGAACGAAGCGAGAGAGCTGGGGATGTCAATTGTCATGCTGCTGGGAGGAGAGCCGTTTGTTCGACAAGATATATTGCAGGTTACAAAATGTTTCCCGGAAATGATTTTTCTTGTATTTACCAATGGATTGCTATTGAACCGGGAGATCATGAATGAATTGAAACTTCAGAAAAACGTAGTTCCCATGATAAGCATGGAGGGATTTGAAAAGGATACGGACAAACGGCGAGGCAAAGGGGTACACGGGAAAATACAAAGGACAATGGAAGGAATAAAAGCTGGTGGCACTCTTTTTGGAGCATCGCTGACGGTTACCCGTGATAATTTCACTGTTGTAACAAGTGACCATTATATTCAGGACCTGATTGACACGGGGTGCAAGCTGATTTTCTTTGAAGAATATATCCCGGTTGCGCAAGGGTCAGAAGACCTGGCGCTCGCCGGTATGCAGCGGGAGAAGCTGGAGAACATAAAAAATGCGCTATCAGAAAAGTTCAATGCCTTGTTTATTATTTTCCCCGGAAGTGAAAAAAAATATGGTGGATGCCTTGCAGCGGGACGGGGCCTTATTCACATAAGTCTCGATGGCAACCTTGAACCATGTCCGCTTATCCCTTATTCTGATACCAACGTGATTAATGCATCTCTCAAGGAAGCCCTGAAATCTCAGTTTCTGATGACAATCAGAAACAATGGCGAAACATTAAATAATAACAGTGCAGTTTGCCCCCTCCGTGAACAACAGGAATGGATCAATTCATACTTTGCTAACCATAAAATGAATCAAAAATGAAATTTAGTAAAATAAGAAAACCATTACTGTAGGAAGAATAGTATAATTGATTTGTGGGTCATGCAAGAAATGATAATTGACGGGCAGGATAAAATTCTTCGGTGAGACGCTTATACAATAACTCCGCGTAGCGGTTCAGTTCATGTTGTATTATGAGGTGTAACGGGTGAGGTATTCAACAATACATTTGGAATGTTATGGTCTAATGGCGAAAAGCCGACCACAACATTTTTGCAGTATGTGTGAGTTTTTGACTGAAAATAGACACACACAATATGTTGATGAAAAAAGAAAAGGGTCGGGATAGAAGTACGGCGCGCCTGACCTTAGGTGAAGGTTTGGCTGTTTCAGCGTTTCCGCTTTACGTGCCCGTTTACCCTTCTCCATAGCCCACGTTTCCGCAAGCCCCCCTACGATCCCGGACGATCGGATTTCCCGAGTCCGGTTCTGACCTTGGCTTTTCCCCCCACTGCCTTCCCACAACTAATGAAGTTTAAATGCTGACCCATATCCACCCCTCTTAGATGTGGTTTGCTTGTGAGTCTAGGCCTCTATTTAATGACTTGGTATTGCCCGGCTCTGTGTCCGGTACCAATCAAGACCCACCAAGTGTCCAGAGCCCCTTTGCCTGCTTAAGGTATTACCTTTAGCAGCGTGGTTTCCTGCACCACGTCAGAGGGCATTACCCCTCCTTCATCGCTCTTACAGGCTCATGCGCCAGACCAATTCCCTCCCACTTCCTTCAGCCACTAGCCTCGTCAGTAGGTCTTTGCAGGTTGTTGTCAGTCCCTGCTGGTAATTGGCCCTTCCCGACGTTACCTCTGCAAATCTTTCCTTAGGTGCCTGGACCCCCTACCCCGGTGGGTTCCCATGGTGCTCTCACCCGTTTCTTCCCATAGCAACATCGGCCTTCCCTGGACTCTGACAGGTCGGCTTTCCCACTTCTATCCCGCAAAACGATTTCACGCGGGGTCTTTTTTTCGGGACTGCAGTCATTCCATTATGTTCAGGCCCCCAAGTTTGCTTGCCATACAGATCGCTCCTACCTCTGTCTTTCTTGACAGGGCAGCTATGGCTTTTCCATCCGAGCATCTCACAGTTTGTTACCTCCCTGCGCCCCGGATATGCTAATCGTCCGAATCGGGTAAATGACGATAGGGGACTTTCACCCCATTAGATTCGCAGCCATGTCGGCCGCTCCCAGAGCCAATTAATGACCCTGCCTTCTTTGATAATAATCGTTAACGACAACGCTGTCTACGGTAGGCACGTGTTTTCGCAACCCAGTAAACAGCCAACAGGAGAGATACATAAGGGTTCCGGGGACCCAAGGAGGGAACATGTACTGCAACAGCATGGGCTGATAGTTGAATAAGCACAATCGCTCTCTGAGGTGCAGAAAGAACAAACCGCATCATTGGTCTTTGGGGTACAGTAAAATGGGTCACCGCTACCTATCTCGTGGTAGGAAGCGTAACCACAACACTCCCCTTCTTCACAATCATCCGCTTCATCACACAAAACATACTTACACCATATCCCTACTTCACAAGCAGGACAAGGATTATTAAATGATGATCGACCAAAGTCTGTCTTGAAATCCAGCCGCATCTGTACCATCACAATCTCCATCACAATCGAAATCTCCATTACACGGATTGCTAGTTTCACAAGGATTGTTCAAAAGTGCTCCTGCCAAAATCTTCTTTAAAAGTAGCGGCATCAGTACCATCACAATCCTCATCACAATCAAAATTTCCTTCACAATCACATGCATCAGGTATCCCATTACCACTGGGAAGTGGAAACTCATCTTCTTGATTAGGATTATAATCATTGGGACAGTTGTCACAGACATCTCCTAATCCATCTTCATCTGTATCTTCCTGGTTCTCGCTACAGAATCCACTCAGTTCCACAATCGTCATGATCATTACAATTCTCACCTACATGTACCACTTGTGCAGGTACCTCCGCCCACCCGTTTGGTATCTCAGGGCAATTATCATCACAATCCAGGATTCCATCCCAGTCTTCATCTGGTCACCCACCTTCTTCTATAACTATATCTCTACAACATTCCGCTGGATCACCAGTGTTAATGTCAGTATTTGCCGTATCCATTGCACAAACTTGACAAGCATAATCCAGATCAGCGTAAGGTGGCACTGTTAAGATCCCAGTATTTGGATCCATAGTTGCACCAATCATCGCCACAGGTTGTAGTATACACATAAACCGGTGGGATTATCACAGTCATCAGGAATATATGGGGATGCATCATAGTCGTGCAGTTACCTCCAAAAGCATATTGCCTGCAACAATAATCAGGGCCGTTGAGGACACACTGACATGGTGGTACAAACTGCGTGAGATCAATGATGCCGTTAGCTATCTGTGGATCCCACACGGTGGTGTCTCCTACGACCGTATCGAATCCAGGGATGGTCGAAATAGTAATTTGACTCTGCCCCGGTCCTTCACAGCAGAACTCAACATCACAAAGTGGAATTGGTCCTTGATCAATTGGAACGGTACCAAACGAGGAACCCGTAAACATAAAAGTACCTGGTCCGCCAGGTTCTCGTACAAAACCGGATGTACCAGGATCCCACAATACCGGATAGGTAATAACATCTCCGATAGAAACCTGAGTAGGATCATATACAATCCAGCATCCCGCTGTAATAAGGGGGGTAGTAATTTCTCCACCGGGATCTAACGTGATGGCTACTGTTTGACAATTATGTCGGTGGAACTGTCTCCAGGTTAAGGGCCAGAGGATTCACACCATCAATTAAGTATTGTGCTTGTGGAAATGCAGTACCAGACATTAGAGCAAAAACTAAAATAAACATCCATATAGCCAATAGTTTTTTCATCTCCATCTCCTCCCAAACAAATAAACCCCACCTGCTTAGACTTCTTCGTCTAAGATGAGGTAGGGTTATATGAATAAGTGTTTTCATTTGATCCCCAAGTATTGTTCTTATAATTTTAAATTAAACCATAAAATCGCCTCTAAATCAATATTAATGTATCTTATAGTCCCCTCAATTTAAACTACATATGGTGGTACCTCAATTGAGAGAAAAACTGTAGAGACTATGATTGATTAAGACTTGAAAGGGAGTCCCTCCATGGGTTACAAAAGACCCAAAGATATAAACCCTAATAAAAAGGAGGAACTCCCATGAGAAAAAGACTAGATGCAGACACAATTAATGTCAACGGAAAAACAGTTAACGTCGGTATTGATGTGCACAAAGTGTCATGGCACGTAACAGCACTGGTTGAAGGAATTGTTGTTGAGTCGGCAACCATAAAACCGTCCTACCGTGTTTTAAAGAAGTTGCTAGCCCAGTATAAGGGTGCCAGGATTCGTATTGCCTACGAGGCAGGTTTTAGCGGATTCAACCTGTATGACGAGCTTAATGCAGATGGAATGGAGTGTATCGTGGTCTCCCCTTCTCTCATTCCGGTTGAGAGCGGTAACCGGGTGAAGACCGATAAGCGGGACAGCAGGAAACTGGCACAGTACCTTGAAAGTCATCGTCTGAAGAAAGTATATGTATTATCCAAGGAAGAGCGGGCACATCGGCAATATGTGAGAACCAGAAGGCAGCTTTCCAATCACCGGACTGATGTGATGCGACAGATAAAGAGCCTTTTACTCTTTCACGGACTACCTTCATTCGATGGTAATAGGGGGTTTTGGACCCGTCCTGTTCTGAGAGCACTTCGGAGTATTACACCTGATGAATACGTGAGCCGTTCACTGAATACACTAATCGATTTATATGAGTATCTGACCCAGCAGGTAAAGCACATGACCAGAGAAGTTCGCAAACTTGCCCGGACAGAGAAGTATGCACGAAGGGTAGAACTCTTAACAAGCATCCCCGGGATCGGTGTCTTAAGTGCCATGGAAATTCTTACCGAACTGCAGGACGTGAGCAGATTTGCCACTGCTGATCAAATTGCTGCCTTTCTCGGGCTTACACCGTCCCAGTATTCAAGCGGACAGCACGTACGGATGGGAAAAATCACTCATGCGGGCAACCACCGGCTCCGTACGAGGATGGTAGAGTGCAGCTGGATTGCAATCAAAAAAGATCCCGGACTTAACAAAACCTACCAGGCGATAAAGATGCGGCGTGGTGGCAAGCGGGCAATTGTTGCCGTGAGCAGGAAGTTGATCATCCGGATCAGGCGTATCCTGCTTGACGGAGTTACCTATCGTTTAGACTATGCACCTGCGGCATAGAACTGTTTGGAGTAATCAGGCAGTAAGGTGAACAGTGGAACGGCAAAAACAACGCACGAGATGACCGTGAGGTAAATGTTGAAGGTACCAACAAACTTCGTACTGTAGCGTACGGCATCTTTTTGCATTAAGCGAAAAAATCTCATGTGGCTTTAGACCACGAATAGCAGCCTGGTTTGTGCTTTTTCAGCGTTCACAGATAAATATTCCTGGAGGGCTTATGATCTCTTCTTGACAATCAACATAGCGACATTTACCAGAGACTGTCGAAAAACCCTAAAACCTCCATTTTGAACTTTGTAACTGGTTGAATTGACAGCACTTAAAATTCGCAAAAATGTAAATTTGGGCTTTTTCGACAGTCTCCCCAAATATCTTACGATCCAATAATTTAGAACCCAGTTTGACATTCCAAAACAATCATGGAATTTTTTTGGAGTTCACCCTGGACATTCAAAATCTATTATGCACTCTCTACGGGAGTTGACAGAACGCAGGTACTTTGCAGAATCTTACAATTTTAGACCCAATTGAGGATATACTAGATTTTGGGGTAACACAAGAAAAGGCAGAGTCAATTCAGACCCTGCCTTTTGTGAGATTAATCAAATAACTCAAATGGTCAAATAACCGATCATTGACCTCCGCGTACAGGCCAGACAAAGTAGTTGCTGCCCTTACTGTCGCCGCCCACGTAACCATATTCCATGTCTACGTAAAAGGCGTGGTCCCTAGAGTCAGCTCTAGTAGTAGAAGACCAGTAGCGGTAGTATTTCACGAAGGTAAACGGATTTCCTGCCAAATACTGCCCAGTTCCTTCTGTATCCGGCAAGGCAGGGAGGTAGTATGCCATATCGCATAAACTTTCTAATTCAAACCTTTGAGGAAGCCTCCAGTCACCAATAACAGAACCGTCAGTTAGCCCACAGGACCCAGATGATAATTCATTACATTCTTCTAATGCTCCATTCCATGATTCCAATGCAAAGCAGTTAGCATGCTTAAGCCATATTAGCCCCGTTAAATTGTCTGTCACTGTCCCATCTAAATTATCCGTAAACCTTGGATTTGGCCACTCAACCCCTCTTTCTATATCTCCATCATCACCGGTTGCATATGATGTAGTCTGACCAGTCTTGGAGAACTTGGAGAGGGATATTGAGGGCATCCGTTGGCTGCTATTAGAAACAACGAAATCACCACCAGTGCTAAAATTTTTTCTCTTTTCATTATTATCTCTCCTCGATTTATGGCGTAGAAAAAATCCACTCTTTCAATTTAATAAAATCATACTTTATAATTTATGTCAATTGCACAAAAACAGCAGTAGAATTAAGACCACTACTAATTAACGCTTTCTGTCAATTACTTTATTTATGGTGTTTCCAAATAAACCCAAAAACCCCCAACATACCAAATGAATCCTGCAAAATACCGTTTCTCAACATTCCTAAGAATCCTACGAACTCTCCAAAACTGGACATTTACCAAAGATCTTACAATCCAACCATTTAGATCGCACTTTGACATTCCAAAACAATCATGGAATTTTTTTGGTAGTCACCCTGGACATTCAAACTCAATGTTGAGTTTTTATGTGAGGAGGTCGACGCAACACTTTTGCAGTATATGTAACTTTTTGACTGAAATTGGTAGACACAATATGTTAGATAAAGAAAAAGGCAGAGCCAAAGCCCTGCCACCGATAACTAATCTCAATAGAACAATATGTATAAACGTAATTATTCCAGGAGTGTTCTGTTATTAACATCCAGTTTTATTTGCTTGAGTATGCTTTTTAATCCTGGATTCTCAACGATCATATCTAATTCCTCTGCTAAAACTTCAATATCATCAGCAACCGCATCCGCACCTGATTCTTCTTCGGTGTAAAGGTTTTCTTGCAGCAGTTCAATTGTTTTTTCAAGTAGTGCTGTTGCAAAAATCTCTATCCCCGGGTTCTCTTCAAAAACCTTAATCAATTCATCTCCGGTATTCATAATAAGCTTCGGTTAATCTCCTTCCTTTCTCGCTTTTGCTGAGCACCTGATCACGGAACTGTCTTAGCACATCAAGTCCCGGATGATCAAACCCCAATAAAGTTTCAGACTCACATGCATCATCTACCAGACTCATGTCGCAAATACCATCAACTATTATTTCTCCGGGCTTATATACCGAAACCACAAGGGCTCTCGGCTTCAATCTCTGAAATGCAAATCAGTCGTTCCTCGCACATCCGGACTGTTCATCTGAAAAGTAATAACAATCATTAACTGGCACTTCTTTGGGGTTTCTCCCAACAACAGGAACATCCGGCCCAAACCAAGGAACAAAAGTACAAGTCAATGGTTACAACAACATTCTATGGTTGCCCACGAATTACCAGTAAATGATAAGATCAAACTTAACAAGAAAACTATGAAAATAGATTTTTTCAGCATTACTTCCCCCTTTCATAATAAATATTGTTAATTGATATTCATATTTTTAACTTTATTGTGGTCAATGACGGACATACTGAATACAACATATTAGAGTGTACTAGAAGATCAAGCAATCGTTGGATATTTACATCGGTAGTTTGTGAAATTCCATAACCATTATTTCCACAATTACTAATAATTCTTGTTACCCATCCGAACCTGGCTATCATCCACCATAGTTTTGATTATGAACTCCAGTAACGGCAGTTACTATTACAGCATCAAATAGAATCTTTTTATACAAGTAGATGGAATTTAGGCTATTGCAAAAATCTTAACTTTTCAAGCAAAATTGGCCCGTACGATATAGTGACCCATAGAAAAAGGCAGAGCTGATTAAGACCCTGCCTTTTAAGAACATATGAGATCGAACGATTTACTGTACAGCTTCCTTTAACCATCGGTAGCACCTCATTAATCATATCTTTTAACTCTATGTTCAAATTCCTCATCTTCTTCCATTAATTTTACGATTGATGGACTCCACTCATAGTACAGTTTGATTATTTCTTGTCCTACTAAGGTAGGGCTCAACACCTCATCACGGAACTTTCTAAGGATATGCAACCTTTCATCTTCTGCCCCTAATGTATACTCAATTGGGCACTCTACCTCTTCCGCCATACAACTGCCTTCTGATTTAGAGTACCAAAAACTATAAAAATCACCTATAGCAGTCTTCTCAAGTTCTGCCTCTGCTTGATCCTTACGGTTATTACAAAACGTTACTAAATAAAACGGGGCTTCACATCTATCTTTCGCAGAAAATATACCCAAATCGGTAACCAACTCACACTCATCAAAAGACATTGTAAAACTATTCCTGTTCACTTTAACACCATCGAATTGATAATAACTGTAATAGCATAGTACATTACAACAACAATGGGTATCTATCTGTTGTGCCTGACCACTGTGAGCAAACGATAATACTATTCCTAAAATCAGTATTCCTACTTCCATCTTCTTCATCTCTTCCTCCTCTTGTTAAAATACAGAAAAAAACTGCCGAGCACTCAATATGTACTTCGACAGTCTACATTTACTAAAATTCTACTTTACTATCTACTTCCCCCACTTATCCCCTTCCATAAGTTACAAGTAGTCTTTACTTTTTATACATATACTTATATCAATATTTATTGGTTTGAGTCAAGGAAATTCTTGGGAATGTGAAAAAATTAATAAAGCCTTTTCAGCACTCCCATAGAAGAAAGTAACTACATCTTGTGATCTAAATCATTGGTCAAAACATTTACCAAATATCTTACAATCCAATAAATTGCAACCCGGTTTGACATTCCAAAACAATCATGGAATTTTCTTGGGGTTCAACCTTGACATTCAAATTCAATGTTGAGTTTTTTATGTGGGAGTGTAGACTGTCAACTCTTTGCAGAATCTTACAATTTTGGTTCCAATTAGGGATATACAATATATTGAGGTGACACAAGAAAAGGCAGAGCCAATTAAGACCCTGCCTTTAATGAAAATATTCTGTTTACTTATCTTAATTCAACCAATAAGAAATACATAATTTACCAACATAGAAACACCGTACCAGAAAGCCAAGCAAAAAAATATGGTTAAATACCTTATTATGATGACACTCTTTATGCTTGATTGCTTTTCAGAAACGTCCCAACGTTTTTAGTTAATGATGGCCAATAGCCTTATTTATCAAGGGTTATAGTAACGTCCATGACCTGCATCGACTTGAATTTAATTTTGGTTGGCCACCCAGGAAAAATCAATAACTTACAGACATTAATTTTTTAAACTTTGGGACACTACTGATTGCTTTTCATAGCTTACTTGCCCTGCTGAATCTATAAATTCTATCTGCTGTACCTCTTGAGAGTCAGTTGCTTCAGACTTTGCTAAGGATTGTTGTTCCATAATCCACCCATTGCCATGAAGAAAGAGCAGATGAAATATAATCATTAAGTCAGGAGAGTTTGTTGAAAAATTCCCCCCAAGCTTCTTCTGATACCATCCACCTTCCCATTACCTTCTGTCCTTTCAGGTGACCCTGATTGATATAATTTCTAATAGAAACGGTGGTTACATTCAACTTTTGAGATAATTCGGGTACAGAATATAAGGTTAAACTCCCTATTGTAGTTGGCATTTTACTTCACCTCTCTTTGATTAATATTTGTTTGTACAACAACCTTCAATGCAATTTTTAATAGTTACTAGTCTTTCGATTGATGAATCATGTTCATGAGGATTTTCAATGAGAAGCCGTAGTTCTTCCATACAGTACGAAAACAACTTTTCTTCTTTTGATGTGAGCATTAGTTCTTTAGTTCCTAAAGCTATTAGTTATTCTAATAAACTATATATATAAGATGAACATATTCTATGGAAACTGTCAAATGGGAGCAAACATTGCCAGAGCAAGGTATAAAATATAATCTTCCTGAAGGCGATTGTAGGGTTTGTTAAGATAGGCTGAAGATGGGGTCTTTGAATGTTACAAACAGAAAGCCAAACTCGGACAATCAGAGATGGAGTGTTTATTGTTTGTTAAATGTCCATATCATTTGATGCACCACAATATTTTGGGTATAAAAAAAATAAAAAAGTCCCTAACAGAAGAAGCTCTGAGAGGGGCTAAGAAAAGGAGGTTAGATGCAAGAATGAAATTCAAATTATCTCTATAATAAATCCTATCAATTACCGGAATACGGTCTCACCATGTGCCTATCATCCAAAAGGTGATTATAACTAGTGCAGACAATAAACCGATAAGTATTAAAAAGATACTTTCCATATTCGTTTAAAATACATTGTGGTGGGAATAAGTAAGTTTAGTTGAAAATGCCTGTCGGCTTGAATTTTTTGTGACAGTGGCTTTAACTCCAGTTTCTTCGATCGTTTGCTAATGCAAGAAATGAGATACAGAATCCAGTAGATCTTTCCTGGGAACTGGCTTTAAAAGGTAATCATCAACACGAAATCGTATAGCTTCAATGGCAGATTGGACATCAATATTACCAGTTGTGATGATGACTGGTGTTTCCGGGTGTAGCTCTTTCGCTTTTTTCAATACTGCAATTCCATTTACTTTTCCCATATTAAGATCAGTGATAACCAAGTCAAAACACCTACTCTCCAATGCTTCAATAGCTTGTTCTCCACTTGTTGCTGTTATAGTCTGATACCCCTTATCTTCAAGAATAAAAAAATTAGTCTCAAGTAGAGAAGGATCGTCATCAACCACTAGTATATTGAATTTTATACGCTCTAACACTCTTGCAAAACCTTTTAGTGCTACGGGATTGTCTTGTATATTCATAACTATACCTCCCTTTCGCAATTCTTGCTATGTGATGAGATATACTGTTTGCTATAATAATCAACTTGATCTATTCCAACCAATTGTTCGTTACAACAATAATCCATACTAGATCTTTCGTGTAGACTGCTTTAGTTTATATTTGGGACAAATATCCTTTATTACTACATCCCCGCAAATAATTTGATTCTTGTTTTCTATTTTTATAGTAACCACTGGTTTTACACCTAAAATCTTTGCTTCATCTCCCTTATAGAAAATGTATTGCCCTTTTTGAAAAGTTCCATCGGTCTTCATCGAATATTCTATGTCCTGATTGCTGGCCATATCATATCCCTCATTGAGAATATATTAACAGTAGTGTTTGTCATTGTTAATGCTTGTTGATTTGTATTGATTTACCTAATGTGTAATCCATGAATTTATCTCGTCTTACTCAAATAATAAGATGAAATAAGGATTATGTAAATGGGTATAGTATAGTATTTTAGTGGGGTAAAAGAGAGTATTTTTGGATGGTGTACTAGGTGTTTTAGAAGATTAATCGAAGGTTCTGAACACTAAATTTGAAACTGGATCCCAACATATCTTTGGAACTAAGAGTCAAGAAAAAACTTCTCCGTTACCCTGAAGAAATGTTTTTTGACTCTCAGGGTATCCCTGTAAAAACTATTGAGTTCTTACCCCATCATGCTAGTCCTGGTTTAAGCGCATATCAGCGTTACTCATTTACACGATGGATAGAATAATCAGATTTTAGCGGGTTTCTGTACTGCCATTTCAAATGGTTTCTTGCTAATTTTTACCCACACATCTTTCGGAGACTTTGAAGGCCTATGAAAATTTACGGAAATTGTGAGGGTGCATACTCATAGTGAAATGTGACCTTTAGGCCAATATATTGTAGATACTTTCCCTCTTCCGTGCATCCATCGCTGGCTCATATGGACTAACCATTTCTCACAAGATGGTATGCACGAACCTACGTTTTATCTGATTCCATCCTTTTCTTGTCTATAGTAGGATCATAGTCTTCTCCACTCTTCCAGATTCCATATATGGTGGCCAATATGCTTCTGGCCACGGTCAATTTAGCCCGGTGAGATGGAATCCCCTTCTCGAGCGTTAACCGTAAGTATTGCCGTCTGAATTGGTTGTCCCGGGCAATAATGGCAGCCTCTGTTGCTTGTTTGAGAGCACTTTTTAAGTAGCCGATTATAATTGAACGGGTCAGACTCCTTGAATACACTTTTTCTCCAGAAGCTCTTCTCCGCCAGACCAAGACCCGCATACATCCAGAGTTTCTTCTTATTCGCAAAGCGATGGGGAGTCTCCACGATCGCTGATATCGTCGCGGCATGAACAGTACCAATCCCCGGAATGTGTTTGAATCTCTTTATCTCTGAATACTGCCTGCTCTGCTTTCGAATATGTCCTAACAGTTCTTCCTGGACCTCGTGAACCTGGTCAAGTTGCCGCCATAATCCCTCTACCATCACCTGTACCACTTTGTCTTGTGGAAGCCTCTTTCTCCACTCCTTTCTGTACTTGGCAGAATACACAGTCTCTCCACTGCACTTTATCCCATTTTGTCTGAACTTCGCTTTCAGTTTATTCTTAATCCGGGTCTGACTCTTGACGGTATCGTGATATGACATAACAAGTTCTCTGAATCTTCTTCGGTGACCAATCGGATGATGGATCTCTTTGATGTATCCACCTCTGGCCAGCTGTGCCAACTTGCTTGCATCTATAGTCATCGTTCTTCTGACCTGCTCGACCAATCCACCGATTCGTTTTTGGATCGGTGATAATAAGTTCTTCCCCGTAAGCAGTGCAAACCTCTAATAACCAACTTGCAAGGGTTCCCTCCTCTATGATTATCTTCCTTGGTTTCGGAATGCTCTTAACAAATTCCATTAATCCTTTGACACCTGTATTCATCTTCTGTTTCTTGGTTTCTTGCCCTCTCTCATTGACAACCGCACAATCCAAAGTCGAAATATGACAGTCACATCCGATATAATTCATTGGGTACCTCCTCTCTTTAAGGTTGCATTGATTAGGTTAGCCTATTCAATGCATATCAAACCCTTACTCGGAGGGATACCCTTAGTTCCATATTCTCATTAAGAGCAGTATCGGTATCATTTTGATTATTCAGGCAAATAAACTATTGGGATATTGTTTCTTCATGAAGTAGTAGCAATTGGCGGTTTTGTCTTCCACCTGCGATGCATCCAGAGCCACTCGTGGGGATGTTCTCTTATTCGAGATTCTATCATTGTTGTATATCTTTGTGTGAGACTTAAAATGTCCTCCTCTAAATTACCCGTCCTCTCTATCTTAATTGGCTCGCTGAAGGTGATCTTGAACCTGTATTTTTTGTCAGTCCTTCTCAAGAAGGCCATGATAATGGGTGCTCCCGTCTTGAGTGAAATTGTTGCAACAGACCTTGTCGTCGCAGCTTTCTGTCCAAAGAAGTCAACGAAAATGTTGTTCTCCCTGGCATTCTGATCAACGAGGATTCCCAATAGATTATTATTCCTAAGAACCCTTATTATTTTACGAGAAGCGTTCTCAGTAAAGATTATCTTCTGTCTGCCTTGTTCTCTGAGGCTTGTAAGAAATCTATCGGCAAAGGGATTCTTCAAATGTTTTGCAATTGAATGGAGGGGATGTAAGAAAAATTCAAAAGAATAGCCCAAAACCTCCCAGTTTCCCACATGCCCTGTCACAAATATAACTCCCTTTCCTTCTTCTTGGGCCTTTCTTGCAAACTCCAACCCTTCTACCTCAAGGTAGTTTTGCCAGTTACTGGCGTTAATTATTCGTGGCAGCTTAACAAAATCTATCCAAATCGAAGCAAAATGCAGATAGTTCCTCCTAATTATCCTCCTTATCTGCATGTCTGATAATTCATCACCATATGCATTGCGGAGGTTTTTATATGCTATGTTGCGTTGCTTTTTGTCAAAGAGATAGAACAAATAGGCAAGAGACTTTAACGCCCCTCTGCCTATATGCAGAGGGATCAATTGAATGACTGCTGTTAAAATTTTTAAAACAATATATTGAAAAAAGTCTGTTATTTTAGATCTGTTTCCTTTTCATGTATGCAACCTTATCGTATGGAAAAGCTTGATTGGTTTTAGAGCAAAGAGTAATTTCTAAATTACTTTATACATCAATATTTAATATATAAACCTTTTTTTGAGTTGTCAAGAATATTTATAACGATCCATAAGGTTGCAGTTCGATCCACATGTTGGGGTGGTTTAAATGATCAGAAAGTTAACTCTATACCAAAATAAGCATCAATCAACCTCTACTCAGGATTTGTGTGACTGCTAGGTTGATTCCTTAATGTAAAAAGCAGAGTCGATTAGGACTCTGCTTTTTTAGAGGATTTGCTCGTTCATAAAGCAGTTCAAGGCTTTAGAAAAAGGCACATTATCAGCCTGAACCTTCAATGCTATTGCAACAAAATGGTATTGGTTTCTCATGACCTGTGTTATAAGAAATGGAAGATATTTTTACCTGAAAGTGTTGTCATACTGAGAAGATTGAAAGCTATGGAAATCTCTGTTATCGGTTCCGGTACAGGCGTTCCATCCTTAAGACGGGGTTCACCGGGTACAGTAATCAAAGTTGGAACCAGCACCCTGCTGCTGGATAGTGGGTCAGGTACCCTGCAAAGGATGCTTCAGGCAAATATTGATTATAAAGAGCTTGATTACCTGCTCTACAGCCACTTTCATCCTGATCACACCGCTGAACTTGTGCCTTTTCTCTTTGCTTCCAACTACGGGAGTGAGCAGAAGAGGACAGGAGAATTAAGGGTGATAGGGCCCGGGGGCATGGGTCAGTTTTATGAAGGATTGAAGGCTGTCTACGGCAGGTGGATTGTTCCCCAGGAGTATACCCTTACCATTATGGAAATTGGCGAGGAAGAGATTACATTCCCTGATTTTAGCCTGCAGGGATTTTCTCTGCTCCATAGTGACAACAGTGTTGGTTTTAGGGTGACGGGCCGGGATGGAAAAGCGGTAGCCTATTCAGGTGACACCGATTTTTGTTCCAGCCTCATAGCATTGGGACGGGAGGTAGATCTCTTTATCCTGGAGTGTTCATTTCCTGACAGCAGAAAGGTGGAGGGCCACCTTACTCCCTTCATTGGCAGGTCGTGTCGCCCGGGAAGCAGGGTGTAAAAGGCTGCTGCTGAATCACTTTTACCCTCCCTGTGACCAAGAAGATATTGTGGTCAGTGTAAAAGAGCAGTATTCCGGAGAAGTAACCCTGGCAGAGGATTTCATGAGGATTGTGCTGTAAAAAAAGAAGTCAGGAGTCAGAAGACAGAAATCAGAAGAAACAATCATGATGTGGGACGTGATATCTGTGATATGAGATAAAAAACTCTTTCAATCCACATTCCACAGCATTATATTTGTCTTCGTGTTCTGAGTGGTTCCATGTTTGGGGTTTTGATATTTGAATTTTAGGTTTGTCCTTCGACTTGGCTCAGGATGGTGAGCTGACCGAACCATTTCGGGTTTCGATATTCGGATTTCGGATTTAAGAATCATGTATATCATGATTTTCCTTGCCAGCTTTCAAATGTAATCATTTAGCTTATACATGGGGGAAAAGGCTGTCTTGATGGTTTGTTGCTTTTGCGGGAAGAAACTGGATATGGGAGATGTGGTGGGCAGACATGAAATCTGCCCTCAGTGTCACAGGGATGTGAGGTGTTGTCTCAATTGTGCCTTCCATGACCCTGGTGCGCACAACCAGTGCAGAGAACCGCAAAGTGAGGAAGTACGGGAACGTGATCAGAGTAATTTTTGTGAGTTCTTTGTTATGAATGCTGCTGAAACACCCACTGCACCTGAAGATGGAGCCCAAAAGGCCCGGGATGAGTGGGATCGGCTGTTCAAAAAATAGCAAAAATAGGGGTCACATCTTAATTATTAACTATTCGCACGTAAACACTCCTGAATGAATACAGCGAAATAGTTAATAATTAAGATGTGACCCCTCTAACTTTTCCCTTGACATTGTGTAAGGGTTTGTATAAATATTACCTACACTTTAACTGCTTCTTCTTTGATGATTACTGTTTGAAAGATAGTAGAGTATTTAGTGGAGCAGTCACCTAATCGACCTTTTATCCTCATAGTACTTATGCGGGTAAAAGAATTGAATCGAAAGGAGGGATAAGCATGGCAGAGCTTAATTGGGAAGGCAATAGTAAGGCAATGACTGAAAAACTCATAGAAAGTTCACCGAAACCTTTCAGGGCTATGACGGAGAAAAAGCTGATGGAAGGACTGGCAAACAAGGCCGGAGATGGTGCGGTAACTGAAGATATGGTCATTGAAGTGGTTAAGGAAATTACCCCTAAACCCTTTATTGCTATGGCTTTGAAGAATATTGAGCCTATGAAAAGCTAGAAGTAATATTCTTCATTCAAAAAGTATGAAAAAGAGGGATAGATTGTATGGTTCATCCATATACCTATCCCTCTTTTTTGTGGTAAAAATTTCTGTTCAGCGGATTCTATGGATTGCGGGCAATCACTGTAGTCTCTTCAACTTCGTACTTCACCTGGGGAGAAGGAAACTTCTTAAGGAAAATATCATCATAATCGGCCATGGCCTCTGAAGAGGTGTCATCAGCATCGGTCAAAATGCCTACTGCCTGTACTTCATCGGGTTCTTTGTTGAAGAACCTTCGGTAATCGGCATAAACATTTACCTCTTCCGTGACCCATTTATTCAGGGGAGAAGCGCCATTCTGCAATACCACGATCTTGGTTTTTTTGGCATGGGGACTGTCGAGAACAGTTCCTATGGGTAAAGATGCGCTCCAAACGTATTTTATGCACTCAGGTTTCAAACTATCAGGTACTGGCAGTTTGATACCCAATTTGTTTTTAAATTTACCTGGATTTATGATGCTGGGGAAGATTATATAAATTCCGGCCACACTATCCCCGGAACGCTTGTACCGTTCATCAGCCCCCTCGGGGAACAGTAAAGCCCTCCATCTCCATGTAATAAAAGGAAATTCTTTTAAGCTATAGCTGCATGACTTGGCAATGATAGAACCCCGATCTTTCGTTCGTGCCTTGAGAAAAAAGTTGTTTTCTTCTTCACCTATTTCATAGCACTCGTCAAGGTCATTATCAAAGGATTGCCATCCATCCAGTTCCCCTGCCTCACCCGACGATGTGAAGGTATCTATTTCACGGGATCCTTTTTCCTCATTGGCGACCAAAATCCTACTGTATACAACAGTAAATAATAAAAGGGCAACCAGAGCGCCCATTCGTAACTTCACCATGTATTCCTTTCCTTGTTATCAGGACTAATTAAATAACTATACGTTATTTCGGCATGTATGTCAAATGGTTTGGGTTCGGGCGGACTGTTCCTTGAATGGTAACATCATGATTGGTGGATAGATTCTGTGCTTGACAGCGCACTTTAGTTTCTGCTAATTTCATGAAAATATTCATATCTGTGACCATACAGTTTTTATACTGTGAGAGGAGTTTTCCATGCGAAGTGATTTGATGAAAAAGGGTTTAGAACGGGCACCTCACCGCTCTCTCTGTAAGGCAATGGGGTATACCGATGAAGAATTGGCCCAACCACTTATCGGGGTTGCAAACTCTTTCAACGAGATCATCCCGGGACATATCCACCTCAATGATATCGTAAAGTCTGTAAAATCGGGTATCATGTTTGCCGGGGGAACGCCGATAGAATTCGGAACCATCGGTGTTTGTGATGGTATTGCCATGCACCATACCGGCATGAACTATTCCCTTGCCAGCAGAGAGCTTATCGCAGATTCAATTGAGATCATGGCAATGGCTCATCCCTTTGATGGACTGGTTTTAGTGACCAATTGTGACAAGATTACTCCGGGCATGCTCATGGCTGCCATGCGTCTCAATATTCCTGCCCTGCTCATTAGCGGAGGCCCCATGTTGACGGGACGCAGCCGGGGCAAACAAACGGATGTGATTACTGTTTTCGAGGCAGTGGGTAAGGTGCAGGCGGGAAAAATGAGCGAAGAGGAACTCCGGGACCTGGAAGACAAGGCCTGCCCGGGAAGTGGAAGCTGTGCCGGTATGTTTACCGCTAATACCATGAACTGTTTGACTGAAGCGCTCGGTATGGGCTTACCGGGTAACGGTACCATACCTGCTGTTGATGCCAGGAGGAAAAGGCTTGCCAAGATGGCTGGAAGGAAGATTATGGAACTGGTTGAACAGAATGTCAAACCACGGGATATCGCAAGCATGGATGCCTTTCGCAATGCGATTGCTGTGGATATGGCGCTCGGGGGTTCAACCAATACGGTTTTACACCTGCCTGCTATTGCCCGGGAAGCACATCTGGAACTTGACCTGGATCTCTTTAACGAGCTGAGTACCAAGACACCTAACCTCTGTAGCATCAGCCCTTCAGGTTCCGACCACCTGGAAGACCTGGATGCCGCAGGGGGTGTACCCGCGGTCATGGCTGAACTCTCCCGACAAGGGCTCATTAAAAAAGATGTCCTGACAGTAACTGGCAAAACGATGGGTGAAAACTTAACCGGTGTGAAAATTGCTGACCCGGAGGTTATTCGGCCGCTGGAAACACCCTACCATAAAGAGGGGGGTATTGCTATTCTGAGAGGAAACCTGGCCCCTGACGGAGCAGTCGTAAAACAAGCGGCGGTGGATGAGAAGATGCTTGCCAATCGAGGGACTGCACGGGTGTTCAACTCTGAAGAGGAGGCAGTGAAGGCAATCATGGATAACCGGATTAAACCGGGTGACATTGTGGTAATCAGGTATGAAGGCCCCAGGGGTGGCCCGGGCATGAGAGAAATGCTAACGGCCACTGCCATCATTGCCGGTATGGGATTGGATAAAGATGTGGCTCTGATTACGGACGGAAGGTTTAGCGGGGGTACGAGGGGTGCAGCTATTGGTCACATTTCTCCAGAAGCAATGGAGGGAGGCCCGATTGCCCTGGTGCAAGATGGTGACACCATCGAAATAGACATACCGGGTAAGAAACTTACCTTAGCAGTTTCTGTGGAAGAACTGGATAAGAGGAAACAGCAGTGGGTGGCACCTGAGCCTAAGATTAAGCACGGATATGCCTACCGTTATTCTCAAATGGTTACCTCCGCAAGTACCGGAGCTGTTTGTAAGTGATTGGTTTTTAAACCGGAATGTGTGTTTAAAAGAATTTCTTTCTTTTGGAAGAAGGCAGGATGCCAAGCATCTCGCGGTATTTAGCTACTGTACGGCGGGCTATTTCAATTTCCTGTTCTTTAAGAAGTGCAACAATCTCCTGATCACTCAAGGGATGCTTTGGGTTTTCGTTGGCAAGAATTTCCTTGATTTTGTTCCTCACGCTTTCAGATGCAACTCCCCCATTAGAGCCAATCCCGGCATTAAAGAAATACTTCAACTCAAAAATACCATGGGGTGTGTGGACGTATTTGTTTGTGGTGACCCTGCTGATGGTAGATTCGTGCATACTGATGTCTTCAGCTACGTCCTTCAAAATCAAAGGCTTCAGGTGATCCCCCCCGTGATCAAAGAATTCTCTTTGAAATTTGATGATACTTTCCATAACTTTCCGGATTGTTCTTTCCCGTTGATAGATGCTTTTAATCAACCAGATAGCTGATCTCATCTTGTTCCGGATATACTCTTTGACGGGGGCGGATGAAGAGTTGTTGTAAATTGATTCCAGATAGAAGGGACTTATTCTCAATTTAGGCATACCATCACCGTTTAATACTACCGTGAAATCATCGCCCGTTTTAAAAACATGGATATCAGGTGTTATATATTGTGGTTCCCTGTCATTAAAGGGTCTGCCCGGTTTTGGCTCCAGCTGGGAGATGACTTTTGCGGATTCAACTACTTCATCGATAGTAATGTGAAGATTGCTGGCAATGACCTGATATTTCTTTTTTTCTAAGTCTGACAAATGCATTCTGACGATTTTTTCAAGGTGAGGTTTATCACTCTTTAAGAATCGTATTTGAATCAGGAGACACTCTTGAAGATTTCTGCAGGCCGAACCAATCGGGTCAAATTCCTGAATGGTGGTTAATACTTTTTCTGCCTTTTGGAGGGCAGAGAGGAGCTTAAGCCAGTTTGCCTGGCTCCATGTGGCAACTGTGTTGTATCCCCGTGCGTCTTGGTTTTCTGCCAAATAGGTCTTGGCGATTTCTATCAGCGGTACCTGAAGGTACCCATCGGGGTTCAGGTTCCCAATGATAAGTTCTCCAATCTTCTGTTCCTCTTCCGGCAGTGCGCACATGTGCAGTTGCCAGGTAAGATGATCCCCAAGGGATGTGCTCTTAGTCAGGGTTGACTCAAAACTCTCCTTTTCCTCCCTCTCATGATAGGAAACGTAGCCGTCCCTGCTGGTGCTTTGGAGGTAGTCTTTTATCTCCGGACCGAGCTGTTCCTTTGTATCATTTATGGTGTCCAGCTTGGTGTCAGCAATTTCCTCAATATTTTCAACTGAGTCCACTGGCCCGTCTGATTCTGATTCCGGCACCTCTTCCAGAATGGGGTTTTCAACCATTTCCTGCTGGATCATATCCACCAGTTCCATCTTACACATCTGCAATAGCTTGATAGCAAGCTGCAGCTGTGGGGTCATTACTAATTGTTGTGAGAGCTTTAATTCTTGTCTTAGTTCAAAAGCCATAGAGATTTCAACCGTTCCTTTTCTTTTTTTGTCACTTTTTTAGATCGACATTTTTGATGGCTTTCTTTAGCTAATTATTATGAACATAGGTACAGTGGAGCTGGTCTACACCTTTCCCATAACGGATACCTTTATATACAGACAATAGTAGAAATGTGGTTATATGTCAAATGGAAAAGAGTTACAGGAAGGGGGTGTGGTGTTTCCCGGGGGGATCACTTCATATCCAGTTGTCCCTTGAAGTAAGTGAGGGTCTTGGCAAGGCCATCTGCAAGGGGAACCGATGGTGTCCAGCCAAGGACCCGTTTGATCTTTGTAATGTCTGGCTGCCTTACCTTGGGATCATCCTGAGGGAGGGGTTTGAAAATGATTTTACTTTTACTTCCCACTAACCTGATTACCTCCTGGGCAAATTCCTGCACACTCATTTCCGCGGGATTGCCTATGTTGACTGGATTGGTTTCATCAGACATAAGAAGCCTGAATATGCCATCAATTAAATCAGAGACGTAGCAGAAACTGCGTGTCTGGCTACCGTCACCGAAGACCGTTAAATCCTCCCCGCGCAGTGCCTGACAGAGAAATGCTGGGACCACTCTTCCATCATGCATTCTCATGCGGGGGCCATAGGTGTTAAAGATACGGGCAATTCTTGTTTCTACACCGTGGAAGCGATGATATGCCATGGTAATTGCTTCTGCAAACCTTTTTGCCTCATCGTAGACCCCCCGGGGTCCTATGGGATTTACATTGCCGAAGTAATCCTCCGATTGGGGATGCACAAGGGGATCACCGTATGTTTCTGAAGTTGAGGCCAGAAGAAACCGTGCCTTTTTTGCTTTGGTTAATCCCAGGGCTTTATGGGTACCAAGAGAGCCGACCTTGAGGGTTTGAATGGGCAGCTCCAGGTAATCGATTGGGCTGGCCGGTGAGGCAAAGTGGACTATGTTATCAAGAGGACCCTCCACGTAGATATATTCAGTAACGTCATGCTTGATAAAGTGGAACTGGTCCTTTCCGATGAGATGACTGATGTTGTCCATACATCCCGTTAAAAGATTATCCATACAAATTACCTTGTGCCCTTCTTTGATCAGCCTGTCACAAAGATGGCTTCCAAGAAAACCAGCCCCACCGGTAACTAATGTTCGCAAAAGAACCTCCTTCTTAGGGTATTTACTTAACAGCCGATGCCATAATACTCAAAACCCATTTCTCTTATCTTGCCTGGGTGAGTAGATATTCCTTCCGTCAAAGATAATAGGAGAGCGCATCAACTTAAGCATCTTCTCAAAATTTGGCCTTCGGAATTCATTCCATTCCGTTATTACAGCGAGGGCATCTGCCCCCTTGAGGATAGAGTAGTTGTCTTTGCTGTAGCTTATGGAATTTCCCAATATCGCTCTGGTGCTTTCCACCGCTACAGGGTCATAGGCTTTGATTATTGCCCCGCGTTTTAAGAGCGCCTTGATAATAGTAATTGATGGAGCCTCTCTCA
>CAVVWZ010000036.1:0-35827 GCA_963752035.1 uncultured delta proteobacterium | reverse complement strand
CGTGTTATTCTATTGTGTTCTTAACAAAAAAAGAAAATTAAGACCATTGGAACTTTTCACTGTAGTAAAGAGCTTTTCGAAAACTTTTGCACATTTCTTTAGCAGTAAATAATCTAGGGGTCAGGTCTACACATTTGACAATAATTTTGTCAAATGTGTAGACCTGACCCCTCCAGAAAACTGGTTGCTTTTATCCAGAAGCTTTGATTTAATCTGTAAGAGAGATGGTTAAACACGTATCCTTTAAGAGGTAGTGGAAATTGAAGGGAAAAAACAGATTGCCTAAAAAACTGCTTATTTTGTTCGTGGTGGTACTCTTAGTGGCAGCCTATTTAATTATCTATGGGAAGTTTACGGGCTCTATTTCCCCCGAGCACTATGAGTCTTTGACAAACACCTACAATAGGGAAGTTGAAAAACTGGCCAGGCTAAACCGTGAACTTAACAAACAGCTGGCACAAATCCGGAAGAAATTGGCAGAGACGACAGAGGAGCGGAATTCCCTGGAGAATGATAAATCTCAACTACTATTTATGCTGGAGAAGCTTGAGCAGCGGGTAAATACTTCGAATCTCGCAAGCGAGGGGGAGAAGATGATCCGGAAATTTGCCCAATCGTGGCTCATGCGGATCTCGGAGCTTAAGGATGAGTATATTCAAGAGGGAGCTGCTTCACGGGATGCGTTTGTTGATGAGGTAAATAAAATCATAGAGGGGTTAAAGGAGGATTTTTCTGAAGATTCATTTCTCTCTCAGGTGCGTGATTGCACAAGTTCTTCCAATTTCAAAAAGGATATAAAGAATGCACAAAAGAAACTGGATACAATCAGCACCCACCTGAGAGAGTATTACCTTACCAAGCGATGAATAGTTAAGCTGTCAGGGGTATTACTTTTTCTTAAGTTCCTGTTCAACCATTGCAGAAAATCCCTCTAGAGAACGCTGCTTGGCAGTCCTGCCGTTAATGAAAATCGCCGGTACGCCTCTTACCTTGACAGAATTTCCCAGCTGCATGTCTCCCTGCACCTGCTTTTTCAGTGCAGGATCGCTCATATCCTTGTTAAATTGCTCCATGTTGAGACCAACCGTTTCAGCATGTTTCTTGATGGTTTCATCATTGAGGCTCTTGAAATTCTTTAGAAGGACTACGGTCATCTCTTCATATTTCCCCTGTTTGTCCGCGGCAAGGGCTGCAATCGATGCCTTTTCAGCAAACTTGTGCATTCTTAAGGGAAAGTGTTTAATGACCATGTTGACCTGGGTAGGGTATTTCTTGAGCAACTGCTCAAGCACAGGGTAAACCCTGCTGCAGTAGGGTCACTGATAGTCGAGAAATGCATAAACGGTGACCGGGGCCCCTGCCTTTCCGATTACAGGTGATGTACCTACCGGAATATCATACACCTGGGAGATTTGAATAACAGAGAGCTGTTTCCCGGCAGCATTTGTCACAAACAGCTGTTCTCCACTGGGGGCAACGGCAATTTGAGAAAAATCACCTGTTAGTGGAATGTTTCCGGTTACCTTATTTTCCCGTACAGAGTAGACCTGAACACTTTTGCCGCAGAGAATATATGCCGTTGCGCCATCGGGGGCTACCGCAATATCCCGCGGCTCTTCGGTAAGGGTGATATCCTTTAGGATCTCCCATTCTACCTTTGCCGAGGGACCTGTTGTAAAACAGAGCACAAGGACAAAGGCACAGATGAAAATGGCCGGTTGCAATCGATGTTTTTTCATTGTACGTCCTTTCTTTTTGTTAGGGTTTTTGTTTAAAAAGAAAACTTGTAAGATTGGAAGTATAGAAAAGTTTATCGTGCATGTCAAGAACAAGATAAGGGAGGGGGACCTCCATAAAATTTAACACTCCATTTTTATTGAAAAACCCCTTGCTTACCCTATAGTTTTCTCCTAATAAGGGGGTCAGACCTACACTTTTGACAAAAGTTGTCAAAAGTGTAGGTCTGACCCCAACCGGGCATGCAGGAGAAGAATGAAAACCAACCGCTATAATATTGCAATTCTTTTTTTCACCCTGGTGGTGGTCATGCTGGGATTTGGGATTGTCATCCCCATTCTCCCCTTTTATATTGATGCCTTCGGCGCCAGCGGCAGTTCGCTAGGGCTCCTGATGGCCACCTTTGCCGTTATGCAGTTTGTCTGTGCCCCTATCTGGGGAGATCTTTCAGATCGATACGGACGCAAACCCATTTTGATACTCGGCGTAGTGGGAAATGGACTTGCACATCTTCTCTTTGGTTTGTCCACCCAGCTGTGGATGCTCTTTGCGGCGAGGATTATGGCAGGTATTCTCTCCTCGGCCACCATGCCGACTGCTATGGCATACATAAGTGACAGCACCTCCGACGATGAGCGTGGTGGGGGGATGGGGCTCTTGAGTGCGGCAATGGGTGTTGGGGTCATATTCGGTCCGGGCATCGGTGGCTGGCTTGCTAGCACGTCACTTTCATTGCCCTTTTATCTTGCTGCTGTCCTTTCCATCCTTGCTTTATTGCCTATACTGGCAGCTCTTCCCGAATCTCTCCCGCCGGAGAAGCGAACACACCACGAAGTTGGATTACACAGCCTGCAATTTCATTCACTCTGGCAGGCCCTGTTTGGACCGTTCGGTTTCCTTCTGCTGCTGGCGTTCCTGATGAGTTTTGGACTTACCAGTTTTGAAGGCATTTTTGGTTTGTACGCCCTTAAACTCTATGGATATGGACCCGAACGGGTAGGGACTATTGTTGTTGTCATCGGCATTATTTCTGCTATCATGCAGGGTGTACTGACCGGACCGCTGAGCAGGCGCTGGGGTGAGGCGAATATCATTAAAGTGTCATTACTGGTCAGTGCCATAGGATTTTTGCTGATGCTCCAGGCAGGAACATTTTCTGAAGTGGTGCTCACGGTCAGCTTTTTTGTTGTCAGCAACTCTCTGTTGCGACCCGCAATTTCATCCCTCATATCAAAAAAGACCACCATAGCCCAGGGTAAGGCTATGGGGTTAACTAATTCGTTTATGAGTCTGGGCCGCATCTTCGGACCTGTTTGTGCAGGTTTTCTCTTTGATGTCAACATAAGCTATCCTTATCTCAGTGGTGCATTGACTATGCTGGTAGGATTTATCGGCAGCCTCCTCTGGCTGGAGCGGACAGGTGAAGTGAGTGAAGATGAAAAAGAGGGAATAAAAGGATGAACTTCCACTCTCCGACAAGCCTGTTCAAGTCATTGCGAGGAGGTCAAAAACCGACGAAGCAAATCTCATAGCGCTTTAAAAATAGAGATTGCCGCGCTCCCTAGGTCGCTCGCAGACATGAGGAACGTTTTGAACATTGCTCTTTGCATTTGTCCTTCGACTTGGTTAAGAATGGTTGGTTGACCGAACATTTAGGATTTTGGATTTAGTGCTTGCATTTGACATGCTTGTATCATGAATCGTGCATCTGTAGTTTATGGAAAGGTAAATGAAGGATAGTCTGAAAGAACAGGAATCGGGCAAGAAATTTGCTGGCATTTCTATCCCCATGGGATTGACCCGCACCAATTTTTCTACCCTCTACCTGTCAAGCTGGATTATGGGATGCCTTATGGCACTCCCGGCAGTGGTGCAGCCCGCATTTCTGAAAGAGACCATTGGCATTCCTGAGGGGATGGCAGGATCAATCAACTCCGGTTTACAGAACATGAGCCAGATAGCGACGCTCCTGCTTATCGGACTGGTTGGCATTGCCTCAGACAAATATGGCCGCAAAATACTCATTGTCGTGGGATTTGGTATATGCTGTATTTTTTACATCATCTTTGGTCACAGTAAAACCATTGTCCTTGCATTGGGGATTGGGTCACTGGCGGGACAACTGTTCTTTGTTTACCTTTCCCGTTTTATTATCGGTACCGGCCTGGTCCTGAGTCATCCCCAGTTTGTCACGATGGTGGCTGATTATACCTTTGAAAGCGGGAGAGGAAAGGGGATGGTTATCCATGCGATCATGATGTCCCTGGGTACATTGACCGTCTATGGTATCTTGACCCAGCTTGCCACAAGCATAGGGGTCCTGGGACTTTTGTATATTGGTGGACTGCTGGGTCTCTGTGGGGCCCTTATTGCTCAGATAGGTCTGGTTGAAAGGATGCCGGGGGAGAAGGCCAAGAAGGCCGGGATAAAGCATATCTACCGTTTGGCTTCTAAGAACTTTGCCCTGAAATTGAGCTATGCAGCAGCATTTATCACCCGCGCGGATATTGCTATACCCTCGACACTCCTCATTGTCTGGATGGTTAGTGTTGCTGATACCTTTGGATACACCCCCGTTGAAGCTACGGTCAGAGGTGGTATTTTCCTGATGGTGGGGAGCGTTTTCAGAATGATCAGTTTTCCTGCGGTAGGTGTACTGCTGGATCGAGTAGGGCGCACACCGGTACTGATTGGAACACTGGTGATGGGAGGGTTAGGGTACCTACTGATTGCAACCGCAGATAATCCCTTTTCATATGTAATGCTACTGTATATATGCCTCCTGGGGTTGGGAAAAAATGGTGCTATTGTGGCGGTCAATACCCTGGCTTCGGATGCAGCACCTCAACCCCTGCGTGGGAGTATATTGGGCGTCCTTAATACCCTGGGGACCTTAGGGATCATCCTCTTCCTGCAGGCGGGAGGCTACCTTTTTGACAATATATCCCATCAAAGCCCGTTCCTGTTTAAAGGGGCTGTCAACCTCCTGTTCGGCATCTGGGTTTGGAAGGTGCGGACCAGGGTCTTCGTCACCTCTCATGCAGACGGCAGCATGGGTGGTACCACAGAGTAAATATAAGGCTCAGAAAGTGCTACTCTTTTGTCTACGCTCATGCACACTCTGTGTTTCATTCATTCCAGCCTTCCCAGTATTCATCCCACTTTTCGTTAACCACTTTAAAAGAATCCGGGGCCTTTTCCTCCAGCAGTACACGGCTTACGGGAGCCCACTTTTTTGGTCCTCCCTCAGCAGGAAGCTGCCGGGTTGCATCGATAATGATTTTGCTGGTTAAAAGCCTCTGGGACATGCTTGGGTCTATGGCAAAGGAAGCAGCCTGGGGAATAATGAGGCTGGCCGGGTGAGGCTGCCAGCGTGTAGAAACCGCGTGAAGCACCTCAGCGATGTTAGTTACATCAACATCGTCATCTACAACAATAAAAATTTTGCCCGTGGGGAGCCCGGATGCAATCTGGCCTGCCGCTATTCCCTGACCGGGAAACCGTTTCTTAATGCTGAGTACCTTTAGACCGATAGCCTCGTGGGGATCATACATGTCGACCAGATTGGGGAGCAGTTTCTTTAATTTAAAAAACGAACTTGCCGACCAGGGTATCATGTGGGTGGTTTTGGTAACCCCCGTGAACGAGTTGACAAAAATCGGATTTTTCCGGTGGGTGATGGCCTTTATGTTCATGTAATAATTTTTGTGCTGCTTCCCCATGTATCCATACATTTCACCGTAGGGGCCCTCATCCTCAACGTCCATGGGCACCTCACCCTCAATGATCATCTCGGCATTGGCGGGAACCAGGAGGTCGCTGGTCTCACACTTTACCAGCTCTACCGGTTTGCCTTTGAATCCCCCGGCAAAGTCCAGCTCATCTTCTCCAAAATCTGCAAGCTTGGTTGAGCTCATGGCATAGACAAGGGGATCCGTCCCAAGGGCGATAGCTACCTGCTTCATCTTTTCACCCCTTCTCTTTGCATGCAGCATGAAAAGCCAGCCATGCTGGCCCGTCTCCGTGTTGACCCCGATCTTCTTCTTTCCTTTGACCTGACAGCGGTAGGTACCCACGTTTCTACCCATTTTGGGATCTTCCATGAAGACCGCACCGGTATTGATGTAACGGCCCACATCGCCAGGGTTGTTTTTAAACCAGGGGAATTTAAGGATGTCTACGTCATCACCCGTTAAAACCACCTCTTTGCAGGGAGCCTTGCTTTTGTCAACTTCAACCGGCTTTATCTGTTTCCACTGACCACCTTCATCAACATAGCTTGACAGTTTATTTATGGTAGCCCGGTACATGTCTCCCTGGTTATCTGTTATATCCTCTACCCCGTACACCATGGCAGCAGTTTCCCAGCCACAGTAAAGATTTGCGTACATGGGATTTTCTCGCCACTCTCCGTCGATCTTTACCTTTTCAAACTTGATTCCGGGAGAGGTGTCTAATCCCTTTTCATCGAGCATGCGATAAACAAAGGCAGTACCCTCGTACTTGTCCTGGTCTACCTCTTTTATTTTCAAGATCTTGCCCCGTGCCTCCAGGGCAGCAATGTATTCCCTGAGGGAATCATAGGGGCCTGTAGGCTGCACTTCTTCAGCCCTGCAGGAGAGCGGGGAGAGCAAAAAGCTGAAAAAAAGAATTAGTACAACTGCCACACAATTAGTTCCTGGTTTCATAACGTTCCCTCCTTTGCTGTTGTTGAATTGTCAAAACCAAACCACAGAGTACACAGATAACTAACTAACAATAAACAATGTGGATAGTTGTGCTCCTTCCTTCTGTGTCCTCTTACAAGGTGTATAGTACGGTGTATCTATCTTGTCAAGCAGTCATGCCAGGGAAGTGTTCTTAAGGAGCTAACTAAACAATTTTTATCGTCTTTTAATTTTTGTTTATAATTATTGCTTGACAAATAGAATAAAGAAGTTATAGTAGTTAATTGTTTACATTTTTAGTATAATAAGTAACAATACTATCTCAAAGAAAGGAGGTCTTTACCATGAATATTGTGAAGGCACAGGGTGCCAATGTTAAAGACATCGTAAGGTTAAACAGTCAAATTCATGTTGACACACCACTTTTTCAGGGGAGTTCTCCTCTCTGGGTTGAAGAACAGGTGAAAGATGGGCATTATTTTATGATTAAGGACAGTAATGACATATGTGGTGCTGTGTGCCTGCTTGAAAAAGAAGGTCAGTTTCATCTTGAAACTATAGCAATAGAAAAGAACCAGCAGAATAGAGGACTGGGCAAACAATTTATAGAGTTTGCAAAAACCAAGGCAAAAGAGAACGGTTTCAGCAGCCTTTTGGTTGATACCTATTGTGAATATAATGTGGACAAATTCTATGAAGGGTGTGGCTTTAGAAAGATTCCTACCTTTGCAAAATACAGGGGAAAGCCATATCACCGGTTCACCGCTGAATTAGAATAAAGAAACTCCCATTGGGCCAAATTTATATAAGGAACCAGTAAAACAGTGTAATCATTTACACTCGTTTTACTTTTTTGGTTTCCCTTCTACGATAAACCCTTTCTGTTCCATCTCCGGGATAATATCTTCAAGGTCTAGATGCTTGAGGCCCATTTTGGTGAAGAGACCGGTTTTAAGGTCCCATCCCCGGGCACTGTAATAGTCGTCCATGACTTTTTTAAAATCATCCCGACTAACCACGGTTCCTTTACGGCTGAACAGGGTGCCGTCTTTCCCGGGCATCATCAGGTCGGGATTGAACAGCCCCACCGGTGGATCTTGTTCCTGCAAGGGACGGGTAAAATTAAACTCTTCCAGGATGTCGTCTGTGCGGCCCTGCCTTCCCTCACGAAGGTGGATTGCCCTGCACAGATTCATGCACCGTTCACCGGAACGAAGATAGTCGTCTTCGTCCATTTGTTCCCCGGTGATTGCGGTGAAAAGCCGTGCCTCTAATGAGGGATCACCCACCCCCGATTCAACGTTTCCGGAAAAATCTATAGGCCAAAACCAGTCACAGAGTATCAGGTTTTCCATTGCATAGGACCTGTTTTGCATTATGACCGCTGCTTCCCCTTTTTTATCAGGGGAGTCAAATTCAGCTGCCTTCTCGTCTCCCCAGAACACCTTCGCCAGATGCCGGAGTTTCTCGGTGGTTAAAAAACCCATCATGCCTTCGGTGCCCATCCAGACCATCCACTTAATCATGGGAAAGCTTATTCTGTGCAGCTGGGTTATGGGGTATGCCGGTTCTGTTGCATAAATGGGGGCATTGGTGATAAACAGACGGGGATTGTAGTAATCGGCATCAAAGCCAGTTTTTGTTACCAGGCCTTCTATGAGATCTTCTGTACCAAGGATGGGAGTTGAGCGACGGCTTCCTTCAGCAAGGACGTCTCCAACCCCCTGCCGGTTACTGATAAGGTCAACCAGTCTCTCAATCCACTCCGATGTCCCCAGGTCCTCAAGGTGTAATCCTGTCTCGTTCTGATCGATAAGACCCCTTTTCAATGCTTCCGGCAGCCAGTTTACCAGAAAACGGAGCTCAAGCACACACAGTCCGTGCTTATTTGCCAGTTGAGTGGCATAAAAGGTGGCCTCGGCCATCCTGCCGGTTTTATCCATTTCCTGCTGGAAGTAAAAGTAGGCAGAAACACAGGGTTTGCGATAACCCCGTACCCCCTTCTTGCTTTGATATATCCCTCTGCGGCATATTCCCGGACAACCGTAACAGTTACTGTCTTTTACTTTTTCAATATCCTCGATAGTAAGCTCATTCCAGTAACGCCCTGAGTCATCACCCTTCCAGAAGGTGCTGATTTCCTGTTTGAGGGCTTTAAAGGATTCAGGGTCTGCAACAGGAAGTTCAATTTTGTTACCCATAATGACCAGGGCCTTCAGATTTTTTGATCCCATGACCGCACCAAAACCCTTTGTGGCAGAAATGCCGCCAGAGCCCACTATGGTGGCAAATCGTACCTTCATTTCACCCGCCTTGCCGATGGTCAACACGCAGGATTTAATTCCAAATCTTTCTTCCAGAGATGAAATGGTTGCAAAGGCATCTGCCCCCCAAAGACTGGCAGCCTCTTCTATGGAACAACTTCCGTCAGGAGCAACCACCATAATCACCGGTTGTTCTGGAGGACCCCGGTTATGGCAATGCCATCAAGACCGGACCACTTGAGTGCTGCCCCGAAATGGCCTCCCAGGTTCCCAAAGGCATATTGTTCAGGTACAGCCATGGGAGATTTGCCCAGTACAACCGAACGGGAAGCGGCCGGGGCCTGGGTTCCCGAGAGGGGACCGTTCATAAAAAAAAGCTGGTTTTCCCCATCGAGGGCTCCGGTTGCGGGACCTGTCTCATCCCAGTAAAGGCGGGTGGCTACCCCGCGGCCACCGATAAAACGGGTTATATAATCCCTGGTCGAAAAAGTGGATGTTGAACCATCACTTAGATTTACCCGCAGCATTTTTCCCATCCACCCAAATAACTCTCCCATTCTTTTCCTCCTCTTCTCGAGTAGTGCACATTGTTTGCATCAAAAATAGACTTTTCCCCTCACCTATTCCTCTTCCCAGAGAGACTGTGTCATAACCCACCTGGTCATTGCACCCCAAGGGCACTTCCTCAGGATGACTCCGTCATCCTTCAGGGGCGCGAGCGACTAAAAGGAGCGTGGCAATCTCAATTTTTTCAACACTTTATGAGATTGCTTCGGTCGTTCTACTCCCTCGCAATGACATTATGACACAGCCTCCCGGCGAGAGGGACCAAAGTAGCTCATCGCAACTGATTGATACTAAACAGACAATTTTTGTCCCTCAAAGAACAATTTCGGTTTTATGTCTTTTATAGGGACTATCAGGAGACAACCGGCTGTTAATAATAGTGATTAAAATACAGATATTTATAGTTAAAGTCGAAAAAAATAGATAAATGCGGGTAGTTGGTACTCAATTTGCTGTTATTGTCTATACATACAAAGGGACATCCGAAAAAGATCTCAATTGCATTGAGAGGGGTTAACATGGCTACTAAAAAGGCACTGGTAATTGAACAAGAAGAAGATATCCTCCGTACCTGTTCTGAACTACTGGGTAAAGAAGGATTTAACGTCGTGACCGCAAAAAGTGGTATGAGCGCATTTGAGAATTTGTACCAACAATCTTTTGATCTTGTTATAACCAGCTTAGTGATGAAAGCCGGAATGGGGTTTACGGTTCTCGGCATGATTAGGGCATTGTCTCCCCAGACACCGCTCATTATCTTTACGGATAATGACAGTTCCGTAGCTTACCATTTCCTCCCTTTTCTTGGTACCTGTGCTTTTATCAGTAAGCCTTGTAGCGGTGAGAGGCTCGTTTCGTGTGTTAAAGACCCCCTGATCAATGGCAACAATGGAAATGCTCATACCCTGGAAGCACTATGATATCTCTTCAGGATGCATGCTAAACGATGCAGGATCCAAGGTCATGATTAAGCATTCAACACACAGGAGGTAAGATCATGTTGCACATTTTGTTTTCAGCCGTCCTCTTTTGCGTGGTCTTGAAACTGGTTTGTCCCTGGGGTTAAGTGCCAAGCTTGTAGCGGTAGCGTTCTATGTCGTGATAGTGTATGTGTTAACCATTTTTTTCTTTGAGAAACCGGGCAACTGCCCAAAAGTTGAAAAAGTTCCGGTCAAAAGCAGGAACCATCCTAAACGCTAGGTGTCTCGCTCCCGATAGTAGCCTACCTGTGATTGCAGTCATTGCGCGCCCAAAGGACGTGGCAATATGATTAAGAACATCTATAGAAATCAACCAGACTGGCAAGAGATTGCTTCGTCGGCTATTAACCTCCTCGCAATGACATATGGACAATTATTTTCACTAACTCCTTTCAGGCAAATCTCTAGAGATGTTCCCGTGCACACTTTAGCTTTTCCAGCAGATCGTCACTGTTTCCCCGAATTCCCCCCAGAGTAACATCAGGTTTAACAGTACTTCCATGAAAATCAGAGCCGGCAGTTACCAGCAGATCATATTCCTCTGCCAGGGAAAGAAAGTGGTCTTCCTCCTGGTCATTGTGGTAGCTTGAAAACACTTCTAACCCGGGTAATCCGTATTCAATTAACTGGAGTATGATCTCATCCCCTGTGTCAGAGGGGTGTGCCAGTACAGGAAGGGCCCCAAGCTGTTTTATTCTTTCCATAACCTTAGGTGTATCCACTTCTACAAGAGGAACAAAGGCAGGTTTCCCCCCCCGCAGGTAGTCAAGGTAAAAATTGACATACGGGGAATGGGAACGGTCTCCCTTAAGGAATCTCGCAATTCTTTCATCTCCTCTATTTTCTTCCCTGCTCACAATGGCCTTCAGAAAAGACATGCCGGTAGGAATCCTCTCACCGGAAAACTTCTTCACATCATCAATGGAGAATACAAATCCCAGTTCATTTAACTTTTCAATTCTCTGTACCGCCTGTCTCAATTTTTCCTGGTGTATTTCTTCGAGCCATCTGGTGAGCTCCCCACTCTGGTAATCAATAAAGTACGCGAGGATGTGGAGATCATGACCGAGGTAAAGTGTGTTAAATTCAATACAGGGGATGAACTCAATTCCGAACTTCCCTGCAAGTGCAACACCTTCTCCAATGCTTCCTATTGAGTTGTGATCTGCAAAGGCAATGGCCGATAGACCCGCCTGTCTGGCCATGGTGAAAATCTCGTGGGGAGTGTGTTGACCATCAGAGCTGGCTATGGTATGAATATGAAGATCAATCATGGTTTATAAGATGCTATGAAAGTTGTCTTTTTTAACAAAACGGAAGGCCTGGTACAGTTCATACCTGCTATGAGCAGGTAACTATAGTAATAATAGAAGTCTCTTTTCTTGTCCAGAGCAAATTGAAGTACCTTTAACGGGTCGAATAATTTTATCGAGGAGCCGCAATGATCTTAGAAGAAATCAGTATGAAGGATTTTGATAAAAAGGTAAAAAAGACTAAAACAGTTATCCTTCCCATCGGTGCCCTTGAAGCACATGGGCCCCATCTCCCCCTGGGTACCGATACCATAGGAATATATGAAGTAGCAAAAAAAGTTGCTAACACCATAGATGTTTTTGTTGCACCACCCCTCTTTTATGGGCTCTGTCGGAGTACCAAGAAACATCCGGGGACCGTGGGCATTAGCGGGGATACCCTCAGAAGTCTGGTAAGGGATATCGTCAAGGGTTTACATGCTAACCACTTGCAAAACTTCATTCTTATTTCCGGGCATGCGAGCACCGTCCATCTTTCTGCCCTGCAGGAGGCTGGTGAGTCCCTACTTGAAGAAATGCCGTCCCAGGTGAAGATTGCAGTTGTTTCGGCTTACGATGTATTCCGTCAGGCAGCAGGTAACATTTGTACCACTGAGGATGATTCCCACGCCGGTGAGATTGAAACCTCCCTTATCCTCCATCTAAAGCCTCAGCTGGTTCAGGGAAAGGGAAAAGAGGAATACCCCAACTTTCCCCATCCTCTCTTAACCAGGAATAAGAGGAAATACTGGAAAAATGCCGTGTGGGGGGATCCTACCAAGGCGAGCGCAACAAAAGGGAGGGTCTTAAGCCGGGCACTTATGGATTACCTTGTTGAACTGGTTAATAAAATTGAAAAATTTAAGGAATAGGTGCAACCGGACAAAAGTGCACCCGCAAAATGGACAGGTGCTTAATAAGGGTTATGTCTCTTTTTTCATTGCTTATTTCTCAATTTTATATATAATTTCCATTTTTTGTTTACACTATGAAATTGGACCCTGAGCTTGCACAATTTGAACACTACCTGATGGTTGAAAGGGGTGTATCGGTACATACGCAGCGGAATTATCTGAATGATCTCCGGCAGTTTAGCACATTTCTGCAAAAAGAGTTCCCTGACAGGGATCTTACAACCATAGATAATCTGACTATACGTTCCTATCTGGGGGCGCTCTATAAAAAAAACAAAAAATCTTCGATTGCCCGGAAACTGGCGTCACTGAGAACCTTTTTTAAGTTTTTGTTGCGTAAAGATATCATCGCAGATGACCCAACCGCACTGGTTTCCACCCCTCGACGGGAAAAGCACATGCCCAGTTTCCTCTCTGTTGATGAGATGTTTGCCCTGCTTACAATGCCCGATGGGACAACACTGGCAGGAATCAGGGACAGGGCAATAATGGAAACACTCTATTCCAGTGGATTGAGGGTCTCAGAGCTTGTGGGAATGAATGAAGAGAACCTCGATGCAAACCTCGGTATCGTCAAGGTCCTGGGTAAAGGAAAAAAAGAGCGGATAGTGCCCATTGGGAAAAAGGCTCTTGTAGCAGTAGAAAGCTACCTGCTGGCTCGAAAGGAGAGGGATACCAGTCCCCGTTCTTCTTCATCTAAACTTCCTTTGTTCAAGAACCTGAGAGGAGGGAGACTGACGGCTCGAAGCGTTGCGCGGATTATTAACCGATACATCGAGCAATGTGGTATAGTCAAGAATATCAGTCCTCACGCCCTGCGTCACTCCTTTGCCACCCATATGCTGGATGCTGGTGCTGACCTGAGGGCGATACAGGAACTGTTAGGACACGTCAGTCTTTCAACTACCCAGAAGTATACCCATGTGAGTGCCGCGAAATTGATGGAAACCTACGACAAGGCACATCCTAAAAGCAGGGAATCTCTGGATAACCATGGTTTTTCTGACAATTGACAGGGGACTTTTGATCAATACGCTCTCCCATGGAGGCTGTGTCATTGGGAGGGAGTTAAAAGGAGCGTGATGGAAACCAACAGTATGATTAGGTCAACAACCATAATTTCCGTGCGGCACAAAGGAAAGGTGGCAATCGGAGGAGATGGTCAGGTAACCTTTGGTCAAACCATCTTAAAACAGAATGCAAGCAAGATCCGGAAGCTTTACAAGGATAAGGTGCTGGCCGGTTTTGCCGGAGCTACAGCAGATGCCTTCACCCTCTTTGAGCGATTTGAGGGGAAGCTGGAACAGCATCACGGAAATCTCATGCGGTCCGCCGTGGAACTTGCTAAAGACTGGCGTACCGATAGAATGCTTCGAAAACTCGAAGCACTGCTCATTGTGATTGATAAAGATCACTCCCTGATCGTTTCAGGTACGGGGGATGTTGTGGAGCCGGATGACAGCATTACCGCTATCGGCTCCGGTGGCTCCTTTGCACTCGCAGCGGCCAGAGCCCTGGTGAACCATTCTGACCTGGATGCAAAGGCCATTGTTGAGCAGGCTCTGAAGATCGCTTCCGGCATCTGTATCTATACCAATAATAATATCGTCCTAGAGGAACTATAGGGCTTGTACCAGTAACCCTTCGAGAGAGCTGATGAAAAATTTTACTCCCCGGGAGATTGTTTTAGAACTGAACAAATACATTATCGGTCAGGACAAGGCAAAACGGGCGGTTGCCATCGCTTTGAGAAACAGGTGGAGAAGGCAGAATGTCTCGGATGATTTGAGAGACGAGATTGCCCCAAAAAATATTATTATGATTGGTCCGACCGGTGTTGGTAAAACAGAGATATCCCGAAGACTTGCCAACCTCTCACAGTCGCCCTTTTTAAAAATAGAGGCCTCCAAGTTCACTGAGGTCGGTTACGTGGGCCGTGATGTGGAATCCATGGTCCGGGATTTAACAGAGCTTGCCATTAATCAGATCAAAGCTGAGGAAGCTGAAAAGGTTCAGTTCAAGGCCCGGGAAATAGCCGAAGAACGGGTGCTTGATCTCTTGCTGCCGCCCCGCCGGGAGAAACCCCCTCAATACAGCGAATCTCCTGATAAGCCACTCGAACTGGTAAAAAATGAACAGGAGCAGGATGCCACCACACGGGAAAAACTCCGCAAGCTCTTACGGGCAGGCAAACTGGATGAGCGGGTGGTGGAACTGGAGACCGCCCAGCGGTCTGTCCCCATGGTTGAGATCTTCTCTGGCTCCGGCATGGAAGAAATGGACATCAATGTAAAGGATATGTTTGGCAACCTCTTTCCTAAAAAGACCCGGAAGAGGAAGATGAAAATACCGGAGGCTATAGAACTTATTGCCCAGGAGGAAGCCCAACGGTTGATTGATATGGAGAAGGTTACCAAACTGGCAATTGAACGGGTAGAGCAGTCGGGAATCATTTTTCTGGATGAGATTGACAAGGTTGTGGGAAAAGACGGGGCACATGGTCCCGATGTATCCCGGGAAGGGGTCCAGAGAGACCTTCTCCCTATTGTGGAGGGCTGTACGGTTACTACCAAGCACGGCATGGTAAAAACCGATCATATTCTCTTTGTTGCCTCAGGGGCGTTCTACAGTGTAAAACCAGCTGATTTAATACCGGAACTCCAGGGGAGATTCCCCATCCGGGTTGAGCTGGAATCCCTGGGCACAAAGGAATTTATGCGCATCCTCACCGAACCCAAAAATGCATTAATAAAGCAGTACATGGCCCTGATGGCAACGGAAGGGATAGAGCTGATTTTTCAGGATGATGCCATTGCAGAGCTTGCGGAACTTGCAACCGTTGTTAATTCGAGCAACAGAGAATATCGGTGCACGAAGACTGCATACCATTATAGAAAAGCTGCTCGAGGAGATCTCATTTGACGCACCGGATTTAGCAGAAACAAAGCTGGTCATTGATGCCGGCTATGTAAAAGATAAACTGGACAGCCTGGTCAAAGACCAGGACCTCAGCCGTTATATTCTCTAACTTTCAAACCTCCTTGTGAAGGGAGTGCTATGCAAAAGCTGATTGATAAAGCCTCTGTTTTGATGGAAGCGCTTCCCTATATTCGTCGCTTCTATCAGAAAACAATCGTCATTAAGCTCGGCGGTCATGCCATGGTGGATGATCAGTTAAAACACGATTTTGCCATGGACATCACGCTGATGAAATACATCGGTCTCAATCCCGTGGTAGTTCACGGAGGGGGTCCTCAGATAGAAAAGGTGCTCAACAAGATGGGGAAGACCTCGCAATTTGTTGACGGCCTGAGGGTAACTGACCAGGAGAGCATGGATGTGGTGGAAATGGTTTTAGTGGGTAAGATCAACAAGGAAATCGTCAGCTTAATCAATTACCATGGTGGAAAGGCCGTGGGCCTGAGTGGTAAGGATGGCAACCTGCTAACGGCACGGAAGCTTAAACTTAAAACACGCCGTTCCAAGGGCAAGGTGAATGCCATCCCGGACATCGGTCTGGTGGGGGAGGTGACATCGGTAAATCCCCACGTTATCGATGTGCTGGATCGGAGTAAGTTTATTCCCGTCATTGCGCCCGTTGGTGTTGGGGAAGATGGGCAGACCTATAATATTAATGCTGATATGGCAGCGGGAAAAATTGCCGCTGCGCTGACAGCAGAAAAGTTAATCCTTTTAACCGACACTGAGGGGGTGCTGGACAAGAAGGGGAAGCTCATTTCGTCCATGGACGGACGAAAGACAAAGAGTCTTATAAAAAACGGCCACATTTCAGGAGGAATGATTCCCAAGGTTACCTGTTGCCTGGAGGCCTTGAAGGAGGGTATTGCAAAGGCCCATATAGTCGACGGGAGAATCAAACATGCGGTGCTTCTGGAAGTGTTTACTGACATAGGTATCGGAACCCAAATTACAGGATAGATTATGGGGACACCATCAATGAAGGAATTGATTACCAGGACAGACCGCTACATCTGCTCTACCTACACACGCTTTCCCCTGGTGCTTACCCGCGGAGAGGGGATGAAGGTCTGGGATAGCGAAGGGAAGGAATATCTTGATTTTGTATCAGGTATCGCCGTCTTAAACGTGGGACATCTGCATCCCCACGTTGTTGAGGCTATCCAGCAGCAAAGCAAGAAGCTCATGCACGTTTCCAACCTTTTCTACAGCGAACCGCAGATTAGGCTGGCAGAGCTGCTGGTAACTCATTCATTTGCCGACAAGGTATTTTTCTCCAACAGTGGGGCCGAGGCAAACGAGGGAGCGATAAAGCTGGCACGAAAGGTTTTCAGTGACAAGGGGGAAAGCAAACGGTACGAGATTATTACCATGGAAAAGAGCTTTCACGGGAGGACTATGGCGGCCCTGTCTGCTACTGAACAGAAGAAGTTTCATCAGGGGTTTACTCCCCTCCTGCAAGGTTTTACCTATGTCCCCTTTGACGACCCTCAGGCAGTTGAAGAGGCAATTACGGATGCTACCTGTGCCGTGATGCTGGAGCCTATCCAGGGAGAGGGTGGAGTAAACTGCCCATCACCTGACTATCTGAAACGTTTGCGGGATATCTGTGATCGCCATGGACTACTGCTTATTTTTGATGAGGTCCAGGTTGGAATGGGCAGGACCGGTAAACTCTTTGCCTACCAGCACTATGGTGTAGAACCTGATATTATGACCTTGGCCAAGGCCCTGGCCGGGGGTATGCCTATTGGCGCCCTGCTGGCCAAAGAGGAGTTTGCTAAAAGCTTTTCAGCGGGAACCCATGCATCTACCTTCGGTGGTAATCCACTTTCCTCAGCTGCGGGTGTGGCAACCCTCGAAGTTATCCTGGAGGAGGGTTTCCTGGAAAACTGCCGGAAACAGGGAGCGTATTTTTACTCCCGGCTGGCAGCCCTCAAGGAAAAACATTCCTCGATCATACGGATAAAGGGACGGGGATTGATTCTGGGAATTGAGCTTGCCTTTCAGGGTGCTGAGATTGCTGACGAGTGTATGAAGCGGGGTTTTCTGATTAATTGCACCATGGAGACAATACTGCGCTTTATTCCTCCTTTGATCATTACGGAAAAGGAAATAGACCTGCTCATTGAAACGCTCGATGAGCTTTTAGAAAAACAGGCTTCGTGATGTAATGAAAAAAGATCTCTTGTGTATAACGTCCTTAGACAAACAGGAAATTGATGAGCTTCTTTCCCGTGCCCTGGGGTTAAAAAAGGAGCAGAAGGAAGGTGCCACTCACCTTTCCCTGCAGGGGAAAACCCTCGGTATGCTTTTTGAGAAGCCCTCTACACGCACCCGTGTTTCCTTTGAGGTGGGAATGATACAGCTCGGAGGGCACGCGCTCTATATGGGCTGGAGGGATACACAGTTGAGCCGGGAAGAGTCTGTGGAAGATACGGCGCGTGTTTTATCCCGCTACCTGGATGGCATTGTTATCAGGACCTATGCCCAGGATACTATAGAACTGTTGGCCAACAACGCTACCATACCGGTGATAAATGGTCTCACCGACCTTGCGCATCCCTGCCAGATACTGAGTGATCTCATGACCATTGTGGAAAAAAAGGGCAGCTATGAACATCTGGCCATTGTCTATGTGGGGGATGGAAATAACATTGCTAACTCCTGGATAAATGCCTCCCTCACCCTGGGGTTCAACCTTCGGCTGGCCTGTCCACGGGGGCATGAGCCTGACCGGAAGATAGTAGAAAGGGCGCGGTCAGTGGCTTCCTCACAGATACAGTTTTGTGCCGACCCCATGGAAGCAGTACACGGTGCAGACGTCATTAATACCGATACCTGGGTCAGCATGGGGCAGGAGGACCAGCGTCGGGAAAAGATAGAAGCCTTTAAAAACTATCAGGTCAATGGTACGTTACTTAAACTGGCAAAAGAGGATGCCCTGGTGATGCACTGTTTGCCGGCCCATCGAGGGGAAGAGATAACCGATGAGGTGGCGGATGGCAAACAGGCAGTAATTTTTGATCAGGCGGAAAACCGTTTGCATATGCAGAAGGCTATACTTGAAAGGTTTCTTACTCACCAAGCGCAGGAGAAATGAATTTATGGAGAAGATAAAAAAGGTGGTTGTAGCATATTCCGGAGGGCTTGATACATCCGTTATTCCCCGGTGGTTGATGGAACATTACGGCTGCGAGATAATCGCCTTTGTTGCGGATCTGGGTCAGGAGGACGATTACCAGGTACTCAGGAAACGGGCACGTAACATTGGTGTGCACAAAGTATATGTTGATGATCTCAAAGAGGAGTTTGTGCGGGATTTTATATTTCCCCTCTTGAGGGCCAACGGTATCTATGAGGGAAGTTACCTGCTGGGAACGGCCATAGCACGTCCGCTCATTGCGAAACGGCAGATAGAGATTGCCCGCAAGGAAAGAGCCGATGCCGTGGCACATGGAGCGACGGGAAAGGGAAACGACCAGGTCCGCTTTGAACTCACCTACCTTGCCTTGAATCCGAAGATAAAGATTATTGCCCCGTGGAGACTCTGGGACTTCAACTCGAGACAGGCTTTGATTGATTATGCAAAAAAACATAAAATACCTATACAGGTGACGGCTAAAAAACCCTACAGTATGGATCGTAATCTTTTGCACCTCAGCTTTGAAGGGGGTATACTGGAAGATCCCTGGCAGGAGCCAAAGGAAGATATGTTTGTGCTGACCACCTCCCCTGAGAAGGCTCCATCCAAGCCGGTTTATGTGGAGATCACCTATGAGCGTGGTAATCCGGTTGCACTTAACGGTAAACGGCTTTCCCCTGCAAAACTGTTGACACGACTCAACAAACTGGGTGGAGCTCACGGCATCGGCCGGGTTGATCTGGTTGAAAATCGCTACGTAGGCATGAAATCCCGCGGTGTCTATGAAACACCTGGAGGGACGATCCTGCACAGAGCTCACCGTGCCATTGAATCCATTACCCTCGACCGGGAGGTCATGCACCTTAAAGACAGCCTGGTCACCCGATATGCAGAGCTTGTTTACTACGGATACTGGTTCTCTCCCGAACGGGAGCTGATACAGGGAACCATTGATGACAGCCAGAAAAACGTCACAGGTAAAGTCCGTCTAAAGCTCTACAAGGGGAATTGCATTGTGGTGGGACGTACATCTCCCAGGTCCCTCTATGCCCCTGACTATGCCACCTTCGAAGAAGATACTGTTTATGACCAGAGGCTTGCGGAGGGCTTTATTCAACTCAACGCCCTGCGTCTTAAGATTAATACCCTTATGAGGAAGAAGAGGTAACCTTGACTAGTGCCGGCAACGACACTGGTTTGCTGATAAAGCAGGTGAGTGGTGGAGAGGAAACGATTTCTTAGTATAGTTTTTTTTTGTATGCTTTGTACAATCCAGTGTGTGGGCTGCGGAAAGAAGGGTGATCCCACAGCCCCGCGCCCGGTGTTGCCCGGGGAGATTGAGGATCTGGCAGTACACCCACAGGGGGAATCTATTACCTTAACCTGGAGTATTCCCCAAACGAATACTGACGGCACCCCACTTGACGACCTCAAGGGTTTCAAGATTGTGAGAAGTGTAAGCTCCTTTGAAAAAGAGTGTAAGGGGTGCCCAAAGAAATTTGTGTTGCTCTATGATGTGGATTATGAAACCCACATGATGCAAAACCCCCAGGCCACCACCATAGAATATATCGACCGGGATATCAGATTCAGAACTATTTACACCTACAGGGTGTTTAGCTACAACGCTTCAAATCGGCTCAGCCCCCCATCGGATACCCGGGAAGTTTTCTGGGATGCTCCGTCTGTTACCTCCCAGGAATCTGTACGCAGAGCTTGAGGGAAAATCTGCTATCCTTTTCTGGGAGGAGCCACTTACGCTTGCAGATGGAGGGCCGATTGAAGGACTGGCCGGATACAACCTCTATAGACGCCTGTATGATGAGGACTATTCCCTCAATCCTGTCAACGACAAGCCAATCACGACACCGGCCTGTCGGGACAAGGGAATTGACCCTGACAGGAACTATTTTTTTAAAGTAAGAGCGGTAAGAAAAGTAAAGGAATACTTGGTTGAAAGTGACGGTTCTAAGGAAGTTGCCCTTAATACTACTGACAGCACTCCCCCTGATACACCGACCGGTCTGGATGCAATACTTACTAATACCGGAATAGTGCTCAAGTGGGATGAGAACACAGAATCTGATCTTAAAGGCTATTACCTGTACCGCAGAACAGAGGGGGAAGCAGAATTCCAAAGGCTTACCGGTGAATTCCTTGCCCTGCCGAGCTACTTTGATCAGTCAGTAGAAGATGGACAGCTCTACACCTACACGGTAACGGCGATTGATAATGCAACACAGGAAAACCAGAGTGCTCCTTCTCCGGAAGTCTCTATTGAATATCGTTATTAATTGATAGTCCCGTAAAAAGTCAAAGATCAGGCGACAAAGTAAAAAGATTCAGATGCAACGCAGCAGATGGGCTTTTTACGAAGTCGTCTTAATTGAGTGTTGTAAAGTTGAGGAAGATAGTATGCACGACTTTCACTACGTTGATAATAAGCTCTACTGTGAGGATGTTCCCGTCAGCACTATTGCGGACTCGGTGGGCACGCCATTCTATCTCTACAGCAATCATACCTTAGAGAACCACTTCAGGGTATTTGATTCTGCATTCAATGGTATAGATCACCTCACCTGCTTTTCGGTAAAGGCAAATTCCAACCTTGCAGTGCTAAAGCTCATTATTAATTTGGGTGGAGGCGTTGACATTGTTTCGGGAGGTGAGCTCTTTCGCGCCCTCAAGGCCGGAGTTGATCCCCGCAAGGTGGTCTTTTCGGGTGTGGGAAAACAGGTGCACGAATTAGAATATGCCTTAAAGACAGGTATCCTGATGTTTAATGTAGAGTCCTCTCAGGAATTAGATTCCCTTAACACAGTAGCTGGACGATTGGGCATAAAGGCTCCGATTGCCATCCGGGTAAATCCCCATATCGATCCCCAGACCCATCCCTACATTTCTACTGGATTGAAGAAAAACAAGTTTGGCATCGAGATACAGCAGGCACTGGAAGACTACCGGGCAGCGCAAAAACTTGAGCACATAGAGATTGTTGGTGTCGACTGTCATATCGGCTCTCAGATTACGGAAATCGGACCTTTCGTAGAGGCCCTGGGGAAAGTTAAGGCATTAGTACGTGCGCTACGTGCAGAAAATATTCAGATTCGCTCCATAGATCTCGGCGGCGGACTGGGCATTACCTATGACCAGGAGCAACCACCCCGGCCGGAAGACTATGCTGCTGCACTTATCAACGAGATGGGTGATATGGATTGCAGGTTAATTCTCGAGCCTGGTAGAGTGATTGCAGGTAACGCAGGGATTCTTGTAACCAAAGTTGTCTACATCAAAGAAGGTACGGAAAAGACGTTTGTAACAGTGGACGCTGCCATGAACGATCTGGTCCGGCCCAGCCTCTATGGTTCCTTCCAGGCAGTACAACCCGTCATCAAAGAAGAGAAGGAGGAGATGGTGGCTGATATTGTGGGGCCTATCTGTGAATCCGGTGATTTTCTTGCTAAAGACAGAACGATTCCCCGTTTAAATCCCAGTGATCTCATTGCAGTGATGAGTTCGGGAGCTTACGGCTTTACCATGGCTTCGAACTATAATTCCCGACCCCGGGTACCAGAGGTCATAGTGAAGGGAGATGCCTTCTTTGTTATCAGGGAGCGGGAACGCTACGAGGACCTCATCCGAGGAGAACATATTCCGGAGTTCTTAAAGAAATGACCGTGATCCCCTTTACAAAAATGAGTGCCGCCGGGAATGATTTTATTATTATCGATAACCGCCTGGGTGCCATTGCTGCCGACCGGGGAAGTGACTTGGCTGCCCGTTTGTGCAGACGGAAGCTTTCCGTTGGTGCAGATGGTTTAATTCTCATTGAAGAATCCCAAAGCGCAGATTTCAAATGGAGTTTTTTCAATGCTGACGGCAGTGAGGCTGAGATGTGTGGCAATGGAGGAAGGTGTGCAGCCAGATACGCTGTTCTTAACAGCATTGCTCCCCGCACGCTTACCTTCGAGACGCTGGCTGGTGTTGTTATGGCAGAGATCATGGAAGAGCGGGTAAAGCTGCAACTTCCGCTTCCCTTCGACCTCACCTGTGACTATCAACTTGTTCTGGACGGACAAAGTTACCTGGTGAACAGCATTACGGTTGGTGTGCCTCATGTGGTTGTATTTGTTGACGATCTTCTCAAGGCCCCGGTGGTAGAGCTGGGAAGAAAGATTCGTTTTGCAGACCACTTTAAGCCTGCAGGGACGAACGTAAATTTTGCCCAGATCACGGGTGACTCTGCTATCGCGATCAGAACCTATGAGCGGGGTGTAGAGGATGAAACCCTTGCCTGCGGAACGGGGTCAGTTGCCTCCGCCCTGATTACCCACGAAAAGCGGGAAGCGAAATCTCCGGTAGCAGTCCATACCCAGGGTGGGGAGGTACTGTCTGTCCACTTCACCAAAGAGAATGGAAACTTGAGGGAAGTATTTCTTGAAGGCAACGCTGATGTAATTTATGAGGGAAAACTCACTACCGAAATCTTTTGATCAGTAAGGGGGAAGAAGCATGTTTAAAGGTTCCATGATTCCAATAGTTACTCCTTTTAAAGAGGGGAAAATTGATGAAGAAGGGCTCAAGAACCTGATTGAATTCCATATTGAAAGTGGTAGTGATGCCATTATACCCTGCGGCACTACCGGGGAGTCAGCGACCTTAACCCACAAGGAGCATGAGCAGTTAATTGAGACATGTCTTGAGGCAGTAAATGGTCGGCTTCCGGTAATTGCGGGAACGGGGTCAAACAGCACTGATGAAGCCGTTAAGCTTACCAGTTATGCTCAAAAGGCAGGAGCGGACGGTGCGCTTCTCATCACACCTTACTATAACAGACCAACACAAGAGGGCCTCTATCAGCACTACAGAACAATCGCTCTGGAGACTGATTTACCGCTGATTCTCTACAATGTGCCGAGCAGAACGGGAACAAACATGCTTCCTGAAACAGTAGCCCGGCTTTCTGAACTGCCCGGCATCGTGGGTATTAAGGAGGCCTCAGGATCTCTTCGCCAGATCTGTGACATCATTCACCTCTGCGGAGAACAGTGCAGGGTGTTTTCCGGAGATGATTTTACCAATTACGCTATTCTCACGGCGGGGGGGTATGGAATCATTTCGGTGACTGCTAATATTGTTCCTGAGAGAATTGCTGCCATGTGGGATTCCTTTGAGGCAGGGGATTATGCTGCGTCACGGGACATTCACTATCAACTGATCAACTTACATAACGCTATGTTTTTAGAAACTAACCCTATTCCCGTAAAGGCTGCCCTGGCCCTGATGGGGAAAATTGAACCCGACATGCGTCTTCCCATGACTACTATGACTCCAGGAGCTTTAGAAAAGCTCAAGAAAGTAATGGCAGAATATAAACTCTTATGATATGCAGAAACAGTAGTCAGACGTCAGGAGTCAGAATAGTCAGTTAACAGGTTACAGGGAAAGATTTAAAGGCACCGCAGAGACGCAAAGAGCGCAAGGAAAAATTATAATTAGTTATAATAAATTAAGTGAAAGAGGTTTCGAAACAGCCAGGGAAGTATTCAGTGTAATAAAAGGGATAACAATTGTTCTTTACCTTTTCAAACCTTTGCGTACTTTGCGTCTTTGCGGTTAGAAACAAGTTTGAATTTGTTTTTCGACTTGATTCAGGATGGTGAGTGGACCGAACCATTTGGGATTTAGGATTTAGTGCTTAGGATTTCTTAATCTTATATCCTGAATCATGCATCGTGTTTTGGTTATTTCAATTCTACAACTTACTAAAGGAGGTTATATATGTATAAAAGAACACTATCGATGAATGCGGTCATGTTGAGTATCCTTGTTAGTATCTTCCTGGTCCCGCAGGTCCATGCAGAAGAGAAGAAAGCGGATTCCTTTGATTCCCGGGTGATAGCACAAGTCGGTGATGAAAAGATCGTTTTTGGTGATCTCAATAATCTCATACGCATGATGCCACCCTCCTATCAGGCTATGTTCAGTAGTGTCGATCAGATAAACAAGCTCCTGGAAAGGCAGATTGATAATATCTTATTTGCACAGGAAGCCCGCCGGCTTAAGGTTGATGAAAACCCGGAGGTGCGGTATAAGCTGGAAGAATTTACCAAGGGTATATTAACACAGGCCCTGATCGAGGAAACGGTAAACAAGAATGTAACGGTGACTGATAAGGAGGTTGAGGCGTATTACAACAACAATAAAGATGAATTCCTGGTCTCGGAAAAGATAAAAGTGAGCCACATCCTGATTGCAGTTGCTAGTGATGCGGGGGAAGATGTGAAGGCGGAGAAAAAGAAACAGGCTGAACAAATTCTCTACAAAGTAAAGGCAGGGGAAAATTTTGCTGAACTCGCACAGCAGTACTCAGATGATACTGCAACCAAGAAGCGGGGAGGGGTCATGGGCTTTTTTCCAAAGGGGTCAAAAAATGCGGAGCTTGAAGAGATTGCCTTTAGCCTCAAGAAGGATGAGGTGAGTGAAATTGTCCTCACGGAAAAGGGGTATCACATAATTAAGCTGCTTGATAGAAAAGAGGGAACGACAAAAACACTGGAGGAGTCACGAAAAAAAATCAACAATAAATTAACACAGAAAAAGAGAAATGAAGCTATTCAGGACTTGCTTAAAGATTTGAAAGCAAGGACTAAAGTAGAAATTTACCAAGAAACCTTAAAGGAAATAACAGAGAATACGCAAGCACAACCCAGTGAGTAAGTCTGGTATGCTATGGCAGGACGTGAACGGAGACTTCGGATCCTTTGGTCACCTGTAAGAGCCTCTGACAGTTTCCGTTCCGCACGGCTATTTCAAGTTGCCCGGAACTCCCAAAAAGTGCAATAACCTCCCTATCTCCCACATCAGCGTATGTGTCGGAAATCTCGTTGATCACCTGCCCTCCTACCCTGATCCTGAAGGGTTTTTCTCCTACTGTCCTGGTGAAGAACTGCCGGGAAATATTACTTACCAGATTACCAAAGTGATCTATACAGACAACCCTGCCCTTTAACACATCCTCCCTTATCTCTGGCTCCAGTCCTTCCAGCTGAACATAGTGTTCTAACTTTTTTCCCAGCACATGGGGGCTGACCCCCAAACTGAGATGGGCCGCAATGGGGGCAAAGAGATCTCTCCCATGGAAGGTTGAACTCACCTGAGAGAGACAATACTCTTGGTTAGTGATTTCCCAAACCTTTTTCTGCTGATTCTTTAAATAAATAAAACTGAAAACTCCATTGTCCGGGCCGACAAACCAGTTCTGAGCTGACTCAACTATAATCGGCTTTCTGTTGCTTCCTACACCGGGATCCACGACTACCAGGTGGATACTGCCTGAAGGAAAAAAAGGATGGACACTCTGCAGGACATAAGCGGCTTCTTCTCTATCCTGGGGGGGAATATGGTGGGTGATATCTATAATCTGACACTGGGGATTGATGGATAGTATGACACCCTTCATTATACCGGCATAACCGCCTGCATCGCCGAAATCGGTAATAAGGGTAATTACCTTAGCTGGGCCCATTCTTCTTCGTGTGGGGAATGTTATGGGTGAAGCACTCTCAAAACTGCGTTAGTTTTTTAAATGATGAAAACCGTTCTTCAACTTCATCAGCAGTAAGCGTTTTGAGCCTCCCTAAGCTAAAATCTTCGACGTTAAAAGAAGCCATGACGCTACCATAGATAACGGCTTTGCGCAGATCACTCTCAGTGACGCTGTTGACCTTGGCAAGATAACCGGTAAAACCACCGGCAAAGCAGTCTCCTGCCCCTGTAGGATCTGAAACGTTCTGGAGAGGGTAGGCTGGTGCAGAGAAGATTGATGACGGAGTGAAAAGCAGGGCACCGTAACTTCCCTGTTTTACTACGACGGTTTTTGGACCATGGGAGGAAATCTTCTGGTAGGCCTTTATCAGATTAGATTCCTGGGACAAAAGCCGGGCCTCGCCTTCATTAATAATGAGGATGTCCACGCGTTTGATAGTTTCCTTGAGCTGATCGATTTTACCCTCTATCCAGAAATTCATAGTATCTAAGATGGTGAGCTTTGGATGTTTTACCTGCTCAAGCACCGTGAGCTGCAATTCAGGATCTATGTTTGCAAGGAAGACAAAAGGGGCCTCACAGTATTCAGGGGGGATGTGTGGACGGAATGTTTCAAAGACGTTGAGTTGGGTGTCGAGAGTTTCAGCCTCATTCAAATCGCCACTGTACTTACCCTTCCAGTGGAAGGTTAATCCTGATTCCCGTGTTAAGCCTCCCACGTCAACAGATTTACTTTGTAGAAAGGCAAGGTGTTCTTCTGGAAAATCCTGACCGATGACAGCAACTATACCTACTTTGGTAAAGTAGCTTGCTGAAACCGAGAAATAGACAGCAGAACCACCGAGTGCATTGTCAACTTTACCATGGGGGGTTTCAACTGAATCGAGGGCAACTGACCCCACAACGATTAAATTCACTTTATACCTCCGTTCGACTGGGGGTCAGGCCTGACCCCTCTACAGATTTATTCGGGTAAGGTCAGATCTACAACTTCACCCGGTTTCCCTGGATTGCCCAGCGGTTTTTCATTAAAGAAAAGTTCTACACCCCCGGCATTACCAATTCTAATGGTAAACTTAGTTTGTGCCTTAACGGTATACGACTCTCCTGCTCTCAAGAGGGTTTCATAGGGCTTTTTCTGATCGAGCTGTATCCTCATCCACACCCGCTCAGAGGCAACCACGCGTAAGGCCATCTCTTCAGAGGGGATTACAGCTCGCTCCTGCTCACTATCCTCCGGGACTCTCTCTGCAGGGATAGTAATTTTTTCCTCTTCAGGTACAGCAGGCTGCTCATCTTTAGGGGCTACGATTTCATTTTTGTCAACGGGGAGTTTTTCATCTGTAACGATAGCAATTATCTCCTCTTCGGGAGCAGACGGGCCTTCATTTTGCTCGATTAATACCTCTTGCTGCTTAACAGGCGGTTGTTGTTCGGGAGGGGTAGATTGTGTTTCGGGGGTGTTGTTCAAAGGGGTGTCATTCGTTGTCTCCGGGGTTCGCATTAAGAGCCAGATGTTAAATACTACGACCAGGACAATAACGACCAGCAGTATTTTTCTCAGGGGCAGGTTTCGTTGAGGCTGTGCCGGGAACTTTTTTCTCCAACCGCCATTCACACGATTAACCACGTTCGATCGAAGGCTCACCCAGATGGCCCGTTTGTACACGGCAATCCTACTATTTTTTGCCAGCACATCGATACATCGATCATGTTCGCAAATTAGACTTACTTATTGTGCTTAAATATGGCGAATTTTGAGCGCTGGCATGAATTATCATGGCCAAGAAAGACCCTTCTCCATCGGCAATCGCCTCACCGATTGTTTTTGCCGCTCTCTCGTTTCAGAGCAGAGATCAAATTTAGCTTGAGTGAGAAGTCGGGTTACTGCTGTAGCTGCAAGTTGCGAAGGACGTTTAGGGCATCCTCCGCAAGCTCGTAAGGCACTAGAATGTGATCGTGGCGCGCTCCAGCGATAATGTTGCAGGAGATACCAGCATCAGCAAGCCGGGATGAAACCTGTGCCACCAGCCCAACAGCCTCTAGAGCGGAATGAACGCGGAGTGTGATCCATGCTGCTCTGAACAACGGTTCCAGCCCAGCGTTCCTTGCGTCATCTTCCGCCAGCACAACGGTCTGGCCTTCGTTCTCCATTACCGTGACCACAGTACCAGCTGGCAAGGGCATCCCGGTTGGACTTTGAGTAGACCCAGACACCTGGCTCTTGATAAGGGTCAAGGTTGCGGAGGAGGTCCCTCAGCGCCACAGTTCCTCGCCCTGACCGCTGATTGCCCAGCTCGCCTTCGTTGCCAGATAGGGAAACCCGATCGGATAGGCGATCAAGATCATCTTTGGGTTTGGACGATTTAATGGCCGAATATGAAGGGCGATCAAAGGCCAATTAAGTCTCACCGTCTTGTGTTCACGGTCCATGAGAAAGAAAAGCGCTCGCCTTTTCTTCTCGGACTCTTGCAGAGTTCATCGATGATTTTCTAAAACAAAGACGTCTATTCTGTGACCGGAAATGGGATAGACTTTGGAAGTATCCGATAAAAGTGCTGACCTGCCCCAGCGTAAGTCCGAGTTGCGGACAAACCGGACTTGAGCAGTCGCGGCTATTGCTGACGCAGCAATTGTGCGCGAATGCAGAAAACAGATCGCCGCGGCGCGGTGAAAATCGCAAAGCGGTCATTGGAGTCGTTCAGAAAGCCAATTTGGACCAATCGCTTCAGTAAATGGGTAGAACGAACTTCTGTGCGCCAATGGAAAGCCTGCAGAGACAACGAAATTGCGTGCAAGCAACGTTTGTGGGGATTTGTCTGCGATGACAATCAATCCCGGCATCCCACCCCTTCTTCAAAACCGCGTGCTGAATGAAAGGCCGAACTTCTCGGTGTCGTCGAAGTCTTCGGCATCTGTCTCGATGGCATAGCTGGCCGAGAAGTCTCCCAGTGGCGTCTCCGCTGTCAGCGCAAGACCGAAAGAGGTGCGCCAGACCTGATTGTCGAACAGCGTGCCAGACGGCGCCGTCGGGCTGTTGACGTCCCAGACCGAGCCGATGTCGAAGTAAAGGCCGGGCGTAAACGGCAGTCGCTCGGCAAGACCGGTGAACAATAGGTCGTTCTGCAGGACCGTGTATCTCTCACCGCCGAGGTCGGTGATAACATCTTCACCGCCGGCGCCGCAGCCGACGCAAAAGTCGACGGGTGTGAGACCGCCGCGCGCAAAGCCGCGCATCGAGGAACCGCCGAGCGTCCGCCGAGCCACCGTCGACGTGCCGTCGCTCAGCCCCGAGATTGCACCGATCCGTCCCGACGAGCGCAGCTTTGTCGAGGCCATCAACGGAAGGTTCAGGGTAAATCCCAGCGACGCGTCGACGAACTGCGTGTCGCCGCCATAGAGATCGACATCGATGCCTGCCGCCCATCTTTGCTGGTCGGTGTCCTGCCATCTCAGGCTTACCCCCGGCCCTGCGACAAACCGATCGCCCGCTTCGGTCTGGATGATGGGCGACGCGCCGGGATCGACCGAACTGATCTCGGTCCAGAGCGCCGTGACCCGAACCTCACCGTCAAAGCCGTTTTCACCAGCGCCAAAGGTCACGTAAGGCGAAATGTCGGCAAGTGCCAAAGTCGAACAGGGTGTTGTCGTAGTCGAACCGTGCGAAGCCGCCGCGCAGGCCACCGCCGCGATCACCGGGCCAGAAAGCGTCGCCGGAAAGATCGGCGGAGCCGCGTATGACCTCTTCGGACAGCGTGAGACCGGCTTCAAGGTCACGACCGCCCCAGATATCGGCAAGCTCGACGCCAACCGTGCCAAACGCGCCCGTATCGGTGTCGTACCCCAGTCCGAATGTCAGAGCGCCGGAGAATTGGGGTTCTTCATCGACGACAATCGTCAGCACATCGCCTCGCGAGAAGATCCTGACGCTGCGGAACTCGCCGGTGAATTGAAGCGCCTCTACCGCCGCCAGGATATCGCCTTCGGTGTAGGGTTCGCCCGGACGAAGATCAGCCGTTGCGCGAATATCGTTGTCGCGGAACCGGTCGTTGCCGGTCACTTCTATCGACCGGAAAACCCGTGCGATATCATCGGCCTGTGCAGCCAGCGATCCACTGGAAAGAACGAGCGCCAACAGAGATGACCCCAAGATCCGTGAAGTTGCCCGCATTTTCCGCCCCTCTGTCTCCGATCAGCAACGGATTTATCGATAGGTAGCAGATCCCGGCTGCAGCAAGGGGGAATTCCCCTTTCGCAGCGCAGAATGTATCCGATAGATGTGAATAGCAATGCAAAGGAAAAATCACAGAGGCAGGCGCATATAATGTATCGTACGATGTCGTTGGCACTAGCAGCAGTGATTCTTTCGGGATGCGGGGACCCGACGATCGAAACCGACGAACGCGGTGTTCCGAGGGAGCGGGGCTTTTGGCCAAGCCTCGTCGAAGAGCGGCAAGCCAACGCGGATGGGACGTTCCTGAGCTCGGCGGATGCACGCCGACGGGTGGACGAGTTCGACGTCTCGAGCGATGACCTTTCGCGATGGCCGGTGGACACGATCACATACAAGCGTTTTCGCGACCCGGCCGTGCGGTCGACCTATCTGCGCCGTGCTCTCGGGCGATATGCCCTTATCGAGGCCAAGGAGCGCGGGCTCGGCACGTCGCTCGAGCGTGTCCGGAAGGTTGCGGGGATCACGTCGTCCTCAACCGCCGCGGAATGGTGGTCGCGCAGCGTTCACGGCGCCGACCTGTTGCCGGGACAGCGAGGCCGATCCGTGTCCTTGCCGGAGACGGTTCATTCCACCATCAAGAACTCGAACCAGATCCGCTCCTTCGGCGACCTTCCCGCAATCCGTGGAACGGCGATCGCCGAAGCCAAAGGCCGTTTCGTCCCCGAGTTCTTTGCCGAGGCCAGCACGTCACGTGAGAACGAGCGGGCGACGAGCCCTGCCATTTCCGCCGGTGCTGCGCGGTCTATCACCAACGAAGACGAAGTGGAATTTGGGGTGCGAAGTAGCTTGCTGACAGGTGGTGAGATTTCGATCTCGCAGCGCTTCACCATGACCGACACGAACCGTGTCTCGTACATCCCGGGTGAACAGACCGAGGCACGCACGTCTATCTCATTGGTGCAACCGATCCTTCGCGGCTCGGAGCACAGCCACAATGACGCGCCACGCCGTATCGCCAACATGGACACGCAAATCGCGATCGAAGAATTCCGCCGTCAGGCTGAATCCCATCTGATGGAAGTCGAACGCGCATACTGGAACCTCTACGTGGCGCGCGCTGTCTACATCCAAAAAACGCACCTGGCGGGGCATGGCGCGACACTGGCGGGCCAAATCTCCGGCAGAAGCGGCATTGATGCCGATACGGTTCTTGTCACGCGCGCGCGGTCGCTGGCCGAACAATGGCAGGCCGACCGCGTGCGTGCGCATGCCGCACTGGACAACGCCGAATTCGGCTCGCCGCTCTGGTGGGGACAAGCGCTTTGGTCCGGCGAACATCGAAATCGTTCCGACGTCTGCTCCCAATGGGGCTTTGAGGATCCTCCAAACCAAGGATACGATTGAGGACATCTTCCGAATCGTCCGGAATTGCAGCAAGCGATCTTCCAGTACCAGGCGGCCTTGCTGCGCGAGGGAATGGCGGCCATCGACAGCCTGCCGGAACTTGACCTGATACTTGAACTGTCTGCCGACGGTGGCGCGGACGGGCGCAGTCCTTCGGAAGCTTCCGTGACAAAACCAATGGTTCCGGCCACCTTGTCGGTCTCAAATTCTCGGTGCCCCTGGGGTTTGACGAACGAGACGCCCGCTACAAACGCCGCCGCCTGGAAACTGTTCAGCAAGAACGTCAGGTCCTGTCTGTCATCCAAACGATCCTGCTGGAAGTCGATGTATCGGCCAACGAATATGTCGTGGCCTGCAATGACCTGATCGCGCAGCGAAAATCGCTGGCCGCGGCGCAATCATCACTGCGAACGGTCGACCGTCGCTGGAGCGATGGTGGGGCCAGCGAAGGCGGTATCGGTCTTCTTTCTGCCCTTTTGTCAGGATACGAACAGGTGCAACAGCTCGAACAGGCAGTGGCGACGGCGCGTGCGACACGCGAGATTGCGGCCGCCAACCTTGCCCGCGCGGGGTGTCCTGCTGGATCGCTGGGGTCTGAAAACGAATATCGCCGCGGATACCCGTGGTGAACCCACTTATCAGTTGTCGCAACAGTAGGTCGGACCGGGAGAGTTTGCATGGCGGCTGATGGCGGACGGTCTTTCGACAAGGCCCCACATTTCGAGCTTCTGGAAGACCGCATCGTTCTCGACGGTGTGCCGGATGTGGATTTCGATGCACCGGCATCGGTGAGCCTCGGGGCGCAGAACGTTCCCATCACGCTGACATTCGACAATACCGGGACCGATACCGGATATGTTCCCTACGTGGACTTGCTGCTGCCTGCGGGCGCGGATGTGGATGACGGTGTGACCTTCGACAGCGCCTCTTTCTTGGGCGCGCCGATTGAAACCACGGTTCTGGTTTTCGATGGTTCGGGCGAGACCGTGCATCCATTCGCGGTGGACAGCCTTGGAGACCCGATCGTCGTCACGGGCCAGCCGGGTGGTCAACTCGTGGTTCTGGAATTGCCCTATGGATCGTTCTCGCCCGGCAACCCGGCGATCGACATCAATGTGGTGCTGGATTTCTCGCCTCTGGCGGACTTGGACGTTGCGCAGGACATCACCGTAATCGGCGGTTTTGCTCTTGGCGAAGACCCTCTGGACAACCCCGGCGACGATGCCCCGATCCGCGGCACTCCGACGACTGCGAGCATCAATCAGGACCTTTTCACGGTCACGAAGTCCAACAATGTACCCGAGGCGGACGCTGTTTCGGGCCCGAGCTACCCGTACGAATATTCGCTGCAAGTCAACGTCGCCGACGGTCAGACCCTGACCGATTTCACGTTGTCGGACACACTGCCGCCCGAGATCGTCTATCTTGGCGGCCTTACGATCACCGGCGCTTCTGGTACGGTCGTTTCCGAACCACCGGTCAACACGCTTGCCACCCCGCCCGACAATGAAATCGTGATCGACTTCGCGTCGATATCGGGGCCCGTCACTGTAACCTTCGACTTCTACGTGAACGACGACCCTGCCTTGTCTGCCGATCCGGTGATCGACCCGGCGACGGGGGACGAGGTGCCGGTCACGAACACGGTCACCGGCACCGCGACCTGGGATCCGCTCGATGGCCGCGATGACATCGTGAGCGTATCCGACAGCGACACCGACATCATTCAGGCGCGGTCCATCGCCATCCAGAAGTCGAATGCCGTTCTGAGTGATGCTCAGGCTGCCGGTCCGACACCGGATGACATCTATGAATTCACGCTTCAGGTGCAGGTATCCGACGACTTTACCTTCGGCGACCTTCTGGTCACGGACATTCTCGGAAACGGCTGGGATTACCTGGAAGGCACGGCGGAACTGTCGTTCTCGGAGGAAGCAGGGTCAGGCGGGCCTATCTCGCTCGATCCTTTCGAGACGTCGGTTTTCGACGGTGGCACCGGCGAGACAACCAACACATGGGACGTGAGCGCCGCGATCGGCGGGGACGGTTTGCTGACCGGCGACATTGCGGGCGATGGGTCGTCCTCCGGCAACCAGACCACGGTAACGATCACTTATCAGGCCGGCAGATTTTTACAGTGACCCCGGCGCCGTCGGACGCCGCAACTTAGCCAGGGTGATGTTCTTTCAAACAACGTGACGGTTTCCGGCACTGTGCGCGACAATGCTAGCCCTGGAACAGTCATCGGCACCGAGGACGAGGTGTCGGCAAGCGAAGTTGAACTGGCGGTCGGCGCGATCCGCTCGAAGGAAGTCTATGCCGTCAACGGCGATGCCAGCTATGACCCGGACCTGCCCATCGCGGCGGGTGACACGGTGACGTTTCTCGTGATCTACGACGCTCCGCTGGGCGCATTCGAAGACCTCAACCTTGTCGACAACCTGCCGCAGAATGTATTCGACGCGACCGAGGTGACGACTTTCAACGCGGTCAGCAATGCGACCCCGCCCGCAGCGGGCGAAGCACAATTCGGTCCGGGCGACACGTTTCTTTCCAACGGCGGCGGCACACCGGTATTGAGCATCGACGCGCCGAACAATGGTGTCACCTTCGATTTCTCCGATCTCGAAGTTGATCCGCGCCAGCCTGTCCAGGTCGAGGTCATGTTCACTGTGACGGTGGTAGATGCGGTGTTCTCGCCCGACCTGTTGCTCACCAACCAGGCGACCGCGTTCGAGACGGACAGTTTCGGCAATACAATCGACACCACGGCCATCGCACAGTTCGAATATTCCGAACCAGTGCTTGAGATTACCAAAGGTGTCATCGCGTTTACCTCGCCCGATGGAGACACGGCGCTCGATGCGCCAGCCGGTCCTGTTGCTCACCGATCCCGGCACGGCTGGCACACGTTTCGGGGACCCGATCAGCTCGGATGCGCTTGATGCGACACCGATTGATGCAGAAACATCGAAAACGTGGATGCGGGCGATCTCGTCAGCTTCGCAATTGTCATCGAAAATACCGGACGGGCCCCGAACGGCGCGTTCAACGTCATCGTAACCGAGCACCTTGCCCGCCGGGTTCGAAATTCCGTCGGGCGGTGCCGGACTGAACCTGACGATCACCGACGGTGCGGGTAATCCGGTGGCCTATGATCCGCCTGCGGTTGACGCCGATATTTTCACGCCGGGCGGCTTGACCCTGACAGATGGCGCGATCGAAGGTGCGATCTCGGCCTATGACCCGACGGCCGGGGACAACGTCATCGTCATCACCTATGATCTGGTCGTTGCAGATGCCGTCAGCGCACGCGAAGCTCTGACCAACACCGCCGCAGTGGCCGAGTACAACGCTTTCGAAGGCGATGCCGGAAACGTGCCGGTCAACCGGGTGCCGCCCGGCGGGCTCGAGGATGATGCCACCGCCACCATCGAAGATCCGGCCATCGACAAGGTGCTGGCTTTTCAGGAATTTGACGAGGGTGCAGGGAGTCAGACGATCGTTGGCGAAAATCTTCCCTATGTCATCACGATTGATCTGACCGAAGGCGTCATCGACGACGCGGTCTTTACCGACGTCGTGATAGCGGGTGGGCTGGCGTGCAGCCGACGGGTGCCGAAATCATCAGCTTCGACCCCTCGATCACAAGCAGCAACGGACTGACCCTCGGATCGACAGTGGTTGCATCCGGAGGGTCGTCGGTCACGTTCGACTTCGGCACGCTCACGGTGCCATCGGACAACGACGAATTGAACGACACCATTCAGATCCGCGTGGACGCAAGAGCGCCTGATGCCCTGGGAGCGGTTGCGGGCGACAACCTCGTCAACCGGGCGCGCCTCGACTGGGATGGTGGTCGCGTACAGGATTTCCTTGGCCAGCGGGTGATCGAGCCCAGCCTGACGATGGGAAAGGACGCGACGCCGGAAACCGTGCAGGCGGGTGGGACGGTGTCATATTCGCTGGATATTCAGAATGTCGCCGGGACGTTTGACGCGCCCGCATTCGATCTGGAGCTTACTGACACACTTGATGCCAATTTGACCCTCGACACGGGCAGCATCCAGATCCTTCTGGATGGCGTCGATGTGACGGGGACTGCGGGCTATACGGTGACCTCTGCTGTCGGCAATACATTTGTCATCAACGTGGA
>CAVVWZ010000035.1:0-32180 GCA_963752035.1 uncultured delta proteobacterium | reverse complement strand
AGTGAAACAGTAAGAGCCCCCCAGTAAAGTTGACTGAGGGGCTCACACATTGTTGCACCTTGTTAACAAGGAAATGTATTGTAACTCTTCTGTTATTTTCCAGACCAACCCCAGTTTCCCCATCTTCTTCGAGGGTTCTGCCGGCTATCAATTTTTTCCAGAATAGTCTGCCTTTGCTCCGGGGTGAGAATCTGAACTCCCGCTAGTATTGCATCAGCAGCAAGGCCTGAAATCTGGCAATCAAATGCAAGGATTAGCCCCAACATTTCTTCAGCATCTGCTATCACCGGGTCGTCCGCCATCAGTATTGCAAGCAAATCCACACCCAATTCCATCTTTTGTTCCTCAAGTGGATCGATTGCAGCTTCCGTATCATCTCCCAACTGCTCAAATGCTTCAATCTGCTCATCGGTAAGGTCCAAACCCGGTCTTCTTGAAATGTCATCCGGATGCATATCATCTATAATTGGTTTTATGTACTCTTCATAGTCATCTTTGATTTTATCCCATCCGGGGTAATCAGAAATATACTGAAATAAATCAAGAGCATTTTCGGCAAATGACACAATACCCTGTCTTTGCTCCGAGGTTAAAAACCGTTTCTCTGAAGTTACAATCTGAAAACCCTCCAGGCCGGCAAAAGCTTCAATAGATGAAATCTCACATTGCAGATCAACAATCTCATCAAGCTTGCTTGAAGCATCTTCTACATCGATTTCTTCAGCCAACAAAATTTCCGGCATCAGTATGCCCAGTTCCTTCATGTCTTCAGCCAGCAGCTTAATCTCATCCCTGGTTGTTTCTTTCAGTTCCTCTAATGCTGCAATTTGTTCATCGGTCAGATCAAAAACCCTGGTGAGCATTCTATTTTTATACGGACAGGTTGAACCCTGGCTGGAAAAGGCATCAACAAAATTTGGCAGACATAATGAAATTCCCACAATGAGAATAATGAGATAGCGGACTAAACATATTTTCTTCATAGTTTTTAAACTCCTTTTTTAAGTAGTGTTAAAAAACGTTTTCCTGGGAAACTTTCCTTTACCTATCACCTCCTCTCATTATTGATTTCTTTATTTGAAAACAATTCCGAAAAGTATAACGGGTTTCACAGTCCCTGTCAAGTTATAAATACTTGTTTTTAATGTTGTTTTTTACTGAAGGGGGTGTTCATGCATTTGGCGGCATTAATCACCTTTTTTCATGAAAAAAGGGAGAGATACTATAAATCTCTTTTTGAACGGTAGAAATCAGCTGATAAAGTATGGTACGAGGCAGAATACATGATGAAAAAATATCCTCACTTCAATCCTTACTTATCCTTTTTGTGACAGAGATACAGGAGTTTTGCTGAACGCCTTTTAGGAGTTGACAACGTACTGCCATCATACTTCTTGAAAGTAAACCCCGCCTTTCGTAACAGATCTTCAATCTCATAAACCTTGTAACCCCGTTCGATATGTTCCTCCTGAAATCTTCGGTAGCCTTTTCCATCCTTTAAAAATCCGGTTATTAAGCAGGAACCTAAAGCACGCTTGGCATTAAAAGACGTCTCAACTATAACGGTAGAATGTTCATCATGGGTTGCTGTAGTCATGCACCACTGGTCCTGCAGCCCATGGAATGTGTTCATGTCAAATGCGAACAATCCATTCTGCTTTATGTGTAACTGAACCTTTTGAAACACTTTCCCTAAGTCCTGTTTTAATGTGAGATAATTCAAACTGTCAAACATGCAGGTAATAACATCAAACGTCTGCGGCAAGGATAGTTTACGGATATCCCCCCGAAAAATTTTTGCATCCGGTGCATTTTGTTTTGCATAAGTAATTTGATGGTTAGATGAATCCACCCCGACTGCTGAATACCCCTCCTCACATACAAACTTCAACAAAGAACCTGCTCCACAACACAAATCAAGCCAGCGTGGAAGCCTGAGGTGCTTTTTTCTTTACCACCTTCCGAAGGAAAGGCCACATCTTTTCACCCCAGTATGCCCATTTGTCATTATAGACAAAAGCAAAATCATTCCCATAGATTGGTGCCATAACATCCTCCTTATTGGGGTCGGGCCACGCTATCCCATTGAAATATATAGATTAACGTCTCTAAAACCACTGTTTTTAGGCCCAATATCGTCTTTTTCGACGGCAAAATCGCAGTTATTGAAATAAAAAATTTCCTTCCAGACACAGCATTTCCCTATAGTTATACTACAAAAATCGTTTTATTACTTATAAAATTCAGCTAGTAACAGAAAAAGGGGACGTTGGTTCCGAAAACAACTTACGCAAGAAGATGAATTACATTTTTAATAAATGTTTTTATAAAACAGAAAGTTAATTGAGAAAAAGGAGACATTTGCTCTAAGAACAATATACGAAAAGGAATGAAACACAACCTTACATAAAATCATCATAAAAACAGGCAGTTAATTATCATGCATTCAATTAACTGCCTGTTTTTTAGGGCCAATAATGGAAGGTAATACAAACAAGTTGTTGTCGGAACCAACGTCCCCTTTTCGAAGCGGGGTTACTTTTGTCTAATAAATCCAACTAAAATACCGATGAGTAGCTTCAAATAGGCTGTCAGGAGAAAATGGGGAATATGGAAGATCAGTATACAACCATTATGATTATAGTCATGGCATTGGCATTTTGCACCTCCACGTTATTTGCATTTATTATCATTCGTCGCGTTCGAATGAAGCAGGGTGGATTGTTACGGGTAAATAAAAATCTTCCCGGCGGTATCACCCCGGGCAAGGAAATTACAGACACCTGCAATGGGACTGAATATTATCAGCTCTTCACCCCCGGAGGTAAAAATGTTCCATCTTCTTATAAGATAAAAATTGAGTGTTCTTCATCAGGATTCTTTTGCATTGGCAGGGAAACTGGTTTTGACCGGTTTTTCAAATCCCTGGGTATTACCAGAGAAATTCAGACCGGGGATAAGAATTTCGACAGCAAATTCTTTATCGATACTGATGCGGTCGATTTTACCAAAACGTATTTTATGAGTGCTGAGAAGTGCCGTGAGGTTGATAGCATTCTCGATCATGGATTTACCAAGGTTGAACATGATGGTAAAATCATGGCTGCTGTTTGTTCACCTGTGCAATTCAAAAAGCCTATCGACGAAACTGTGATACAAAAAGTTGTTTCCTCCCTCAGCCTGCTTGCACAAAACATTAATGAACATCCGGGTGAAGACATTGACCAGGTCAATAAGGGATGGAAGGCAAAAAGGACAATGGCTTTTACCATACCTGTATTATTATACATTGTAGGAATACCGACTTTCTTGATCGGATTATTTAATTATACTCCACTCGACAAATGGGCACTGTTTTTGACAACCCTCAAGTACAGCCTGCCTTCTTTTCTGTTCTTTCTCATTGTTGCAGTAAAACTTATAAAAGGACGTTCTACTTCACACAGGGAGTTGATCATTATCCTAATATTATCACTGGTTGCATTCCCCGGTGCGGGTATGGGATTGGGGACATTTCTCAATGGATGGTTAGATAAATCGGCGGCAACTCCATATATCGCGGTTGTTATGGAGAAGTACACAACCTCAACTAAAAATGGGAAGAACTACCATGTGGTATTAAAATCATGGAGGGAAAATAAGTATAGTGAAACACTTCGTGTATCTTCAAGTGAATATGGACGGGCTAAACCGGATAAAACGAGGATGAGAATTGTTACTAAGCCCGGTCATTATGGATTTGAGTGGATTTTCGCAACTGGATTTGAATAAAGCACCTGCTTTCTATAATTACATTCTTATATTTAAAACCCTGTCAGCCTTCTCCCAGCGCACGTTCGTAAGCAGCTCTTTTAAACCCTTGTATTGTCTTCCCATCGATAACAGCAAATGGTACTCCAGTTTCCTTGGTGAGTCGTTTTTTACGGCGGGCTGCACTTTTATCTTTTTCTATATCATATTCAGTAAAAGGAATCCCCCGTGAGCGGAAGAAATCACTTGCCTTTTTACAATAAGGACACCAACTGGTAACGTACAGCTCAACTTCTGGTTCTCTAGACGTTTCCCTGGTAGTAGTCTGATCATTTGAATCAACATTACCCCTGTTTTCTCCTGACTCTATACGTTTGGAATTCTGATAATTATCTTCATAAGTCGGAAGCCGTTTAATAGTTACCGGCTGTTCTGTATTCTGTGGTGGAGATGCCTGAAAATGAATTGCTCCATTTTCATCTACCCACTTGTACACCTCTGTAGCAGATACCGTCCCCAAAAGAATCAATTCTATAACAATCACACTTAAAAACAGTCTAAAGTTAATCATGTTGTCCCCTTTATTATTTACCGACACTGAATATTGACATGTACCATTGTCTTCATTCACTAATAACCACACCAATTCCCTACTACACACGCAGGACAGGCGTTGTTGAACTCGCTACGGCCAAAATCTGATTTGAATAATGAAGCATCCGTGCCATCACAATCCTGATCACAATCAAAATCTCCACGACAAGGATTAATCTCATCACAGGGATAAAACAGTGGGTTTCTGCCAAAATACAATTTGAAGGTTGTAGCATCTGACCCATCCACATCTCCATCACAGTCAAAGTCTGACTCGCAATCACAAGCATCTCCTATGTCATTACCTTGAGGGGGAAAAGTATCTTCTTGGTTCACGTTGGAGGTATTCAGACAATTGTCGCAAATATCTCCCCTGCCATCTTCATCATAATCTTCCTGATAAGGGTTATTATCATTTGGGCAGTTATCAAAATCAGCACAAAAATCATCAGCATCAACATCGTTATCCGTATCATATGGACACTCATCGCACGCATTCCCAATTCCATCTTCATCTAAATCATCGGTATCATAACAGCATAGTCGTGAAACTCCTACCAATGAATCTTCTGACATAACAGGAGTCTCAATAACGTTAATAGTAGATGATTCAATAACAGCATCTGTATTTTCTCCTAAATCAGTCGGTTCTGTTACAATTGCATCAGTTGCTGTCATAATATCGCAGTAAGGATCTGGAAGTTCTCCGTTTATCACCCAATCACTATCAAATTTCAGTACGAGGGCATCTTTTTCTCCACCAGGAGTGGGGTAAAAAGAGCCTGCTACAACATATCCATCATCTATGGTTTGTTTGACGGAATAACCCTCTTCCCTACCATCCATACCATATTTTTTTTGCCAAATAATATTTCCCAAACCATCAAGTCTTAGCACCCAAATGTCACCTCTATATATGTTAGTAACACCGTCACCGAATGAATCCGTATTTCCAAAAACAAGATAACCCCCATCCGGAGTTTGAAAGATTGACTGGGCAAAATCAAAATATCTACCCCCGTAGGTTTTCTGCCAAGAAACATTCCCATTACTATCAAGTTTAAGCAACCAAATATCCTCGTGACAACACGTAGCATAAGATTTAGTGCTTCCAACTACAATATACCCACCATCAATGGTTTGCCTTACACAGGATGGCCAGTCACTTGCACTTCCCCCAAAAACGTTTTGCCAGGAAATATTGCCATCTGAGTCAAGCTTTAAAAGCCAATAATCAGGCCGCCCTACACCCCCAAAGGAGTTCGTCACACCCACTACGATATATCCTCCATCTGTGGTTTGATGTAAAAAAGGAATTGTATCCTCATAAAATCCCCCATAATTCTTTTGCCAAACAACATCTCCAGTGCTATTAAGTTTAAACAAACCAATATCATTTCCATATTCCCCCGCCAAAATATACCCACCATCTTCTGTTTGTTGTACAAAATGTCCTCGTTCTGAAGTAAATCCATATGATCCATATGTTTTGTGCCATATAACGTTGCCGTTTCTATCAAGGTTGAGAAGTGAAACGCCACTCCCTGCACCAGTTAAAACATATCCATTGTCTGTATTTTGAATAAAGGTGTATACGGATGCTTTAAAATCTATAAATAGTTTTTGCCAAACAATATTTCCGAAGTTATTGAGTTTAAGTATAAATAGTTTGCCACTATTACTTACATTTTTGAACAGATGATAGCCTGCAAGGATATATCCTCCATCTGGAGTTTGGGCAATTGTAGTAGCAGTTCTATCTGCATTCTCCTCACCGTAAGTCTTCAACCAGAAGTCTTCACTGTAGCAGGTGTCTACACCAGCACTTACTCCTATAAACACTAACAAAAGGCCTAATGTTTTCTTCATTTCATTCTTCTCCCCGAATTAAACCCATAGAAAGGACTTATTTATTAAAGCATATTTGTTCTTATCGGCATTATAGGAGAGCGTATAAGTAAAATTTCTGAAATAAAAAATGAAAGAACAGGACTCACAGTAGTTCCTGCCTCTTAATCTAAACTAGATATGGTGGTAACCCAATCGAGGGGGAAAGTTTAACATTCACAAAAAAATAAACCGCTGGCTTCACACAAGTCGACAGTCTCAACGCTAATATTAAATTTTTATGCGAATGGATAGAGTGACGGATATTTACAGGGATGTGAAATTTGAAGGGGAAAATAGAAACTACAATGTATGGTATTTTTGGGATAGAGTCTTGGTGAGTAAATAATGGCTTAGTTTTTAATAACCACGCCATTATATTTTTGATTAATAGTGATGCTCCCCGCGCACAGCGCGGGGCATCCCGGAAATTAAATTTTATTATTTCTACTTTGTGCTGATTCATCCCCGCCTACAAGGCGGGGCTTTCTCAGCACCTGCCGGTAAAGATATATTTAACTGCCTTAAGCAACAGGGGTGTTCTCTTCCTTTACCGGTGTAGTGAGACGTTTCCTCACAGACAGGATCCACAACCCGCAGATTAGATCAGCGATACCCTTGAGGGCAAAGGGTCCCCAGGAACCAACCTTGTCAAAGAGGTAACCACCCACCTGAAGAAAGATGAGCACACCAATTGGCTGCATGGTATTGAGCCCCCCCATGATACTGCCAAGCATCTGTTTGGGTGAGGCATCAGAGGCCAGGGTATTCGAACCGGTAACCGCACCCGCAAAGCCGATACCAATCATAGAGGCACAAAGATACAGGACGGGGGAAAAGGGATTTTCTGTTATCGCCATTAAACAGTAACCGGTGCCCCCGATAAGGAGGGTTGTAATCAGGACCGGTATCCTTCCGATACGATCCAGCAGAATCCCCACTATGGGAAAAGAGAGGAAACAGGCAAAGGTCATTACCAGCATTACAATGGCCCCTTTTGCTGCCGCCTTAGTGGGGTCAATGCCGAAATCTTCAGCCACGTAGACTGTCCAGACAAAGATCAGGGTCCCGATGATCACCACATCGGCACGTGCTACAAACGTCGTCACGTAACTTACTTTTAAGGGAAGACTCTTTGAAACCGTTTTGTAAATTTCTCTGTATCCCAGTTTCTTTGCCTTCTCTTTGGGCAGGCGATCAACAAGGCTCGTTCGTGCAATCAGGGCCCCGATGATGGCAAGGATTCCAATCACGTAAAAGAGCACCAGGATGTCTACCTTAACGGCAATTTGGGCCAGGACACCAAAAATGATAAAGGAACCGAGGCTCATCATCACCCCGTTTAATGCCATGCCCTTTCCCCTGTCACGCTCGTAGGTGTAATCTGCTACCATAGTAATAAACTGGGGATAGACCAGAATGAAGCCAATGCCAATAATCAGCTTGATGAAATATATGAGAGCAACCTGTCCCCCCACACTGGTTATTCCCATGGCAAGGGCTATCTCCTGTGCATAGCCGAACACGATATAGAAGACACCTGCAATCATAAAACCGAAGATCGCAAGGATCCTGCGGCCCACCCTATCCGACAGAATGCCGATCAGCCCCACAAATAGTAAGGTGATCACCTGGCTCACGTTCTGAAGTCCCGAGTTGATAAAACCTGCCTGAGCTTCGGGGATGTTAATAACCTGCTTCAAAAAGAGGGGCTGAATAAACGAAGCAAAAACTGTCGTGCAGGCAATAAAGAAGGTCAACAGATACAAGCTGAAAAAGTTAGATCCCTTTAAATCTGGCGGAATGGTGAGGCCGGCAAACTTCTTTTGAGATCCCTGTTGTACTTCCTGTTCACTCATGGACACCTCCTTAAAAGAGCAGACTTTCAATCAGATGACTCTTTTCTGCCCCAAAAAGTTTTTTGAGCATTTCTCCACCAGGGGAGTGGGCTAAATAATACTCTTTAATGGTCTTCCTTCTCTTGAGTATCTTCTGTTTATAAGCAGGATCCTCAACAGGCTCTGCCTTTTTCCAGTGGTCAAGCCACACTTGTGCATAGGCCACAACCGCTTCTATCACCTGGTGTCGCGGCTCCTCTTCTTCAATCTTACCATCCAGCAGGTAACATGAAAGAGTCTCCCGGGCCCAGGGTGCATGACCGTATCTCCTCTGCAAAAGACAGCGGCCGTCCCTGGTGAGACCCTCAATAGTGCGGTACTTTCTCCAGAGACCGGCAAGAGGTGTATAATACTTTTCACGATACTCCTGATGGACACTCATATCTACTGCGGGCATGAAGTCTATGGCAACGGTAGCACGGGGGGCAGTCTGGTCAAACTCACAGGTAAAGAGGGGAAGATCATAATCATCGCTCACCGTAATGGCAAGAGAACCGTATATTGCCCTCTTCATGTAGTGCAGTTCACCTATAAGGAGCTTTTCAATTTTATCATCCCCCTTGACCAGAAATGGCTGATAGAATCCTTCCATCATAGGGGTTTTAAATTCCCGGATGGATTTGGTCTCCATGTTATCATAGGTCTCAAGCGGGACAAGATCCATACCGTCGAAGAGCTTGTGTTTATCAAAAAGCTCTTCCCTGAAATGAATCATGTTTTTATAATCAACCCGTGCCATAACTATCTCCTTTCACCTTTAACCCTCTGTGGTTATGGCATTATTAAAAAACTGCGGAAGGAGGAAAGGTGACACCAATCAACATGCCAGCAGGCATACCATAGGTCTGGGCCATCTTAACGGCGCCATCCTTGAATGCGATATACTCAAGCCACTTACCGTTCCGTTCATGTTTGGATTGTATTTCTTTTTCAGTGAAGGGCGTATCTTTCCTCTTTTTGAGAATAGCCAGGTAAGCATCAAAAAAGGTACGGTAGGCAGTGATAAAGAAATCAAGTTCTTCCTCTCCAAGTCCCATCAATTTACATCCCACCTTTGTGGCAAGGGGGGATGACCAGTGCTCCAAATTATACTGTATATCCAGCCCTTCACGCATGGTAGTTCTGTCTTTACCAAACTTATCCGCAACGGTATCCATCACCTCTTTCATGGCAGTAAGATCTTCTTCCACCCGTATCGCGGGGAAAAGATCCAGATTCATATAGTAGGGGCCCGTATCTCCATGGGTCCACTCAGCATTGAAATGTCCCATAGGGCAATAGGGATTTTCAGGGTACACCTCCATCTGGTAAACCGTGGGATCAACTTCCTCGTCGGTACCCGGTATCTTTACACCGCTAAGTGTCAGGTGGCTGATAGCCGCCTTTTCAATCCCCCCGCCTCTTATAGTTGTAATTTCAGAGTGACCTATTTTGAAAGTATACGTCCTTTCCACACATTGCCCACCTTCAGATATCTCTAAAAGACCTTTGGTAGCTTTTCCCTTCATTTCTCTTACAAAATCCATAATCTTCATGGTATCTCCCCCTCGCCCTATCCCTCTCCCCAGAGGGGCGAGGGCACATCTATGATTTGTATTTCTTTTTTATTCGACGATCGATGTTGGAAGTTGGATGTTCGACGTTCATTGTGCCTTTGTAACTCTGTCCCTTTGTCCCTCTGTGCCTCTGTGCTTGAACTTTGTGCTCTGTGCCTTTGTTGCTTTCCCCTCTTTATCTCTCTGCCCTATGCTCACAGTACTCCAGCACTCTAATGAGAAATCCTTAACGGGCTAACCGGGAAACGGGCCAACCGGCTAACGCTTTAAAATCTCACAGACGGTGGAAATCCGAGGTTAATTAACACCTCCGGGGGAACATTATACGCCTGGGCCATCTTAACGGCACGATCCTTGAAGGTAAGATACTCAAGCCACTTGGCATTTCTTTCATGTTTGAGCTTTATATCTTCCTCACTGAAAGGAGTATCCTTTCTCTTCTGCACAATATCCAGGTAGGTATCGAAAAAGGTATGGTAGGCAATAACAAAAAGCTCGAGATTTTCTTCATCGAGCTGCATCAGCTTACAACCTGTTTTAGTGGCAAGAGGAGATGTCCAGTGTTCCATGTTGTACTGGATATCCTGTCCTTCCCGGAAGGTATCTTTGTCTTTTCCAAACTCTTCAGCAACACCATCCATATTCCGCTTCATGGCAGCCAGATCTTCTTCCACCCTCACTGCAGGAAAAAGATCCAGATTCATGGCATAGAAAGCCGACTCGCCCATGGTCCATTGGGTGCTGTAGTGTCCCATGGGACAGTATGGATTTTCCGGGAACACCTCCATTTGGTAGACCATTCCATCTGATTCTTTTTCTGCGCCGGGTGGTCTGACACCTTTTAGAATAAGATGGGAGATTACTGCTTTTTCCAGAATACCCCCTCTAACAGTTATGATGTGAGCACTTCCCACCTGAAACTGGTAAGTCTTTTCCGTGCTCTTTCCACCATCAGAAATCCCAAGGAGCCCCTGAGTTGCCTTCTCTTTCATCACTTTTACAAAACTATCTATCTTCATGCTATCTCCGGTCGGCTTCGCATTATTTTTCAGGTTACACTTTTTTCATTACACCATAGAACATCTCTAATTGTCAACAGAAGGAAGATAAAAGGAACAGAAAAAGATAAAAAAAGCAGAAGGACCTGTCTGAATGCCTTCTGCTTACTTCACAAATTATTTTATCGGTGCTGGGCCAGTACTACTGATCTGTCTCATCTTCTGAGGCAGGCGAAGCAGGGTTTGCTGCGATAGCCTGGATCATTTTCGTATAGGAAGAGCTGAATGAATTACCGTTACTCTCATCGGTGTCAACCGTTGACGCCATGTCTTCCGGTGACTTCTGCATCGAATCAATGTACTCCTCTGTTTTTCTAAGGACATCATGGATTGCCTGCTCAGAGAGAGGCTTCTCTCGAAAACCTGCACCCGTTTCTGAACCAATGATCTCTTCGGCTAAGTTCTCATAGTCTTTGCTCCCTATAGCATGCTTATCATAGTCACTGATAGGTAAACCATAATCTACTGTTTCCCGGAGCCGAACATTATAGCGTATTACTGTTTCAAAAACATCCTCTCCAAATTCCTCCTTTACTTTATCGAAAACACGTCTCGAGTATTTCGTTCTAAGATCATACATAGTGATGAGAGCACGTGAGGTAATAGTATGACCAAGCTTTTCCTTAAGCAGGATAACAATTTCCAGTAGTTTCGTAACTCCACGGAGAGAAAAAAGACTCATGTCAATGGGAATAATAACTTCCTTCGCGGCACGCAGGGCATTAAAGCACAAAAGACCGATGCTGGGAGGGCAATCAATAATGACGGAATCATAGGAATTGTTGAGGGACTGAAGTGCTCGCATAAGCCTGTCTTCCCTCCCGTCCACTCCTGAAAGTTCCTGTTCCACTGCACTGAGAATAACACTTGAAGGAGCAAGATCAAAATTCTCTTTAACGGGTACCACCACATCCTTCAGGGGCAGACTCTCATGCTCCTTAGGAGTAATCACATTGTACATGCTGTTTTCAAGATCTGAAGGCTTTACGTTCAACCCCATAGTAGCATGGGACTGAGGATCGCAATCAATCAGAAGTATTTTTTGTCCCTTCTTAACCATAGCTGAAGCAAGGTTTATCGCTGTCGTTGTCTTACCGCATCCCCCTTTTTGATTGGCAATTGCAATAATTCTCATTAAACTGCCTCCTTTTCCCAATGTAGTTGATAGAGTTATCCACAAGCCGCAGATAGAAAGTTTTGTACTTATAGCAGAGCACATAACATTATTCAAGCAAAAAAACACGACATGTAGTATTTTTTTTCAGATAACCACTATTTATTGTATCGTAATATACCTTTTCCCCCAGTGCAGCTCATCAGCAACGCCATAAAAACAAACTCATTACATCCAAAACTGTTTGCAAAGCAAAGTGATTACAGCTATAGTGGGCTCAGACTAATTAAATTCACTGGAAAGGAGGTGTAATAGAAAGCTACTTATATGAGTTGCGCTTTTAACCCATTTATTTCTTACCAAAAGGAGGAGCACACTATGAGTGATAGCATTTATAAAATCATCGAACTGGTTGGAACAAGTCCAGAATCATGGGAAGATGCATGTAAAACTGCCATTGCAAAGGCCGGGAAATCACTGAAGGATTTGAGAATTGCAGAAGTTGTGAGGCTTGATATGGCCATTGAAGACAACAAAGTAGCCCAGTTTCGGGCACGAATTAACGTTTCTTTCAAGTATCATGGAGAATAATACCGTGTGCTCTGCTCCCTGGCCGCCTTCACGGCCGGGGGGCAGCCTATTCTATCGTGTAGTCCTGTAACGATTGTGACAACTGCCGTACTATACCACCTATACGCATACCAGTTTCAAATCTGACATAGGGATCCATACTGGGTTTTCCAAAAAGATTCTTTTCAAATGCACCCGACACCAGCAGCACTGGTGTTAAAAGGCTTTTTTCTTCCATTGCTTTCCTGTAATCATCGTAGATAAGCTGCATGGCCTTCATCCAGCGCTTATAGCTCGTTCCGGTGACTTTAATATTCCGGGCGTAAACCTGCTGGTGAAAGATATCTAAGACCTCATCTTTTTTGCTCACATCCTCGATGACTCCCTGACAGGCAAACACGATCAAATACATGTTCAAGGCAAACAGCTCGGAATAAAATTGTGAATACAATTTTTTGTCAAGCGTTATTCCGAACAGACCGGTTATTTTAAAATCAACCTGTTTGGCCATTGCCTTGACTTCCTGCTTGGCTAAATGCTCTGACAACCAGCAATACAGTGTATCAGCAAAATCTTTCTTAGATATGGTTACCCCACCTTCCACCAATCTATATCTCCCTTGGAACTATGTCTGTAAGCACTTCAGCCCACTTAAGGTTCCCACCCTGCAGGCACGTTACAGCCGTCAATCTTTTCTGATCTGTATCCTGATCAACTATACACTGCCTATTATAAAAAAATCCCACAGTAAATGATATGAAAAATTTATGGAAAGTGAACGATCCCCGGTGAAACGGGTTGCATTGTTTTATCCGTACGGTTGAAACAAAGGAATCACGAAAGTCCTGCTGCTTCCTATGGTCCCTCACCTCAATCCTCTCTCCCGAGGAGAGAGGGGTAGGGTGAGGGGGATAGTCTTTGGTTTATTTTCGAAACAAAACATTTGTGGTGGGTACAGGTGGAAGGCTCTCTGCTACACTACTTTTTCCTTCAAAGGGGCAAGGCTCTCCCCAGGAAGCGCGGGGCATACCGGAAGTACAGGCAAAAGGGTGCTTATCCCGTTGCTCCTACAACCAAAGATACAGCAGTTTCATCACCTTTCTTATTGACTGTCAGGTTCAGGCTTCTATTCTCCTTCACCGCCTGAATAAGAGACATGGCCCCCATAGTCATTTCATTTTTAATAGTCCACCCCTGTTCCGCAAGCTCTTTTTTATAAAATGCGGTTACCTTTGCGATCTCATCGCTTGTGGTCAGGCTGATAACACTTTTATTTTCGTCAACCACTTGAGTCATTCTAATCTGTGATGGAGAGTAGACGGGCACATCCTTGGGGAAATTTTCGGGAATGGTCTTAGTACCATAGGACATTTCAATTGTTTCGCCGTCATCTGTTTTTATATTGACCTGACCCTTTTCAGAGTCTCCCGTTACAGTAAGGGTACCCTCGTCAGTTGTAACCTTGATCGTTTCACCTTCCGTCTTTACCACCTCTTTCTCTTTTGCAGGATCAGAGGGTTTATCACCACTACAGGATTCCAGGATAAAAATAGCACATACTACACACATACAATAAATCCCGAAACAATAAGGCACTCTTTTCATGATATCCTCCTGAGTATAAGTTTCCATTTATGTGTCATCTATATATCTACTACGATTGGGGGCCTAAGGTCAACGGTAAAAACAAAAATCGGGGAGGACACGTGATAACTCCCGGGTCATCTTCCTGTTAAAAAAGAAAGTATGATCTTGTTTACCTCATCAGGTTTCTCTTCGAAAAAGGCATGGGCAGCACCTTTTATAACTTCAAAACGTGATCCCACAATATGTTTTGCCAGCTGCTGTTCAGAGAGTGAAGGAGAAGTAAAAAAATCCAGTTCACCAGCCATAATCAAGGTAGGGGCTTTAATTTTGTGCAGTCTGCCAGTTGTGTCAGCTGTGATACCGGCATCTACCTTCCACTGGAATCCTTTTATGTTGTAAGAGGCGTCCAAGTCCTTCAGTTTCTGACGGACAGTATCCAGCCTTGATTTTTGTGTCTCAAAATATGTCCTGGTGTAAGACCAGTGCATAATCTCTTCGCATAGCTGTGCATGGCCCACCTGTTCTATTGCTTTAAACCAGAATCCGGCCAGGCTTTTAAGATAGTGATCCGACTTTGCAAAAGTACACATCAAAACAATACTCTCTGTCATCTCCGGAAAATTAATGGCAAACTCCTGAACAATATGTCCCCCGAGGGAAGCCCCTATGAGATGAGCCTTATCCACCCCTAACGCCTTCAATAGACCCGAGACATCTTCCGCCATCTGCCTGCAGGTATAGGGCCCTTGAGGTGTATCGGACTGCCCTGTGCCACGTGCATCAAAGCTTATTACCTGAAAAAATCTCGACAGCTCTTTGCACTGTGCCATCATTCCGTTGTGGTCTCTGTCCAATCCCTGAACCAAAACCAGAGGCGTTCCTTTCCCTTCAATCTCGTAGTAGATGCTTAAACCCGTTTCAATGGTAATCTGCGGCATGTGGTTTCTCTTAGGTTGGCCCGTGAGCCGGTTAGCCCGTCAGTCAGTTGACAGCTAGCAAGTAGGTTTGCAAGTCATCACATTTCAAAGTGGGAAATGCGGTATCGGAAAACAGGAAGGATTTAAATCACCGCAGAGGCGCAGAGAACGCAAAGAAAACCTAATGAAGATAAATTAATTACAGGTGTAAGTTTGATGTCACAGGATAAAGCCTGTGTTTTTATCATTTATAATCTCTGCGTACTTTGCGTCTTTGCGGTGAGAAACAAGTTTTTAATTTAGGCATTTGTATTTTGTAACCTGTATCATGCATCTTGTTCTTACTTCTGACTCCTTACTTCTGACTTCTGTTTTTTCTAGCTTTTCTTCTGCTTAAGAATCGAGTCAATTGCCAGGTAAAATGCCTCAACCACATAGGGCTGATACTTGCCAACCGGCACACCATTGTAAATGACCCGTGTTTTACCCTGTTGAAACTCCATCGTGAAGGGCACTGACCAGTCAGGGTAATCAAAGGGGTCGTAGATACGATAATCATCAAACCCCTCATAGTTTTTGATTGCGTGGTAAAAGAGTGAATCGGTGTTTTCCGCGAAAAACTCTATGGGAAGACCGATGACATAGTCATAGTCCTCGTTTATGGCATTCCAGTATGCTTCATTGGTGGAGAGATACTTATCATCATGATCCCACACGTGGCTGGCAAACTCGTCCTGACAGAGTATCACCGTTTTCCTTCCAAACGGATAGGAGTTGAGCATTTCCTCAACTTCTTTAAAGAGTGTATCACGATAGACCGGTGCAAAATCAAGCCATGACTCCCAGGGAAACGTATCCCAGGGCATACCATGAACGGTCACCGCAACCCGTACATCCGAACCCTCCGGTATTGTATCCAGCCGGTCTTTGAGCATGGTAAGATAAGCCTTGCGCAGCGGTTCAAATTCTCCCATGGGTGGTGTCATAATCACCTTGATTTTCTTACCGGGATGTTCCTTCTCCCATTCATGAATATATTCAAAGCTGTGATAGAATCCCGAGTTAAATTCTTCAAAGTGAGAATAGATTCCCATGGGTGCAGTGAGTACAATGGTGTCACACCCCGCATCAAGCAGTTCATGGATTTTTTCTTTCATGTCCTGGTAGTAGAGACTGCTTGAAGCCCTCCACTCGATGTCACCGTACTGCTCTTCAATTTTTTCGAGAGCAGCATTTATTACCTGAAAACTCCCCTCCCAGTGAGGAATTGTCTTCTGTTTAATACCCTTATCGTAGTACCAGACGCGGGATTTATTGATGGACTTACCGGTACGTGTTGGTATCCCTCCTTTGTGAGTTTTATAGACAAAGAATCCACAGTCTTTATGGATCATCTTTGATGGAGGAACCCAGACGACCTCACCCCGTTTATACTTGTCGATATAAGGTTCACCGTCCAGGAAGCACTCGCTTCCGTTGTGATCTTCAAGCACGGTAGGTGTAAATTCCTCGAATTCGTAGAACTTATTTGGATCAATCAGGGCAATTCCAGTGTCCTGCTTGGCAAGAATGCGAAAGGGCCACGGAATGATTGTCTTAAATATCTTGTGGGTGATATTATACCAGAAGATGTTATCGTGCTTCGGGGGCATGATCAGCGCAGTTACAAAGATACCCACCTTGCCCTCGGGAACCGTATCCTGGGTCTTATAGGTCTCATAGTAATCAGGCGTAACACGCTGGTTATTGTACTTGTAGAGCCCGTACCCAACACCAACAACGATCAGTACCAGCACCACCAGAACGACTAGAATTCTTTTCAATAGTTTCACTACACTGCCCTCCCATAAAGATTAATGTACACTACATTTGCAGGGAAATTCTATACCACAGAACATTCTTCAAGTAAAGCACGCAAAAACGCCCCGGGGGTCAGGCTTGCATAATGGCATTTCTGTCAAATGCGCTCGGTCTGGCCCCGGGGCGTTCTTCAGATTTGGAATGCGGAGTAACGAAGTAGCGGAAGTCTTGGAGTAACTGGGAGAATGGGCCTGTTCGATTTCAGCTAATATCCCTTCTCCCCACTGGGGATATCGGAGAGGGAGTTTAGCGCGAGACGCGAAGAGGGTGAGAAATTAGGAGGCTGTTCTGAAGATTTGAATTTTAGGATTTGTTTCGGATTTCGATATTCTGAATTTTAGATTTATTATCTTGCATCATGAATCCTGCATCATGTTTAGTAACCACACCACTCACCCACCTCACATACAGGACAGGGATTGGCGAAGGGGCTTCTGCCGAAATCCTCCTTGAACCAACCTGCATCGCTCCCATCCACATCTCCGTCACAGTCAAAATCACCTTTACAGGTGTCTTGATTGGTACAGGGATTAACAAAAGTGCTCCGGCCAAAATCCATTTTAAACGAAGCCGCATCCGTCCCGTCCTGATCTTCATCGCAATCAAAGTTTCCTTCGCAAAACCCGGTACAGCCTTCCGGAGGGCACAGTTTAAAGACTTCACCATCGAGGTCAACCATGTAGAGCTCTCCCATGCCATCCTCACCGAAAGATGAAATGCGGTCTATGGACAAACCTCCACCGGGGGCCAGTTCAGCTGTACGGTCGGTAAATTCGGTCAGGGTTACACCATCATAGCGAAACGACCATATTTGATCGCTGCAGAAATCAGCGAAGAAATAGGTTCCCTGGAGATCAGGCAGGGCAGTTCCCCGGTAAACATACCCTCCCGTTACCGAGCATCGAAAAGGATTTCCACCATGAGTATATTCATGGATAGGATTGGTCAAACCGCCGGGGTCACAGTTTATCGGCGGGTTGAAACAGTGATCCCCTTCTTTGAGCCTCCAGCCATAGTTTTCACCACCGACACTTGTTGCAGGCTGAAAATCTATTTCCTCATAGACGTTCTGCCCCACATCCCCAATATACAAGTCACCCGTCATTCTGTCAAAGCTGAACCGCCAGGGATTACGAAGTCCCTTTGCCCAGATTTCATCAAGGGGATCCCCCGGACCGGCAGAGGGGTTGTCAGGAGGAATAGCATAGGGCGTGCCACTATCCACATCGATGCGTAGCATTTTGCCCAGAAGTTCCCCATCATCCTGCGCCCTGTTGTCCGGATCTCCCGACGAACCACCATCTCCCATACCGATATAGAGATATCCATCATTGGGTCCAAAAGCCAGCATCCCGCCGTTATGGTTTGCATAGGGCTGGGGTATGGTCAATAAGATCAGAATACTGCCTGGATCGGCCAGGTCGGGATTACTGCTCACGGTGAAGCGCGCAATTACGGTATTCCCGCTATTGTCTGTGTAATTAACAAAGAGATAACCATTAAGTGCATAATCAGGATGGAAGGCAAGCCCTAAAAGCCCGCGCTCGTTGCCGCTGTCTATCACCAGGTCGTTGATGTCGAGGAACGGCGTTGCTAACTCCACATCACCTTTTACAATCTTTATCTTTGCTGAAAATTGCTCAACGATAAACAGCCGGAGTGTATCCCCGGGCGGAGTCGTTATGAAAACCGGACGTGACAGCCCGGAGGCAACCCTCTCGGTCTGGAGACCACTGGCCACATCCTTACAGGACACCACTAAAGAAAAGATCATGAGCACCATAAAGAGTGCTGGAGCATTGCGATATCTGAAAACAGGAAAAAATGATGAACGTCCAACATCGAACGTCCAACATCGAACGTCGAATGAAAAACAAAACCAAAGATGTGCCCTCTCCCCTCTGGGGAGAGGGTTAGGGTGAGGGGATTGTTTTGAATTTTTGTCATTTGAATTTTGGATTTGCCCTTCGACTTGGTTCGGGATGGTGAGCTGGTCGAACCATTTCGAATTTCGATATTCGAATTTCGGATTTTTATCTTGTACCTTGGATCTTACATCCTGCATCAGGTAGTTATGCTTACTACTGACTCCTGAATTCTGTCTCCTTTTTAATTTAGGCATTTGAGGTCTGCCTCCTTGATTTGCCAGTGTTAAGTTGCTCGGGGCACCAATGTCTGTCTCTATGTATCTCTCACTAGAATGTTAGCATAAATAAAACGGGGTTGCCAGTTTACCGGTTAGCCCCGTAGTTATGCCATTATGCATGCCTGACCCCATTCAGGGGAAAAAAGGCTTGACAAATGGTTACAGATATTATAATTATAAATATAACTATTAAATAAATAATTTTTTGGTGATTAATTAAATAAATGGAAGACAAACTAAACCAGTATTTTAATTCCCTCAGGAACTTCAGCAATCTGTTTATACATAAACTCATTACCAATGGCAGTGAGGCAGATTGCGAACTAAAGCTATCCCAGATGAAAGCCCTGTCATCCTTTAAAAACGACCAGCCCTTTTCTAATGAAAGAACTCGCTCAGAACTGTGGTGTAAAGCTTTCCAACATGACAATCATGATAGACAAGCTCATTGAAGAGGGTTTCGCAGAGAGAAAAAGGGACGAGTCAGACCGGCGGAAAGTACTGGTAACCCTCACCCCCAAGGGCAAGGAACCTCGATCCAAGTTTTTAGAGAGCAGACGTAAAACAGCCACCTCTATTTTCTCCAACTTGAGTGAAGAAGATAAAAATGATCTGATGGGCTCCTTAGACAGAGTATGTACAATTCTCGAAAAAGCTATTTCAAGTGATGAATCCCATTGAACACTACATCACACCAGGGACATAACTGAGGTTAATGAAACACCGCAAGATCCTTCACAGAATACTGTTTATATTTACCTTTCCTCTATTTGCTGATGTGTCCTGAGGCACACGTACTCGGCGACACAATCAGGCATGATCTTGTTGTTCACAAAAGAGTCGTCAAAATACTTAAGGAAGACTTCGGTGACAACTTTAATTCTATTCCGGTTGGTTTAGTAAAGACAAGTGAGACAGAAAGTAGTTTTGCATCAACATACCTTCAAAAATGTTCAACTTTTCAATCTGTCAATTCTATCCTTACCCTTACCAGCCTGTCCACCGTCAGGCTCATCCTGTGAGTTCTCCATATCTTTCCGACTGTAATTTGGCAAATAACTGTTAGTCCCTTTTATTTCACTGAAAATAAACCATCAGAGTGTGCCTGGTACAAGTAAGTCCTTTGACCCTGCACAGGAGGAATAGCTATGAAAACCAGTATGACACTTTGGAAAAAAAACAGCAAGCTGAGGTTACTACTACCCTGTCTGCTCATTTTGTTCACCACTACCCTCCTTCTCATGCCTTCTTCTACACAATGCAAAAGCGGTACGAGCACCTTGCTTGTGTATCATTCCCGAACGGGAACCACCAAACTCGTTTGTGAAACACTGCAGAAAAACCTCAATGCCGATCTGTTGGAAATTAAGGATACCAAGGATCGAAGCGGTACATTAGGGTTTATCTCTGCCTCAATCGATGCTTTTCGTCACAACCACTCCCCCATAGAACCGGAACAGCTCGACCTCTCATCCTATGACTTTATTGTTGTCGCTTCACCGGTCTGGAGCTGGAATTTAAGCACCCCTATCCATACACTGTTTGAAAAAAACAGGTTTGATGATAAAAAGCTTGTGCTTATTACAACTGCCAATATCCACATAATGAAGTATGAAGAGTACGGTGATGATGCCCCGTTTATCAAGAAGTTTTTAAGGGACTATCTCCGGGGGAAGAGAAAGGCAGCCGTTACTGAAATAATTGAATCCGGTGGAGAGTTCGTAGATCATTATCATATTGAGACGAAGGGAAAAACCAGTGAACAGATTGTTGAAGTCTCGTCAAATATCGCAGATGATTTAAGAGAGAAGATAGCCCGTTAGCCGGTTTGTTACATTAGGACGCAGATTTTCTCAGATAAACGCAGATAAAATACTTTCATTTTCTGGTTTATTTTCTTATAGTGTCTCTTCGTGAACTCACGGTGGTCTAAATCTGACTTCTGTCTTACTCTAGAGTAAGTAGTGTAGGTTTGACCCCCATCAATGTATACAGAAAGGAGGCTAGACCGTGAAAGTTACCCAACGTACCCTGCTCATCATAGCTGCTTTTGTCTGGTATGCCGGTGGCATTGCGCTGATGTTTAAAGGAAGTGCACTGATCAGAAGCGCCCATCTCGATGGACCCACAATCTTTCTGGGCATATGGCTCCGGGCTGGCAGGCATCATTTTAGGCTTAGTCAAGGGGAAGTTTCTCTTCAGCAAAGCCTGCAGTAAAAATGTCAAGCGGATAAGAGGCCTTGCAGATCCCCGCATCTGGCAATGTTTCAGGCCGGGGATGTTGCTGTTCCTTGCTATCATCATTCCCACCGGTGCATGGATGTCAAGGGCCGCTGCCGGAAACTACACATATCTTTGTATTGTGGGTGCACTTGATCTGTCCATATCATTTGCCCTGCTCTCATCAAGCATAGTAATGTGGCAGCTCAAGGCATTTTCGTCTTCTAAATAATTGCAACTAGTACCGGAAGGGGGAAAATCATGCATTTCCCATAAGAATATATTACTTTATAGCTTGCGTTTTGCAACAAAACACTATAAAAGACAATCTACCATGAGAAAGAGCGGGAAATCCCATAAGGCATCTATAGAATGAATTGAGGAGGAATATCCATGGTTAAAATTGATTCGGATAAGTGTGTAGGATGTGGAGGTTGTATTGATCTGTGTCCGTCAATAGCAATCAGCATGATCGATGACATCGTGACCATTGATGACCAGCTATGCACAGAGTGCGGCATTTGCGTTAAGGTGTGCCCCATGAATGCCCCGGTCCAAACAGACAAGTAATACGGAACCATTTATAAAGGAGAAGTGTTATGTCGAAAAAATATGACCTTGTTATTGTCGGGGCGGGACCAGCCGGACTTATGGCAGCCAGAGTAGCCGGTGAGAATGGTCTGTCCACAGCCCTTTTGGAGAGAAGAAAAAGTATAACCAGTACAAAACGGGTAGATGGTGGCGGGCTTTCACCCATTAATGAATATATCTGCGGTGAACAGCTGACCTTTAACCCGAAGGCTAAACGGATAGGTTTTCCCATCAGCGGTTTTTCCATCCCCTACGATGGCCCCTATCGGGACATGTATGGATTCCGCATCTTTTCACCCAGCGGTAAGCTGATCAGCTTTGGTGATCATGAGAAGTTACAGAAGGACCCGGAGAAAAACCGAAAGGGGTTTGCTATCGATAAAGAAGCCATGCTCCGGGGAATGCTTCAAGATGTTGAGAAAACCGGAGTAGAAATCTTTCCCAACACAAATGTCACGGCAATCGAAACGGGAGAAGGCAGTGTCACGGTGACCGGTAACGGTAAACAGTTCGAGGGATCATTTGTGATCGCCGCCGACGGCATAAATTCCCGCCTTGCCCGCCTGATGGGCATGAACAAGGACCGGAAGTTCATCGCTACCATGTCCGACAGGGTGTGGAACCTGGAAGGCATTGACCTTCCCCAGGTTGTAGGCATCTCGTTTATCGTTACCGACTACGGAAACTTTTTTATCTCCAGAGTCTGTAAGGAAAACAATTATCATGTTGGCGTCTCCTCCTATCATCCCGGTGAGGACCTCGGGGGAAGACTGGAAAAGTTTGTTTACGAGGACCCGTACTATTCTCCCTGGCTTAAAGGGGCAAAGAAAACTGAGGAACATGCCTGCGTAGTCAACATGCTCTCACCTATTAAGGATCCCTTCAAAGATAACGTACTCTTTGTCAGTGATGCCGCCTGGATAATGGAAATAAGCAACCCCTTTGCCGCCATGTGCGGCTGGAAAGCAGCCAACGCCGTTACGCTTGCAGTTCTTGATGGTAAGCTCAACCGGGAAGGCATTGAGAGTTACATGACGTGGTGGGAAGAGAGGTTTTACGGACCCCACGGACAGGTTGAATTTAAACCCATTCACCTCGATGACTATCTCGATGCCGATGCAATCGATTACCTGGCCGGTTTGGTCCCGGAACCCCTCATGTCAACAATGAACTTCTACACACTGTTCGGTACCCTTGGAAGCACCTTCGGTGAACTCTTTCCCCGGATTCAGGAAGAGCGCCCTGATGTAATGGAAAAACTGATGAACATCGCAAATGAAATGGATGAAATCGAGGCAAAGGCAGTAAAGGCTGGTTTTCCCAATCGGTAGTCAAATAGGGGACGTAGGTTCTAAGACAACTTATTCATTGATTTTTAACTGAATAAGTTGTCTTAGAACCTACGTCCCCCTTTTAATGGTGAAGGTATGAATAATTTCTTAGATGATAAAAAAACAGCAAAATTAGGCACTGAAAAAAATCCTGCGGTTGTTACTGTAAAAACTAAAAAACGATTGAACCAGGTAACAGCCCAATTTAAAGAAAAGGGCTGGAGGTACACTATTGAATTGGAACCGGATAAGCCCGAGGATATTACTCAATTAGAACTGTTATTGAATCCACCGCAACCAAAGATAGCCGAGAAGAAAATCGGACGCAACGATCCCTGCCCCTGTGGAAGCGGTAAAAAGCATAAAAAATGCTGCGGTAAGTAAAGGATACTCACTCTTCCTTGATCCAACAGTACAGCCCACACTACATTCATTCACACCATGTTAGATAGAGCTTTTGGATATTTCCATTTTGTCAAATGTGTAGGTCTGACCCCTAAAGACCTGCAGCATGTAATATGTCCGGCACCACCTCTTCTTTACCAATAGCCATTATGTGAACTCCATCACACAAGCCTTCTTCCTTAATCTGACGAATCATACGTCCAGTAATCTCAATGCCCTTCTTTAGTGCAGTACCCTTGGGGGCACTTGCAAGTTCATCAATCAAAGTCTGCGGAACACAAACACCCGGAACATTATTGTTCATGAACTTTGCCATACGGGCGGACACCAGGAGGATGATACCAGCAAGAATCTTAGGCTTAAACTTCCTGGCAAATTCCATGAAATTGCGAAAATTATCGAGATCATAGATGGCCTGTGTCTGAAAAAACTCCGCCCCCGAATCAACCTTTTTTTCAAACTTGATCAGCTGAGGCTCCAGGGGATCAGCTTCAGGGGTTACAATGGCCCCCGCACAAAACTGGATGGTGCCATCCAAGTCGTTATCACCCAGATCCTTGCCGGACTCAAGGAGCCGCACCGTACTTAAAAGCTGGCTTGAGTCAAGATCAAATACCCCCTTGGCCATCTTATGGTCTCCCACCGGTACAGCATCCCCTGTCAGACAGAGGACATTTCTGATACCACGGGTGTAGGCGAAAAGGAGCTCCGCCTCAAGGGCCATTCTGTTCCTATCCCTGCAGGTCATCTGCAGGATAGGCTCTCCCCCCTCCTCTTTAACCGCCAGGGCTCCCCCAATCGAGGGAAAGCGCATCACAGAACTCTGGTGGTCAGTAACATTTAAGGCATCCACCTTATCCTTGAGGAGGTGTATGTGGTGCATCATCTTCTCAAGGTTCGTTCCTTTGGGAGGACCTATCTCACTGGTTATCACAAACTTACCGGAATCAAGCACATCTCTAAAGCTCGGTGCCATCTTCTTCACCCCTTTCATCAAATGGTATGAAAGTTTTTCCCGGTCTTGGTTCAATGTGGTAGTTCTTCGGAGCGTGATACTTTCGCATCAAGTCAACTTTTCCCATCTTTTCAAGCTTCTTGTAAATGAGAGTAAAAACACAATCCTTGTTTGAGTCAACTTCACATTTGCCCTTGTTGGTTCCTCCACACGGGCCGTTAACAAGGCCCTTGTGGCAGCCGGCAACAGGACAGATGCCCGCCGTCTCTCCTAACACGCACTCCCCACACTGCACACAAATTTCTTCAAAGGTTCCTACACTCTTTTCCTTGCCAATAAAGAGGGTATCGAGGGCGGGCAGTACGGGCTTGTCCAAGTGCATGGCAACTGTTTGAACCCCGAAGGCACAGGTCATTATGAGAAGGGCCTCAGCACTCATAATGGCATCAATGTTTTCTTCAAGTGCCTCATGGGTCAGCTCGTCACATGCCACCGGGATTATCATCCAGCCGGTCACCTCCTTTTTTACATCCTTGAGCTGTTCAATCATCTTTTGAACCTCCGGCTGCCCTCCTGTCCGGGTCATAGTGGTACAGGTCCCACAACCTATGATGAAAATCTTCGTGGCACGATCAAGGAGATTTAGAATCTCTTCAAATGGTTTTTGGCTGGTAATTGATCGTATCATAATCACTTCCCCCCTCGGTTTGCTGTATTGTCAAAACTGAACCACAGAAAATTCAATTGCCTAAAATGAGCTAAATTGCCTAGAATGCCTAAATTCAAAACTTCTTTCTCACCGCAAAGACGCAAAGTACGCAGAGGAAAAATACAAATGCCTAAATTCAAAACTTAAAAACCTACTTTTTTTCATTCGACGTTCATTTTTTTATTTCTGACATCTTTGTTTTTCAGTATTCCTCTGTGCCTCTGTGGTTTCACATCTTCCCGTTTTTTCATGAAACTCTATCTCTCCAAATCACATCGCAAACAGCGTTTGGCTTCCTCACATGCCTTTTCTTCGGAAAATCCCAGTTCGATTTCCCGGAAATCACGGATACGATCTTCTGGAGGTGCCGTAGGCATTTTTACCCTGGGTTTTGCTTCTTCAACCTCTTCCAGTTCCTTCTCCATTGTCTCAGGGGGAAGGGCTTCCTTCTCATCAACGAACAGGATAGGAGTTTTATCGTCCTGTAGATATTTATCAATCGCAACTGCAGCCCTTCTGCCTGCTGCGATGGACTCAATAACATAGGTGGGACCGGTTACAAAATCCCCACCGGCAAAAATGCCGGGGATATTGGTTGCCAGTGTATTGGCATTCACCACCAGCGTCTCCCACTTTGTCCTCTCCAGCTGGCTATCCGGAGGAAGAAAGGAGAGATCCGGGGCCTGCCCCACTGACATAATGATGGTATCCGCAGGGAAATATCCCTCGCTGTCGGGAACATAAGAAGGATTAAACCGTCCCATCTTCATCAAAGACAGCGGAAACTGCCAGGGTTTCAATCCCCGTAACCTTCCCACCCTCTGACAAAACCCTCTTAATCCCCAGTGAGTGGTGGATAAAAATACCTTCATCAATGGCCTCTTCAACCTCTTCCTCAAAGGCCGGCAACTCTTCCCTTGATTCCAGACACACTATGTGGACTTCCCGTTGTTCCGCATCTTTCCATGGAAGTCTCAGTGCAGACCGTGCTACATCGAAGGCAACATTACCCCCACCCACAACAACTATCTGCTTTCCTACATAAATCTCCTTCTCGAGTTTTACATCCCTTAAGAAAGAAAGACCGTAATATAGTCCCTTAAGATCCTCATCTTCCCCCGGGATTCCAATCCGTTGACTCTTTTGTGCTCCGCAGGCAATGAATAGTGTACTGTAGCCCTGCTTCTTTATATCCTCCAGGGTGAAGTTTACATTGATCGGTGTGTTATATCGTATCTCGACACCCCTTTGTTCAATATATCGTATCTCCTCCTGGACGATGGCTTTTGGCAAACGAAATTCAGGTACTCCCACCATCAGCATCCCTCCCCCCACAGAAAGCGCTTCGAAAACCGTTACCGGATAACCCATTCGAGCCAGGTAAAAGGCACAGGTAAGACCGGTGGGACCTGCACCGATAACGGCCACCTTCTGACCCTTTGTCTTGGGGAAGGGAGGAGGAGGGTTTTTTGTCATCTCAAAATATCTATCAGCTGCATACCGCTTCAAAGAACGTATTGCCACCGGTTCATCAAGCTCTCCCCTTCGACACTTTATCTCACAGGGATGGTGACAAATACGGCCACAAATGGCAGGAAAAGGATTTCTCTCCCTGACAATCTCCGCCGCCTCCACATAATCTCCCCTGGCAATAGCTGCAACATAGCCGGGGACGTTGGTGTCCACCGGACAGGTGTGGTGACAGGCTGATATCACCAGAGACTCACAGACAGCCCCCGGACATCTTTTCTCTTTTATGTGCGCTTCATACTCATCCCTGAAATACGTAATGGTAGAAAGTACCGGTTTGGGACAGGTCTGGCCGAGCCCACAGAGTGCACTCTGCATCACTGCATCCCCAATCTGTATTAACATATCGATGTCACCCTCACGACCACGTCCCTCGGTAATCCTGGTTAGAATTTCAAGCATCTGTTTGGTTCCCAGGCGACAGGGGGTACATTTGCCGCATGACTCGGTGCGGGTAAAATTGAGAAAAAGCGGGCAATCTCCACCATACAGTTATTTTCATCCATCACCACCATGCCGCCAGAGCCCATAATAGAGCCGATAGTCTGGAGGGACTCATAGTCTACGGAGAGATTCAGGTGCTTTTCTGATACACACCCTCCAGAGGGACCTCCCATCTGGACGGCCTTAAACTTTCTTCCTTTAGGGATACCGCCTCCAATATCAAAGATAACCTCCCGCACGGAGATGCCGATGGGTACCTCCACCAGGCCTGTATTGTTCACCTTACCAGCCAGGGAAAACACCTTTGTGCCTCTGCTTTTTTCAGTTCCCACACTCGAGAACCACTGGGCTCCTTCCTGAATAATCATGGATATGTTGGCAAAGGTCTCCACGTTATTGATGTTACTCGGCTTGCCATCCAGCCCCGCTTGTGCAGGAAAGGGCGGGCGGGTACGGGGCATGCCGCGCTTTCCCTCAATGGATGCCATCAGGGCTGTTTCCTCCCCGCAGACGAAGGCACCTGCACCCATTTTCAGTTCCAGGGTAAAGCTAAAGGATGATCCCAGGATGTTTTCTCCCAAAATCCCCATCTCCATTGCCTGATCGATAGCAGTTAGCAGGTGCTCCACGGCTATGGGATATTCCTCACGCACGTAAATGTAGCCGAAACGTGCCCCCATGGCATAGGCCCCAATAATCATACCCTCAATAACCCGGTGAGGATCACCTTCCAGCACTGCCCTGTCCATAAAGGCACCGGGATCTCCCTCATCTGCGTTACAGATGACATACTTTGGTTTATTGGGTGAGCTGCTGGCAAATTTCCACTTGGTCCCCGTGGGAAATCCCGCTCCACCCCTCCCCCGAAGCCCCGATGCCTTAACTTCCTCAATTACGGCATCAGGGGTCATTTCATTGAGCACCTTTGCCAATGCACTGTAACCACCCATCCCGATATGGTGGCTGATTTTTTTGGGATCAATGATACCGCAATGCTTCAGTACCCTCCGGTTCTGCAGACGGAAGAAGGGAATTTGATTTTTGGTGGGCATCTTTATTCCCGTCTTGATGTCCTCGTAGAGGAGGTGTCCCAGGACATCCCCCTTTTGAATTGTCTTGACAACAATATCCGCTGCATCTGCGGGGGTCACCTCCTGATAGAATATTCCCAACGGGTCAATCGTTAAAACAGGGGCCCGGGCGCAGAAGCCCTGACATCCTGTTTCCCGAATCTCAACCGTTTTTGTAAGCCCCCGAGCACCGATCTCTCTCGTAAGCGCCTCTTTTACCTCTTCTGCACCATAGGCCTTGCACCCGGTCATGCAAATGCGGATACAGTATTTGGAGGAAGTAATCTCCTTTGCACACTCTTCCCGAAAAACTTTTAAAGCATTGCCTGTAAGAAGCTTTGACATGAGTTAGATTTGTCTCACCGTTGGGTTCTTGTTACTTCTCATACTGCTTTAGAATAGAGGTCATCTTTGGAGGAGACAATTTTCCATAATAGCTCTTATTGACCATCATGGTTGGTGCCAGGAAACATGCTCCCAGGCAGGCAACCGTCTCCAGGGTAAACTGGTAATCTTCTGTTGTGTTCCCCTCATCTACTCCCAGTTCCCTCTTTGCAATTTTGAGGATACTTCTCCCCCCACGCACGTGACAGGCAGTTCCTTTGCAAACCCTGATAACATTTTTCCCACGGGGTTTAAGAGAAAACTGGGAATAAAAGGTTACTACACCCTGAACCTCACTGGGAAAAAGGTGCAGGGCCTCTGCAATCGGTCCGATGGTCTCGGGTGGGATGTATCCATATTCCTCCTGGACCTTTTGTAACAGAGGAATGAGTGCCCATTTCTTCCCTTCATATTCTTCTATGATGGGAGTGATTTTTGCTAAATCGATCTTTTCGGGTTTCATACTGTATTCCTTTCAATCGTAACCTGGCAGGTGTTTGCACCGGTACCTTCTTTACGAAACGGCAAAATTGTTGTAGCCCGGGTAAAGGGTAGCGGCATAAAGAGCACATCTTCGGGAACCTTACCTGTCAGACGTGCGACGATCCTTTTTTCTCCTGTAGAAGAAACCAATCTGATTACATCACCTTCCTTAATACCTTCCTGCGCGGCATTTGCAGGGTTTATCTCCACATACTCATCTTGTATCATTCTGCAGAGCCTTGGGGAGTGTCTCGTCAGTTGGCCGCACCCAAGATGAAAAAGCATGCTGCCCACCATGAGTGTATAGGGATATTCTTCAGTGACCTTCTGCACCTCAGGCACCTCTTCCGGGACAAACAAGGTTGCCATTTCCTGTGAGAAGGAGATGGGAGGTCTGTAACAGCAGTAACCGTCATCTGCTTCAGAGAGATGCATCCTGGAATACAGGGGAATTTTTTTAATTATTTCACCGGTGATTTCTTTTTCAGATGTGAAAGGGAAAGGGTTTCCAATACGTTCTGCCACCTGACTCACTATTTGCCAATCCGGTCGGCTCTCTCCCACACAATCAATCGCCTTAACAACCCTCTGGAGCCGTCCCTCCAGATTGGTAAGGGTACCTGACTTCTCGGCAAAGGTGGCTGAGGGAAAGACTACATGGGCATGGGTGCCCGTTCCGGTGAGAAACGCATCGGAAACAATAAGAAACTCCAGCTTCTTAAGGGCCCCTTCTACTTCCTTACTTCCCGGAAGGCTTACCAGGGGATCCTCCCCCATTATCCACAAGCCTTTGATGCTCCCATCTAAGATCTCTTTAAATATCGTCTCAGCGGGCATATCACTTTTCAAGCCCATCTGAAAGCAGCCCAGGGCATTGCTCTGTTTGATTAACGGAAAAAGTATGGTCTCCTCCTTTTGTAGAAGCCCTGCAGTAGACCCGATGGTACAAAGAAGTTTGACCAGGTCTTCACCCCGGGACTGTTGTATTACACCGTTGCCAAAGACTATCGCCCGTTTCTCTGCAGAACAAAACAGGTCTACTGCTTCTTTTAGAAGCTCTAAAGAAACCCCTGTCTTTTCTTCCAGTCCCTCTAAGTGAAAATGGGCAACACGTTCCCGTAACTCCTTCAGGGTGCTACTACTTTCTCCTGCATTGACTTCCTTTACATGTTCACTGGAAAGGAGAAGTTGCAGAAATGCTAGAAGCAGCATTTCATCACTGCCGACAAAGGGACGAAGCCAGATCCTGGCATAGTGTGAAAGTTTTATTTCACGGGGATCAATCACAATAAGGGCCGTCTGTTTTTGCCTAACCCCTCTTTTTATGCTGAACCCTACGACAGGTGCTGTCTCTGTGGGATTTGCCCCAACAAGAAGAATGGCATCCGCCTCTTCGAGATCCTCTATCGCAGCGCTCGTACCAACAAAACCTACCGTCTCTTCCATTCCCCGGATAAGGGAAGACATAAAAGCGCTGCAATAGAGGATCTCGAAGAGGCGGATGCCATTCTTCTTATTGGGCGAATCCCACAGAGACAGCACCTGTCGTGGTTCAGCATTAAAAGAGGGGTTCCAGGCACCCTTTATTGTGATTGATCCCCGTGAAATAAAACTTTCACACTATGCCAGGATCTGGCTTCGCCCCTTTTGTGGGCATGATGAAATTCTGCTTTTAGCATTCCTGCAACTTCTACTTTCCAGTGAACATGTAAAGGAAGTCAATGCAGGTGGAAGTAGTAACACCCTGGAGGGTACGGGAACGTGTACTCTTATTTTCACTTGAGGGACTGAAGAAAAGACAGGGGTTTCTTTAGAGCTTCTAAAAGAAGCAGTATGCCTGTTTTGTTCTGCAGAGAGAAACGGGCGATAGTCTTTGGCAACGGTGTAATACAACAGTCCCGGGGTGAAGACCTGGTGAAACTTCTTTGTACCATGGGTCTACTGCAGGTTTTTTACAAAAGGAGGAGACCATACTTTTCCGTTAATCAAACAGAGCAATGCCCTGGGCTGCTTTCAGATGGGCTTGAAAGTAGGATATCCCCCAGCAGAGAAGATATTCAAAGAATTCCATGGGACCTCAAAGGTTTGTGGATAATGGGGGGGTCCCCCTCATAAGCTTCTTCCGGGAGTAGAAGGGGCCCTAAAGAAGCTGGAATTTCTTATTGTTTCCAATGCTTTTACTAACCAAAACGGGCACCCATGCCCATGTAGTCTTTCCCTCAGCCACCTTTGCCGAGAAGTCAGGTACCCTTACCAATCTGGAGGGACGGCTCCAGAGGGTTGTTAAGGCGATTGATTGTGTGGGAGAGAAGCCGACCGGATTGGCACATAGTCAGTGACAAATTTATTGGAAACCCGTTCCCTTTCACATCTGCAAAAGAAATCACCGGTGAAATAATTAAAAAAATTCCCCTGTATTCCAGGATGCATCTCTCTGAAGCAGACGACGGTTACTGTCTGTACAGACCTCCCATCTCCTTCTCACAGGAAATGGCAACAAGATTGAGGTGCAGAAGGTCACTGAAGAATATCCCTATACACTCATGGTGGGCAGCATGCTTTTTCATCTTGGGTGCGGCCAACTGACGAGACACTCCCCAAGGCTCTGCAGAATGATACATCCGGAATCCCACTCAGGAAGGTATTAAGGAAGGTGATGTAATAAGATTAGTTTCTTCTACAGAGAAAAAAGGATCGTCGCACGTCTGACAGGTAAGGTTCCCGAAGATGTGCTCTTTATGCCGCTACCCTTTACCCGTAATACAACCATTTTGCATTATTGCCGTAAAGAAGGGTGTCGGTGCAAACACCTCAGGTTACGAATTGAAAGGAATACAGTATGAAACCCCGAAAAGATCGATTTGCAGTCAAAAATGACTCCCATCATAGAAGAATATGAAGGGAAGAAATGGGCACTCATTCCTCTGTTACAAAAGGTCCAGGAGGAATATGGATACATCCCACCCGAGACCATCGGACCGATTGCAGAGGCCCTCACCTTTTTCAGTGAGGTTCAGGGTGTAGTAACCTTTTATTCCAGTTTTCTCTTAAACCCCGTGGGAAAAATGTTATCAGGGTTTGCAAAGGAACTGCCTGTCACGTACCGTGGGGACAATGTTCA
>CAVVWZ010000034.1:0-41479 GCA_963752035.1 uncultured delta proteobacterium | reverse complement strand
ACTTTCCCCAAAAATTTTAAGGGTCAAAGAGGCGTAATTGCTTTCTATGAGAAGTAAAGACAGGATCCTTTAGTATTCCCTTATCGTACCGATGTAGTAACTCGCGAATCCCATCTGCAATGGCATAATAGCGGAAGTCTGGTATGCCAAATATCCTTTTTGATGCCTTCAACACATGCGTTACCAATATTTCCATCTTTGCCCGTACCCCTAAATAGACTGCTGCAAAATAAGATGCTGCCAACACTAATCCCATCATGTTTCTCAATCTATCATAGGTGAGTACCCGAATATCTTCAAGCTGATAACTCTGTTTTACAAATCGTATCGTTTCTTCTATCCTCCAGCGGGTTATATACGCTTCGACAAACCACCACAGCCTCCGCCGGTTCTTCCTTACTTCTTCAGTGGTCAAAAGCATCATCGGTTTACTCCCAAATCCTTTCACCACTACCATATACAAGTGCTCCTTCCTCCCCGGCAGCCTCACCTTCCTAAACCCATAGGAAATACTATAGGCCTTCTCCTCTCCTTTCTCTTCTTTTACAACCCGCTCGCTATATACTAAAGGACATCGTTCTGCCAGGGTTACTGCCAACACTTCTGTGCCTCGGTATACCACATTCCGATCCCCCACCAACCGTATGATAAACCGCTTCTCGTTATCTAAAAAATACGTGAACAACTTCCCCCGGTCTCCTCCTCGATCTATCACCCAAATCCCTCTGCCTTCTACGTGACCACCTACACGCTCTATAGCCTTCATTATTTCCTGGTTCTCACTAATAAACTCCGGTGAGTTCTGTGAGTAGAGTTCATGATACAGGGGGGTTATTTCCTGCTCCCCACTCTCTACTCCTACTACTTGCATGGTCCAATATCCGTCTCCCAGCACCTTGTTACTCCCATCTCGTACCGTAGCCATATACTCCATCTTTTCTGCGTACGGCTTGGTGATATCCGAGACATCTACAACAAGCAATGTCTCTTTTTCCACTCTCCGTGCACCTTCCCTCATGAGGCCCTCTTCTATATGTTCTAAGAGCCCTGGCCGCCTCAACTGCTGTGATAAACGGTTAATCGTTTTCTTCAACGCTATCCCTTCATTCAATGACCGAGCTACCTCAGAAAGCCTTACACTCCCTCGCGTTTGTATTCCGTACACCATCTCCTCTATGAAACGCCTCGCTACTTTTGGAAGTCCCCGTGAAAGTTTCCCCGAAAATTGATGGATTTGTACTTGTATCTTTTTAGCTATCTTTGCTATAGTCATTGTGGCCTCCAGTATACTATAAGGGTTTTCTTGTGATTATTTGCTTACCCTTATCTATATCTGTGAGGCCATCTTTTTGCAAAAAAGTTTCCCCATTTTTTTAAAAGGGTCTTCCGACTTTGTTGTGCATAACTTCAGTCCGATTTCGAAACTTTTATCAATTATATTATGACCTTGAACATCCGGTAGGACTGATTGTTGATGCCATATTCCTTACGTTAAATAACTCGAACCTTGTTGCTTAAACCCTAATAAATACAAGCAAAATATTATGATTTGGATGGCAGGAACTGGTGATCTAGGAGCATGTGGGACCTACGGTCACGGCGCTTTTAAAGTGTTTTAACTGTTTGCATATAGACGCGGAAAACAATGTCGCAAAACGTGTCAAGTTTGAAAGAGAATTTTAGCAGTTTTTACAATTAGTTAACTCCATTTCTATGCACAACAAAGTCGGAACATCCTTTTAAAAAAACTCCCGTACCACTTCCCTTTTTACTTAACTCATCGGTATTCTTCCTCTTTCTTCATTTCTGTCGCCATTTTTGGGGTACCTCCTGTAATCATTATTATAAACTAGTTAAAAACGCATAGCTATCCTTTAAAATAAACCTTGACTTCAAAAACAATCAGGTGCTATTTTCCCAAAGGTGGAACCACCCCGCTCACTGCTGGTGCTATATATTTCACTCAGGCATCTAAAACTGGCTGAAAACCTAAGGAAATAGCTACGATGGAACTTGTCACTATTGAAGCAACAACGCTGCCTGATGCCTGGTTTCAAGCGCTCTGGCACATTTTAAAAGACGGGGTACCTGAGTATACCATCGATCTGGGAAGTTATGCAGGACAGGTGCGAAGAGAATTTGACTACATAACCATCCAGATTAAATATCCCGGCGCTCAACCCCAGATCCCTGATATTCCCCCGGGACTCGGCATCCCCTCTCCAACCACACAGGAATATGTTCATGACTACGCCACCCGCTACCTCATGACAGGGATAAAAGAGGATAACGAACAGTACACTTACGGTGAACGGCTCATGATATCCATGGAGAAGGTCATTGAAAACTATAAAAAACATGGGTTCGGAACCAATCAGCTCATTATGCAGGTTGGACAGCCATCTGACATAGACCTTGAAGACCCTCCCTGCCTCAGGCATATCGACACACGAATTCGCGACAACAAGCTCCACTTTATCATCTATTTCAGAAGCTGGGACCTCTGGAGCGGCTTTCCAGCAAATCTCGCAGGTTTTCAGCAGGTAAAAGAATACATGGCAAGGGAGATCGGAGTAGATGACGGAGAGATGATCGTCTCTTCAAAAGGTCTCCACCTGTACGGTTACGCCAAAGATCTGGCGAAAATCCGTACCGGCCTTAAAGACTACTGGAAGAAGTGATGCTCCCGCGCACCCCAGTTACATAACCCTCGCATGTAACCGGTAGCCAAGGCGGGGATTTCTTGGCACCTGCCGGTAAAAAAAACAAAGAAAAAGGGGGAGGTCGGTTCTTTCTCAACGTCTGAAAAAAATACCATCCTACCCCTGATTGTTTATTGGCAAGCATGCAGCAAGGAAAATTCTTCAGGGCAACCACATATACATAAAGCGCAGTCCACCTGCACCATCCACCAGCCAGCTCAAGTCAAGATTGATAAGATTGAGATTTTTAAACTCTGTTCCCCTCATCTGTGAATAAATGTTACTCTTATAACTGTAGGGACGATGATACATCACTACCTTTGCCTTCTCAAGACCTGCCTTCCCTTTTACCATTTCAATTACATCCTCTAAATAACCGATTTCATCAACAAGTCCGTTTTTCAGGGCCTGATCAGCCGTATAGACACGGCCATCAGCAAGGGGTTTCACCTGCTCCAGGCTGAGGGTTTTCCTGTTCTCTGCTATGAGGGAGATAAATCTTTGATGAAATTCATTTAACATATCCTGAATAATCACCCTCTCTTCCTCAGTAAGAGGTCGCAGCGGGGAAAAGAGATCCTTTTTATCTCCTGCCATGATGGTTTCGTCTTCAATACCAATCTTTTCCATCAGGCCCTCGGCGTTAAACTTAATCGCAATCGCCCCTAAACTCCCTGTCACCGTAGTAGGATGGGCAACGATGGTATCAGCTGCAATAGAGACATAGTAACCGCCGGAGGTGGCCAATTCCATCATGCAGGCTACAACAGGAAGCTTGCGTTCGCTTTTAAATCGTTTAATCTCCTGGTATATAATATCACTGGCAGTAATAGTCCCACCCGGTGTGTTAAGCCTAAGGATTACACCCCTGACTTTTTCATCCTTAGAGGCCTTTTCAAGTTCCTCCCGTACCCGTGACACCATACTTGCTCGTTCACCAAATAGCCCCCTCCCCTGTTCCTTGGAAGATATAACACCGGAGATGTCTACGAGGAGAATCTTGTCTTTACCTTTTCCCGAAACCACCGTTTCTTCGAGCTTACCTTCACGCTGCATCAGAGGAATTGAAAAACAGGTACAGCCAGCTAAAAAAAGTATGCTCATCAGGGTGAATATGGTTTTTACATACCCTCTTCTATCACTTGGTAACCCAGCCTTTTTCATCTGTTAACCTCCTGTACTGCTATTTTTCAGTAATGGTTTCGTCAATTTTCATACCAAAATGTCTTCCCGCTTCCTCCACAAACACCAGGATCTTACTTCCCTTTTTAAGCTCCACCACTGATATGGGATCACCACTCGGTTGTGTCAGACGTATGGTTTCAGCATTTTGCAGAATAGTGGCAATAGTTTTTTTCTTACACTCGGCTTCAACCAGCATGAGTGGTCTCTTCTCAACCTTGATTCTCCCCACTACAGATTTCTGGCACAGCCCCTTGTGATTGACGATAGTAGCCTCATCACCTGATTTCAGTTCGGACAGATACCTGGTTTTTCCATCCGGGACCCTGACATATGCATGGACCGGACCTGCATTCACCCTGAAAGGCCTGGGTGCCACATAGGGATTTTCTATAGACTCCGAGTGGACCAGGAAGAGTCCACCACTGCTGTTGCCGGTGAGCATTCCCTCTCCTATAGCCATATTGGTACATGTGTCAATACACACCCTGTCCCCCATGCCCAAAGGCTCTACATTGGTCACCTGAGCAATCTGGAGGGGAACACGTTCGGAAACATCTTTCACCACCTTGATGGTTTTCTTTATCTCATTTATATCCCTGGTGTTAAGCAGCACTCCATCGACACCTTTTTCCAAAACCTTCATCATGGTTTTTGCTTCGGTGGTGTTTTTCACCTCAACGATGAGATTTCCCGTCTGAGCAATCAAATTTTCCAGGGGAATAACGGTCCAGTCTCTCGTTTTAACAATCACCTTTTTGGTTTTGCTCAGCTTGAGAATCCTCTCCTCATCTGCCTTACCCTTAATCTCCCACTCCACCACATCTTTCTCAAGCCTTCAAATCACCGTCAGCCGCAATAGTTGTGATTACACCCAGTTTTTTTACCTTGCTACGAGTATCCCTTAGGCACCAAAACCGCGTCTGCACCACTTTCCAGGGCTGTCGTAACAATCTCTTTTTTCCAGGGTGACGCCTTTATCCACACTGTTTTCATTATGTTTTCTCCACGATTTCCAGTGCCTCTTCCACCGTTGCATTTTTATGAACAATACTTGCGATAGCTTTTACAATTAAAGAAGGTCTCGGGTGCTGAAAGGCATTTCTGCCAATGGAAACCCCGGCCCCTCCGGCCTCGATTGAACCACGCACCATTTCCAGAATATCCCGGTCTGTCTCCATTTGGGGGCCACCCGCGATAACAACAGGAACAAAACATCCCTCGATGACTTCCCGAAAGCTCTCAGGTGAGCCAGTGTAAGACACTTTAACGATATCAGCACCCAGTTCTGCTCCCAGCCGGGCAGCATGTTTTACAACATTTACAGCATATTCATCCTTAATACGGCGTCCCCGGGGATAAACCATGGCCAATAGCGGTACGCCCCATCGCACACAGGCCTTGGAAACCAAACCAAAATCCTTGAGCATTGACTTCTCATCGTCTGCCCCAATATTGACATGGATAGATACCCCATCTGCACCCAGCCTCAGGGCTTCTTCCACGGTGCAAACAAGCATTTTAGCATTGGGATCCGGTGAGAGGCTTGTGCTTGCTGACATGTGAATGATCAGGCCAACATCCTTTCCTTTGCCACGGTGTCCTGAGCCAACCAGTCCTTTGTGGATAACTATGGCATTGGCACCACCTTTAACCACCCCTCCAATACTATCCCTCAAATCCAGCAAACCCTTTATGGGACCACCACTAACACCGTGGTCCATGGGTATTATGACAGCTCTTCCCGTATTTCTGTTAAGTATTCGTTCTAAGCCGTATCTCTTTACCGATCATTGCATATGACTCCCTGCGTTGTAGTGATTCCTCTCTAGCAGTAAGAATATCTTTTCATTCTAAAGACTTATAAACACAAGTCTCCCTGTTGTCAAGTGAAAACAGACAAGTAAGGGGTCGCATCTTAATTATCAACTATTCGCAAACCATTATTTTCTCAATGTACACCACTAAGGAAAGAAATAGTTAATAATTAAGATGTGACCCCTACTTTTTTTTCTTGTGCACCTTGTAGAGTTCATAGGTGTAGTTTTGTTCTTTAAAAGACATGACGGATGTACAGTCATAGCGCTCCAGGATATTCGTGCAGAATGAATTCTGGAGTTTATCGGGTACATTGCACCAAAAGTTGTAATGGAGGTAAACGCCACCTTTATACCGATAAAATAACCGCTTAAAAACACTGGAATGCTCAGTGGCAAGAGATGCCTGAGCGGCGTTTTTACCCCAGAGGAGAAACATGTTAGGATTGTGGGTAAGGACAACGGCATCATCGGGAAGCGCTGCGGCCATTTCCCTGGCAAATCGATGGTCAGCCCGCGCACCCCAGGCCTCCTGAGTAATTGAACGAACAAAGGGCAAAAAGGGAAGAAAAGAAAAAACAATAAGGATCGGCAGGATGACAGTGCCGGCTGTAACCTCAAGCCTCCTGCGGAACAGGTTATTGATGGATTCAGCTCCATTCCCTGCAATAAGAGCGATGGGTAAGGCGGACAGGAGTGAAAATCGCACATCGGCACCATAGTTATAGCTTCCTGCGTAAAAGAAAATAAATATTCCCCAAAATAACAGGAACCAGAGGGAGATTACACACTTCTCCTTCAAAAAGAAGCTGTATCTTCCACTCTCTTCCCGGATGCGCCCCAATAAAAGACCGCAGGCGAAAAGCATGGTAAAGAGCACGGGAAATCTTACATTTTTGAGGTAGAACAGACCGTTTGCCTTAACATTACCTTTAAAAAAGCTCAGAGAAAATTTAGGCCCCGAACTCCCCCAACCCATATCTTTAACAGCATACAGATGAACAAGGTGCGGTATGATGAGGAGAAAAAAGACAGCCAGCAAAAGATAAAACTCACCCCGTTTCAACTCTGCCCTGCCCCACAGGAGAATCACCACCCCTGTGACACTTAAAAGCATAATCGATTCCGGTCTAAACTGAATGGCAAAAGCCGTTACCACTGCCAGCAGAAAGAGTGATTTGGTCTCCCTGCTCCTGATAGCTACAAGGGAACAGGCCAGTGCCAGCCCGGGGAACAACGCAGCACTTGGCTCCACTGCCGTAGTATTGCACCATATCATGCATTCCGGCATCAGGGCATAGATCAGGGCTGCGAAGAGCCCTATCCGGGAACTGGCAAACAGCAGGTATCCAATAAGAAAGGCTGTGACAATTGTCAGGGCATAGACACAGTTATTGGTGAGAAAGGAAGCAAGTTCATGTACACCAAACACACGGAAAACTACACTGAGAATATAGGGCCAGCCATTCGGCTCCTTATTATATTCCAGGCGATCGCAGTGAAGATCTCCGTAGTCATTTCTCCCCTCATTACACATTGCAGCACGACCAACAAACCGCTTCCACAGGTTGCTGAAGCTCTGCCCATACCCCTCGCCGGCATGGGCATTGGCATCTTTCAGACAAGCTATATTCTGACCAATGCTTTGGTAGATATCCTCATCATAGTAGATTCGATGTTCTCGGGGCACCACAAACATGGTTATGATTAGACCACCTGCAACAATCAGAGCCAGAACACCCCATGTCCCTCTGCCCACATTAGCAAAAACCCTCTTAAATACCCCGATGTTGAGGGCACATGCAGCGATTACCAGAAGAAAAACTATTTCTAAAAAGAGTGGCGATATGATTTGCAGCTGTTCTCTCAATTTCCAGGATGTATAGCTGGAAGTCCACCAGTACAAAATCAGTCCGCCCACCAGAAAGAGCAAAGCAGTAACCAGAAATAATATGCCCTGAGGTATCTTTTTCATTGTAAACCCCTTACCAGATAATTACCGATGATCAGATACTCATTCCGTGTTTTCTTGAGGGTATCAAGTGCATCCTGGGGAGAGCACACCAGGGGTTCTCCATGGAGGTTAAAGCTGGTGTTGAGGATCACTCCTCTCCCCGTGCGTTTTTTTAATGCGCTGAGGAGTTTCCCATAGCCAGTATCCTCCGGTGGAATAACCTGCGGCCTGCAGCTTCCGTCAACACTGAGCACCCCTTCAAGCTCATCCCTGTATTTATCGTGCACCATGTAGCCCATGGTCATGAATCGATTTGGCTTGTCGTAGTTTTCAAGGCACTCCCTTGCATCCTCTTCCAGCATGGTGGGACAAAAAGGTTGATACCAGACTCTCATCTTCAGGCGTAAATTGAGTAGATCTCTTATCCGTTTGGAGTTGGGAAGTGCCAGAATGCTCCGGTGCCCCAATGACCGGGGACCATACTCCATCCTCCCCTGAAACCAGAAAATGATATGTCCTTCAGCGATGAGCTGTGCAGCCTTCTCCTCAATAGTGTCATGATAGCTGTATTCCAGTCCACTCCCCTCAAGGGCAGTTCGAATTTCATCTTCGCTATAATCCATTCCAAAAAAAACATTATCAAGAGGATAGGAAGTAATACCATGCAATTCATAGTTGGCTGCAAGGGCGGCCCCTAAAGCCAGGCCACCATCTCCCATATGGGGAAAAACAAAGCAGTCCTTTACCTCAGGCAGTGTGCGCAGAAGCATATTCACCTTGATGTTGGAAAAGACCCCTCCAGCCAGTGCCAGCCTGGTGTACCCGGTTGCTGCTATGGCATTCTTTACCAGCTCAACTATTTTTACCTCCAATGTCCTCTGTGCCATATAAGCAAACTGTTCAGAAGGATAGCTCCACAGTATTTTTTTGAGCTCGTCGTACATCCTGAGGGTAGAATATTTACATATAACGTTTAACCCCTTTATTTCCATGAAATCCAATAGGGGATTTTTATCGTCCGGAATGGGATAGGCATAATTGGCCAGTGCCATCACCTTTCCCTCGTCTTCCAGTTCACGCATGTTCATTAAATTGGTAACGTGTTCGAAAAAGATACCAAGTGAGTGTTTGCCTGAAATGTCTGTGATGCAGGAAAGTTTCTTTTCTGACAGAGTGCTTATGGTACCCGACAGGGCGTCTCCAATCCCATCGATAGTGATGACCAGCGCTTGATCAAACCCGCTGCAGAAAGCGGCGGTTGCAGCATGGCAGCGATGATGGTCAAGCAGGTGCATGGTGAAGTTTTTAAATCCCAGCCCATTAAGAGACTTCCGCAAGCAGTACTCACTTACGCGTCTGGTCAATTTGCTTGGCCCCACTTCTGTTACAATATACTTTGCCTTTTTTTTAATCGTGCTCAGGCTGCCGGGGGCCTTTTTTCTTCTCCTGATAAGATAGTACTCCTCTTTGGTAGCGGGAAAGACCCTTGCCAGTGTTTTAGAAAAATCACAGGAGGAAACAGCAATCTGTTTAATTGCGGTAGGGGTACGGTTAATGTGCTGCAAACAATGCCTGATGGAATTTTCGGGAAAACAAATCTCCAGTTTTCTACGGGTTAAACGCTCCTCATTAAACGCAACCTCGATTTTACCATCTTTTAGTATGGCGGCACCAGAGTCATGCCCGTCCCATATGCCTAAAATATACATAGCAAACCCCTAAGAGTATTAAATCCAAATCTTCAAACACCAAAAGTGCAAACAAATAAACTTATAAACTAATTGACATATTTTTCAAATCATAATTTCCGTTCGGCTATTTTTATTATACTTTTGCGTATTAGTAAATTTTTTCTTTGAAATTTGTCATTTGAGATTTGTTTCTTTGCAAATGTGTTTCATCATTTGCTTAGCCATCTCCAAAAATCTTTTGCAGAAGTTAAAAGCCCCCCGAGGTCCCGCCAGTTAGTAAGCCTCACTGTCCTCACAATACTTCCCAGATTGAAATAAAAACGTTTGTAAGCCAGGGCCCGATACCGGTTAACTTCCTCCGGGGTTATGGTAGGAAGCCTCATCAAAGCATGATCCTGGTTGAAAGTCTTGAAGTCAGGCTGTGCAATCCATCCTTCTTGAAGGGCACGCTCATAGAGGCGGCTTCCGGGAAAAGGAACCGCACAGTAAAATTGCGCCAGGTCTAAATGCAGTTTCCGGGCATATTCAATAGTGGCCTCCAGGGATTCTCTGGTCTCGCCGGGAAGGCCCAGGATAAAGTGCCCAACCGTCTTAATGCCCGCCTCATGTGCAGCACTAACTGCCTTAAAGGCCTGCTCCGGAGTGGTTCCTTTGTGTGACTTGTCCAACACATCTTGACTCCCCGACTCTATACCAAAACTTATCATCCAGCAGCCAGCCTGTGCCATCAACCTGAGAAGGGGAAGATCAACCGTATCAACTCTACTGTTGGAGGTCCAAGCAATAGATAAACTCCTTTCAATTATGGCTGAGCAGAGCTGCTCTACATAGTCCTTATCAACCACAAAGGTTTCAGCCCAAAAGAAAAAATCCCGTATCCCAAACTGTTCAATACCATGTTCAATCTCTTTGATTACACTTTCCAGTGACCGTTTTCTTAACCGTTTTCCATAGTAGGTTTGACAGGTACAAAAACTACAGTTAAAGGGACATCCCCTCAGGGGGGCAACCATCAGGAAACGTTTTCCCTTGAGGGGTAAACGATAGCGATTCAGATCCAGGAGGTGCCAGGAAGGCAATGGCAAACTGTCGAGTTCTTCAATAAAAGGGCGGGAAGGATTGGCAACAACTGCCCCAGTTTCACTTCGAAAAGTCAGGCCGCTAACGCCCTCAAGGGGACTGCCTTCAGCCAGGGACCTGACGAGATCCCGCACGGTCATTTCGGGTTCATTACGTATTATATAATTAAGCTCCGGAAAGGATTCCAGAGATTGTTTATCAAAAACAGTTACGTGGGTTCCAAAAACAGCAGTAGCTATCCGGTTATTACATCCCTTGACAACAGCGGCCAACGATAAATCGCTCTGAATCGAAGGGGTACCCGTGCTCCAGATAACCACATCGGGTAAAAATGTGGTGATCACCTGTGTTAGTCCATTCCAGCAGATTTCCTGGGCAGGACAGTCTACAATCTTTACGGTACGGCCATCTTCTTCCAGTACTGCTCCGATGGTGGCGAGGGAAAGTGGAGGCCACAGTGTAGCCCACACCCCCTGCTCCTGAGTGCAGCGGCCCTCCCGTATGAATTGCTTTTCATCTATCGTAGGGGGATTGAGCAGCAGTACTTTCACGCTATCATAACCTTACGGATATCAGTCTAACACTTCGGAGTATATCCTTAACATCTGTGACCTTTTTTGAAAAGCACATTTTAGAAATCAGGATCAAACCTACACTATTTCCTATCGGCCGGAATCCAATCATTATACACAATTTAATTCTGTAAACTCACATAAACTATCATCCATGCAACAATGGAAGCACCGTAATGTTAAAGACAATTGTATAGAATGATGGAGAAGATAGGGAGGGGAATGCAAGGAGTAGGGTTGATCCCTGATTCTAAAAAAAGAGGTATTTTACCACGGTGTACACATAGCGAAACCACACCCTCCTCAGGCTGATTTTTGAGTATCCCTGCTTTCGCTTGTGCTCATGGCTGGGCACTTCAGCCATTCTGAAACCCTTCCGAAGGGTTTTCATGATCATTTCCTGTTCTATGGTAGTAATATCTTCTACGAGTCCAAGCTGCTTAATAACCTCCGTTTTTATGGCACGAAAGCCGTTTTGGCTCTCACTCAGTTGTACTTTATACTTCCAGTTAATACATGCGGTAATAAATGAACTGCCCATCAGACGAAAACACTCATCAAAACCTCCATGGAGTTCACTGGAGCCACCAATCAGCCGGGATGCTGAAACGTGGTCTGCTTCCCCGCTTATAAGGGGCGCAACAAGTTTTGGTATATCATTCGGGTCGTGTGAACCATCGGCATCAATAAAAACGATTATATCCCCGCTCACAAATCCTATCACATGCCTAATGGCCTCACCCTTTCCCTTCTTGTTGTCCAGAATTACCCTGGCACCATGTTCTTCAGAAACCTCCCTCGTCCTGTCCTGAGAGTGCCCATCAACCACGATCAGTTCATCAGCGTAGGGTTTACATCCCTCTATTATTTCTACTATCGTCTGTTCTTCATTGAGGGCAGGAATAACTACCGATACAGTTTGTTTAGTGGTATCCATGGAAGACTCCTCTTCTGGTTTGAGATAAAAACATGATTTAAAGGTCACTCAATCAAATAGCGAAGCCAGTGTGGAGCTGTTTACGGGTGCTTATTATCTGAGTCTTACGTAGATTAATAGTAACTATCTTTGAGTAAAAAGTAAAGTTGATTCTTTCACTTACAGCGGGCATCGAACACCTGGGAGCAAGTATCTCTTCTTTTTAGCCTTGACCCATTCATAATAGTAATGTTATAGTAGCTTTCAATAGTGAATTATGAATTACTGTTACCGAGAACCATCTAAAGCAGAGGGTTGTACCCCATGGTTTATACTGAAGAAAAAGAACCAATTGAAATACCGGACATCCTGCCTCTCCTCCCGGTGAGAGATATTGTCATTTTTAACCACATGTTCCTCCCCCTCTATGTGGGTAGAGAGTCTTCAATCAATGCAGTTGATGAAGCCCTGGAAAAAGATCGTCTAATCTTCCTGGCAACACAAAAAGACCCCAATAATGATAGCCCAAAACCTGATGATATATACACCGTAGGCACGGTAGCTATGATCATGAAGAAGTTTAAACTTCCCGATGGAAGGATAAAAATCCTTATACAGGGATTGGTCAAGGCTACCATTACAGAATTTTTGAGAGAGCAGCCCTCTTTCCAGGTCACCATTGAACAGGTTGAAGAAGGGAGCGCACAGGAAGTCTCCCCGGAAGTTGAAGCACTCATGAGGAACGTTAAGGAGCAGTGTGAAAAGATCCTCTCCCTTAAGGGGCTTATTTCCACAGAGGTCATCGAAATCCTCGACAGTGTCAACGAACCCGGCAGACTTGCGGACCTGGTTGCATCTAACTTGCGACTTAAGATTGAAGATTCACAAATGATTTTAGAAACAATCGACCCTGCTGAGAGGCTCAAGAAGATCAATGAGCACCTCTCTAAAGAACTCGAAGTCTCCACCATGCAGGCCAAGATCCAGTCCCAGGCCAAAGAAGAGATGACCAAAACACAACGGGAATACTTCCTTCGGGAACAGTTGAAGGCCATTAAATCAGAACTGGGGGACATCGATGAAAAAGCTGCGGAAATCAGTGAATTTTCCAAAAAAATAAAGCAGGCCAAAATGCCCGCCGAAGCAGAAAAAGAAGCACAAAAACAGCTGACACGATTGGAGCAAATGCACGCAGATGCTGCAGAGGCATCCATTGTCCGAACCTATCTCGACTGGATGGTGGAAACGCCCTGGAGTAAAGCTACTGCGGACAACCTGGATATTAAAAAGGCAAAAAAGGTTTTAGATGACGATCACTACAACCTGGAAAAGGTAAAAGAGAGGATATTAGAATATCTTGCGGTAAGAAAGCTAAAGAAAAAGATGAAAGGTCCTATTCTCTGTTTTGTTGGCCCTCCGGGGGTGGGTAAAACCTCTCTCGGCAAATCGATTGCACGCGCCCTCGGCAGGAAATTTACCCGGATCTCGTTAGGGGGCATTCGGGATGAAGCCGAAATCAGGGGGCATCGCAGAACCTACATCGGGGCATTGCCGGGCAGGATTATTCAGGGAATTAAACAGGCCGGCAGCAACAACCCGGTGTTTATGATGGATGAAATAGATAAAGTTGGAGCTGATTTTCGGGGAGATCCCTCTGCGGCACTTCTTGAAGTACTCGATCCGGAACAAAATCACTCATTCAGCGACCACTATCTCAACCTTCCGTTTGATCTTTCAAACGTTATGTTCATTACCACCGCCAATCTGGTTGACCCTATTATCTCTGCCCTCAAAGATCGGATGGAAATTATAAATATCTCGGGTTATACTGATGAAGAAAAAGTGATGATTGCCAAAAAATTTCTTATCCCCCGTCAGTTAGAGGAAAATGGTATTACCAAAGAAAACCTTAAGCTTGCAGACAAAGCCATTCTCATGATGATTTCTCACTACACCCAGGAATCAGGATTACGAAACCTCGAGCGGGAAATTGCAGCAGTCTGCCGGAAAGTGGCCCGCAGCATTGCAGAAAACAAACACAAACATCATCGCATAACAGAAGCGAATCTCCATAAGTACCTGGGAGTCCCCAAGTACCTGCCTGAAGTGGAGCAGGAAAAGAGTCAGGTAGGCGTTGCCACCGGTCTTGCCTGGACACAGGCAGGAGGTGAAGTGCTCCATGTGGAAGCAACAACAATGAAGGGCAAAGGAAACCTGACATTGACCGGACACCTCGGTGATGTCATGAAGGAATCAGCCCAGGCAGCCATGAGCTTTGCCCGGTCAAAGGCAAAGGAACTTAAAATTAATCCCAGTTTCAATGAAAAACTGGATCTTCACATTCATGTGCCGGCAGGTGCTATCCCCAAAGACGGACCTTCTGCCGGGGTTACCATGGCTACGGCCGTAATTTCCTCATTAACCAAAACACCCGTAAAAAAAGATGTGGCAATGACAGGAGAAATCACCCTGAGAGGAAGAATTCTTCCCGTGGGTGGTCTCAAGGAAAAGTCTCTGGGAGCTATTCGGGCAAAGATCAAAACTATGATTGTTCCTGAACGCAACAAAAAGGATTTGGAAGAAATACCCGAAAACATACGGAAGAAACTCAATTACGTATTTGCCCGCAGTATGGACGATGTCCTCCACAATGCTCTACAAAACAGCACAAAAAAAACAACTAATAAAAAGAAAAAGTAGGTGGACATCAAAGAACTAGGGGAATCTGGCCTTATTCAGCGGATTGCCGATACGTATCGATCATCGGATTCCTCCGTTATCGCTGGTATAGGTGATGATGCTGCAGCCCTAAAAGTTTCAGGGCACAACGTTCTTCTGACAACCTCCGATATTCTGCTGGAAGACGTTCACTTCAATCTTTCCTTCACCGACAGTTACCATCTGGGAAGAAAAGCCCTTGCCGTTAATCTAAGTGATATTGCTGCTATGGGGGGGACCCCCCGTTTTTTTGTTGTCTCGCTTGCATTGCCTGCCCATATCTCCGTTTCATTTATTGACGATCTCTACCGCGGCATAATGGAGTTAGCATTTGAGTTTTCCACCATTCTCGTTGGGGGTGATACGAATGCCTCGCCAGAAAAACTGATGATAGCACTTACCGTGCTGGGAGAAGTACATCCTGACCATCTTCTTATGCGCAGTGGCGCTCAGGTCGGTGACTCCCTTTTTGTAACAGGAACCATCGGTGATGCTGGCCTTGGCCTTATGAACTTACAAACGAACCCTACAGCTACCGCTCAATCACCTGTCAGCGGGCTGGTGGCTAAGCACCTCTCACCTTTTCCCCGGGTCAAAGAGGGAAAAGTGTTGTCGGGCAACGGTTTGGCCTCTTCCCTGATTGACATCAGTGACGGTCTTCTCACAGACCTTAAACGCATCCTCACCGCAAGCGGGAAGGGCGCAACTGTCTGGATAGAAAAACTTCCCCTCTCAAGTGAATTCAAGCAGGCTGAGACTCCTCACCACTGCAATAAAATAGAGTACGCTTTAACTGGCGGAGAGGACTATGAACTACTCTTCACCTGTCCTCCCTCTAAAGAAACACAGCTCAGTCAGGCGGCCAGCAAAGCAGAGTTTACTATTACTAAAATTGGCACAATCACCGATTCTCAAGAACTGGTAGTTCTCGATCAGCATGAGCAACCCTATCCCCTGGGCAAGCTGGGATACGATCATTTTCTATCAAAGAAGTAAAACGATAACGCCTTTTCAGAGCATTCACCACCTTGGAACTCTTAATCCTCACTAAAATAATTCTCATTTTTATCCTGCTCTGCCTTGCCGCCTTCTTCTCAGGTGCACAGACAGCCCTCTTCTCACTGGGACCCGTCAAACTGCAACAACTCAAGACTGTTCATCAGCCCAGGGCAGCTCTTGTACAAGAACTCCTTGATAAACCCCGTCGTCTTCTCATTTCCACTCTCGTGGGGAACGTCTTAATCACTATAAGCGTCTCGGTAGTAGCAGCATCCCTGGGTATCTCTCTTGCGGGTAACCAGGGGATTTTGATTAGCCTGCTTATTATGCTCCCGATCATTCTTCTCTTCGGAGAAGTCCTTCCCCGAACACTTGCAGTTTCCCGTAGTGAACAATTTTCTCTCTTCGTTGCTCAGCCATTAAACATCTTTATGCAAGCTATTTCCCCGATCAGGTGGGTCATGAATAAGCTCCTCAATAGTATAATCACCCCCGATACAAACCTTACCATGCAGGTCGAAAGTATCTTGCAAGAAGAACCCCTTTCCGAAGAACTGGTGGCAGAAAACCCTCCTGAAGGATCTGAGGAAAAAGAAAAACGTGAAATGATTCATAAGATACTGGATTTCAGTGACACCATAGTCTCCACTATCATGACTCCACGGTCACGCATGTTTACACTCTCCTCTGATTCAGAAGTTGCTGAACTTGTCCATGCAGTAAAAGAAAATCACTTTTCACGCATTCCGGTTTATAAACAGGAAAAAAATGCCATTATTGGTGTGCTTTATGCCAAAGATCTGCTCGCCATTACAAGTGGAAAGAACAGTCTGCCTACAATGAGTGACTCTCTTATAAGACCACCCTATTTTGTTCCTCACGATAAGAAGATACCAGATCTTCTTAAAGAATTTCAGGATAAGCAGATTCACCTCGCTCTCGTGGTCAACGAAAACGGAACGGTTATCGGGCTGGTCACCATGGAAGACCTTCTGGAGGAACTCTTTGGTGAGATCTACGATGAATTTGACCCCAACCTGAACCCGGAATGGACAAAATAGTATGGTTATTCCCCTCTATCTATTTCTTTTCCTCCTTTTCCTTGCTTTGCAAGTCTTCTTTTCAGGATCGGAAATTGCCCTGATTGCAGCCAATACCAAAAGTATTCGAAAATCATCACACCTGTCTCCACAACGGAAAAAAATGACCTTAAAGCTCATTAAAAACCGGGAACGGCTTTTAGGCACAACCTTTTGTGGCTCCACCCTTTCCATCATTACTAACTCCATGCTACTGACCGCCTTTTTTATTTCCTTCTTCGGTACACGGGGGACACTGTACGCTCTCATCATGCTTGCTCCTCTCCTGCTCATAGGGGGAGAACTTATCCCCAGGACATTTTTTCAACTGCGTGCAACCACCGTTGCACCCAGGTTATCCTATCCTCTCCGGTTAGCCTCCTATCTCCTGTATCCACTGGTCGTAATCACACAAAAGGCAACACATTTGATTCTTCTTTTTGCCGGTATCGCACAGTCAAAAGAAACACCTTTTGTCACCCGTGAAGCATTCATGCACATTTTCAAAAGGAGCAAACAGAAAAGTGATCTGACAATGGGAGAAGCGACAATGATTGACCGTCTCTCGGACTTTTCCCAAACCCTGGTAAAAGAGGCAATGATTCCCCTCATTGAAATAACTGCCGTTGAAGATACAGCCTCCATAGAGGAAGCTATTGAAATCATATCAAACAAGGGTTATTCCCGACTGCCTGTCTATAATGATAGGATCGATAATATCATCGGAATCGTAAGCAGCTTTGACCTGCTGGGTGCCCCCCAAACCAAACACTCCTTAAAATCACTCATTCGTATGGTCCCCTTTGTACCGGAATCAAAACCTATTGATGAGTTGCTCATTGAGCTGCAAAAAAAGAGAACCCATCTGGCAATAGCTGTGGATGAATATGGCGGGACCGTCGGCATCATTACTATTGAAGACATTCTCGAAGAAATAGTAGGAGAGATTAAAGATGAATACGATACCGCTAAACGTGCACTACCGTAAAATCGGATGGAACAGATATCGCGTCAATGCACGTATGGAAATAGACCAGATTCGGGAGGAAATCTCCCTCTCCCTTCCCGATGGTGACTATGAAACACTGGGCGGATTTCTGTTAGTGCAGTTTGAGCACATTCCTAAACCGGGAGAAACGGTAACCTACAAAAACTATACCTTTACCATTGAAAGTTCAGACGAACGATCCATTGGCGAAGTAAGAATAAAAATTGACAAGAAAACCAAGATCGATCACACTAACGGGAACGGTTAAAAGATTGGATCAAAAAATAACTATTAAACCACAGAGGCACAGTATATGATATAGGATCCGTGATACTGATGCTGGAATATGAGACGAAAGAGGAACGTCGTATGACAGAACACCCAGAAACTCTCCTCTACCCTTTGGGAGAGTGTAACGGGTGAAGGGCAATAAAATTTGATGAGGGCACAGAGCATAGGCATAACATTTTTTAATATTTAATTCTCTGAATTCTCTGTGATTACTTTTTTACAATACTCACTAACCTAAAGAGGATTACTATGAAAACGGAAGATATACGCAAAATTCTTGAACAGGTGAAGAAAGGAACACTCTCCACCAGCACAGCTCTTCAAAAGCTAAAAACCCTTCCCTTAGAAGACATCGGGTTTGCAACCTTAGACCATCATCGGTCCTTACGTAAAGGTTTCCCTGAGGTGATTTGGGGAGAGGGAAAGACTTCCACACAGATAGTTACCATTATCAAAAAAATGCTCTCAAAAAAACATCCTATTCTCGTCACACGGGTTGATTCCACCAAGGCGGCCCGTATAAAAAAGGCACTTCCTGCAATCACTTATCACAAGGCTTCACGGCTCGTCACTTTAAACACCAGTAAAGTTCCTAACACTGGAAAGGGAACCATCTTAGTGGTCTCGGCTGGAACTTCCGACATACCGGTTGCAGAAGAAGCACTCATAACTGCTACCGTCATGGGTAACACCGTAGAGCATCTCTATGACGTTGGGGTAGCAGGAATTCACCGTCTGATGGAGAGAAAAGATGCTTTGCTTGCTGCCTCCGTCCTCATTGTCGTAGCAGGAATGGAAGGGGCACTTCCCAGTGTTATCGGCGGACTGGTTGACAAACCGGTCATAGCAGTTCCCACCAGCACCGGCTATGGAACCGGATTTGGAGGAATTGCGGCCCTGCTCTCAATGCTCAATTCCTGTGCGTCGGGATTAGCAGTAGTAAATATTGACAACGGCTTTGGGGCAGGTTATATTGCGAGCCTAATCAACCGGTGTGTAAGCGATACATCAAGGAAACGTTTAGAATTATGAAGATCCTTTATATTGACTGTTTTTCGGGTATTAGTGGAGATATGTTCCTTGCCGCACTGCTTAACTGCGGTCTGCCCCGCACGGTGCTCAAGCGAGAACTCTCAAGCCTCCCTCTTGATCCCTACACCTTAAGCATCACAGCTGCCCAGAGGATGAACATCACCGGTTACCGGTTACACATAAAGCCACGCACAAAAAAACATCATCATCGAGGCCTTAGAGAAATCAAACGACTCATAACAGGGAGTCAGCTCACCAAACAGGTAAAGGAGTTAAGCCTCTCTGCTTTTGAGCGGTTGGCTCATGTTGAAGCAAAAATCCACAACCAAAAGATATCAGATGTTCACTTCCATGAAGTCGGAGCACTTGATTCTATCATTGACATAGTCGGGGCTGCCATAGGAATGGATTATTTCAAGTTTGATAAGGTGTGTACCTCTCCCCTCCCCCTCGGCTCAGGCTTTACCACTGCTCAACATGGCGTTATCCCTCTTCCGGCTCCTGCTACGCTTGCCCTTTTAAAGGGTGTACCGGTTTACGGCACTTCGCTTCACACAGAGCTGGTTACGCCAACCGGAGCGGCTCTGGTCACCACTTTCACTAACAGCTTCGGATCGATGCCACCTATGACGGTCTCAAAGATAGGCTACGGTGCAGGAAGCAGACAGCTAAAAGACAGACCCAATCTGCTTCGCATGGTCATAGGTGAGGATCGTGAAAGTGAGGCAACCGATCAAATACTCATTCTGGAAGCACAGATTGATGACATGAATCCCGAGATATATGATTATCTGATGGAACGCCTTTTCGAAGGTGGTGCCCTTGACGTATCCTATTCCTCCATACAAATGAAAAAGAACAGGCCGGGAGTTTTAATCAGGGTTATCTGCCCGCCTGAAAAGAAGAGTGCTCTTGCTACAATCATGTTCCGGGAATCAACAACAGCCGGCATACGCTCCTATCCAGCAGATCGGGTAAAGCTGGTACGGAAGAGCAAAACCATAGCATCTCCCTATGGCAGGTTATCGGTAAAAGTATTTTTAAGTCCCGATGGAGGCTATTTCGCTGCACCTGAATATGACCAGTGCAAAAAAATAGCAAAAAAACACGGCATCCCCTTAAAAAAAGTCTACCTGGAAATAACCAGACTCCTGCCCCCCTTGAACACCAAATTCAAACTATAACCAGACCTATGTTAGAATGCCCTGCTTGCCAAACGTAACTATCTATCAGCTCATTTTCTACTTTCGACGCTGGCTACTCCAGCACTTTCCCAGGATACATGAAGCAAGAGAGATCAACTCAAAAAAAAATATTTACCGTACTTTTCATATCCATTTTCAGCTGTATGCTGGGAGTTGGCATTATTGTTCCCATTTTACCTATCTATGCCGAAACCCTTGGGGCAACCGGATTATGGTTAGGTGCCATCTTTGCAGGCTTTTCACTCACCCGCAGCATTTTTATGCCCCTCATCGGACGTTTTTCTGACCGGATGGGAAGAAAAAGGTTTATTACTTTCGGTCTCTTTATTTATACCATCTCATCTCTGGGATACCTTCAAGCCGAAAGCGCCCTGGAACTGGTTATTGTACGTGTCATCCAGGGGTTTTCATCCGCAATGATCATTCCCATAGCCATGGCATTTATAGCGGATATTGCTCCTCCCTCAAAAAGAAGGGAGCTACATGGGACTCTTCACCGTTGCCCTTTTCCTTGGCTTCGGATCTGGCCCTATTCTGGGTGGTATATCCAAAGATTTTATCAGTATGGAAGCAAATTTTCTTATCATGGGGGGACTCTGTCTGCTCGCCCTCGTGCTTGTACTCATCTATCTTCCCCGGTCAAGCAGTATTCCACAAAAACAACAGCCCACCGAGATTCCCTTTAAAACTATTCTTCAGAACAGAAGTATTATGGCCATCTGCTTCTACCGTTTTTCCAACGCTTTCTGCAGAGGCAGTATCATGACCTTTCTTCCCCTTTATGCTCACAATGTCTTAGACCTCACTGGTTCTCAAATCGGCATTGTTATTTCAGCGAGTATTTTGCTCACAGCGTGCCTGCAGCTTCCTTTTGGAAAACTTGCAGACAGAGTAAACCGTAAAATGCTGGTTATCGCAGGAAGTCTTCTCTATTTTTCAATTGTTCCACTCATTCCCCATACACTCACCTTCACCCAAATACTTTCTCTCAATATCTTCTTGGGGTTTCTTGGGGCACTCTCACTGCCTGCAGCAAGTGCACTGGTTGTGACAGAAGGTAAAAACTATGGTATGGGATCAACAATGGCAATCTTTAATGTAGCCATGAGCCTGGGGCTGGCAGTAGGCCCGCTCACCTCAGGGATAATTCTTGATATCTGGGGACTATCTGGTATATTCTACTTTTGTACCATCTTTGGAATGTTAAGCACCGTGATTGTTTCATTCATGTTTTCAAAACGCTTCACCCAGGACTGACCCCTTAAGCACATTTCACCGCAGAGACGCTGAGAGCGCAAAGAAAAACCTTATAAAAATAAGTCCATCAGAAAAATTAAAGGAGTACGTTTCCTGAGAGGATAAAACACTTATTTCTACTACTTAAAATCTCAGCGTACTTTGCGCCTTTGCGGTTATAAAGATTCTTTAATTTGCTTTGAAAGTTTTTAGTTTTAGGCATTTTAATTTCTAAAGGGAGAACCAGATCATATGAAAATCAATATTTCCCTCTACTGTTTCCTGTTTACCATGTTTCTCCTGGCAGGTTGTACCCTCAAATTAACAACAGATCTGAGTAAGATCATTGGAATAGACAGTCCTGAAGAATTGATGGGCAGTGAAGAGGCCCAGCAGATTGCAACGCGGATTGGCGAGGGTATGGGCACCAAAATCATGGAAGGGGAAATTCTTGCAGAAGATATGGGTAAGGGATTTGGAGAGGTCTTTGTAAAGCCTCGAACAGTGCCCATTACTACTGATCCTGTCTCCGTTTCCCTCATCGAACAGGCAGGACTGAAACACATGCAGGATGGCAACTACCAGGAAGCAATCGATGCCTTCAAGCGAACCAACAATCTTTACAAGCTGGAACAAATCGCTCTTATCCTTCTCGATCAGGGTGATACTACTACAGCCGCTAACCTGCATCAGTACCTTGCGGACCGGGGGTGGTCTCTGCGTCCCCCCTACCTCGTCTCAAAACAGATTGAAGACGAAGGTCTTGGTACTATCAACAGTTCATTTCTCAAAGAGATTGATCCTGAACGCTATAACACAGATTACAGCAGAAGGCGTTACAGCATCTTCGATACGATTACCTTAAACGAAGATTACATTAACAAGCATTCCGTAACTAAACAAGAAATGCTCAGCAAACTAAGAGTGGCCCCGGTCATTATTCTTGCCGATGCCTATTTTGTCGTAAAACAGCACACTTGTTTTCTGGACATTATCTCCTCACTCAATCATGACAACCTGACCATCGGTTTAGAACAACAGCTGGTAAAAATCAGAGACAACAGAAAAGCAGCAGAAACACTCGACTATCTTCCCCTGCTCACCTTCATCGATGATAGTGGAATCGATACCTTTACTCACGGGCCGGATGAACCGAGTCAATCTGGAAACACCGTCAATTTCTTTGACTGGGATACTGCTCTCACAGAAGCAAATCCACGACCTTGTCCGTGAGGGCAGGCAGGTGATACTAATAGTGGGAGATACCCATGCCAGTCCCTGACCACCTCCCCTTTCTTGTAGAAAAGAGGACCGGGGTAAATCCATCGGTAGTAGTTCAAAACCCTTTGGATGTTAGTGTCGAACAAATCATGGAGGAAAATGTGATGTGCAGTGAGGAGTTAACGTCCCGGGGGATTAGTGATGATACGGTTCTGGGAATAGAAAATGATTTCTATCTCAATACGGAAATCCCTGCTCAGGATCTCCAGAATTACCTGGATCTGTTCAACCTAAAACCATTGATCCAACCAGAGCAGAAGTAACCTCCCTTTTCAACCCTCTGATGTTTTACAGTTCTTCCACTATCTCTTCTGCAAGCCCTTGCAACTCGTCGTTTTCAGCTGTCATGGCAATAATTTTAACTTTACTCTTAAACCCCTCCTGTTCCGTTTCGCTGCCCTCATGAATCTTCTTCCTGAGCACCTCAAGTGACTTGGTAACAATAGCAACATTCCTGTGATCAAGCATCAGCATAAGAGTACTCCAATCATGGGGCATCCCAAATTTTTTCACATACTGGTCTACAGCACTATTAAACTTGCTCGACCCGTAACGCTGGACAAGGGCTTTTCGTGCCTTTTTCTGCTCTTCGGTCTCCTCTTTTTCCCCACTAAAGAGCTTTTCTATCTCTTTCATATACTGTTTTTTTGCCCAGTCCTCACGAACCGTCTCTTTTTTCTTAACTTCACGTTTTTCCTGGCTTGCATGTTTGCTGCGGTCTTTAAGCTTATCGATCTCACTCCAGCTCGGTTTATCGTCCCTGTCATCATACGTGTTCATGCTTCCACCTTCTAAAGGTTTGTGTAGTTCCCTGCTTAAAGCAAACATCAAATAAAATCAGGACCTTACAAAAACTATGCTGTACAAAAGGCACAAGGTTGTTTAGGCAGCGCGCTGATAATGAAGAGTACTGATTGTCTTAAATAGCTGTGAATTGTACTGCGAAAGACGTGAAACTATGGAAGTTGTCTAGTGGCGTTGCTCTATCCGATGATATCTTAGGCTTATTTTTTCTCTTTATTTTCCAGCTCGTTGTCATCCTCTTTGGGACTCACATCAATTTCATCCTTACCACTTGTGGCTTTTCTAAAATTACTTATACCTTTTCCTAACCCTTTTCCAATCTCAGGAAGTTTTCCCGCACCAAAAATAATGAGTATTATAACAAGAACTATCAGCAATTCAGGCATACCAATACCGCCACCTAACATAGGGTACCTCCCTGGAACAAAAATTAGTCTTATTTAATTAAATTACCAAAAAACCATACAATAGTCAATGACTTTTATCAAATCTGCCTTGTTAACAGGTCAAAAATTTTAAGAAAATAAAGAATCTGAGCGCAATTTATGTTATACTTGGATCAATATATATGCAACCAGAGAAGGCATTGAGGACAGCACTGATGATACAGATCCACATCCTATACTTCCCCTCGCCCCTTTGGGGATAGGGTGAGGGGAGACATGCTAGGCAATTTAGCTCATTTTAGGCATTTAAAATGCTCAGTATTTAATCTTCGGCAAAGGACAGTTTATGAAAATGGATAAAATAACCAGACTGGGTGATCTGAAACAACACGTACCACATGTCAAAACAGTGCGGGAGGAGTTGCGCTGCAACATCCTGCGAATGATTAAAGAAAAAGAAGATCTTTTCAACAACATAAAGGGCTACAATGACACGGTTATTCCCCATATCATAAATGCACTCATTTGCGGTCACAACATCATTTTTCTCGGGGAAAGAGGCCAGGGTAAAACCAGGCTGATCCGTGATCTCATTTATTTTCTGGATGAGTACATCCCTGCAATAGCCGGTTGCCCAATTCACGATAACCCTTACGCGCCGGTCTGTACTGACTGCAAAAAAAGGCTGGCTGAAGAGGGAGATGATCTTGAGATCACATGGATTCACCGGGACAGAAGGCTGGTCGAAAAACTGGCCACTTCCGATGTAAGCACAGCAGACTTAATCGGTGAGGTGGATCCCATCAGGATTGCCCAGGGAAGGACACTTGATGACGAAACAGCCATACATTTCGGCCTGGTTCCCCGTGCTCACCGCGGAATATTTGCCATAAATGAACTCCCTGATCTCGCTGAGAAAATTCAGGTGTCACTCTTTAACATCATGGAGGAAAGAGATCTTCAAATAAAAGGATTTCCCGTGCGACTCCCCCTTGACATATTGGTCGTAGCTACTGCCAACCCTGAGGACTACACCAGTCGTGGCAGAATTATTACACCCCTCAAAGATCGCTTTGACACTCAGATTAAAACACACTATCCCCGGGATAGAAATATCGAGATTGCCATTATAGAGCAGGAAGCACGAATCATTGAGAGTGATGGTTTAACCTCATATGTACCTTCATTCATAAAAAATATCCTGGCAGAAATAACCATGCAGGCTCGAAGCAGTCCGGAGATTAACCAGCACTCCGGTGTGAGTTGCCGGGTCACCATAAGAGGCTTTGAAGCCCTGATGGGGAGTGCACTCAGGAGATGTCTTATGCTGGGGGAAAAGAGGCTGGTGCCCCGCATTACTGATATCGATGCTACCTTTGCAACCATGCTCGGGAAAATCGAACTGGAATACGGTGGACAGGATAAATGCGCACAAGACGTTGTTGAAGATCTGGTAAGGCGTGCAACAAAAGTTGTTTTTGACGAACATTTCACGGCCGAAGACCTTTCTCCCATTGTTGAATCCTTTAACAATGGTATCGGTGCAGAAGTCTCTCAGGTCATCCCCTCCGAGGAGTATATGGATGGGCTCAAAAACGTATCGGGTTTGTATGATGCAGTAAAATCCCTGGTCAATCCTGAAGAGCCGGCAGAGGCGGCATCCGCTATAGAATTTATTCTCGAGGGACTTCACCTTTCCAACAGGTTAAACAGAGAAGTGGTTGATGGAACAAGGACATATCATGAACAGCAACCAGATTCCCCGGAGCCTTCCTTCACGGAAATTATCAAAACATGAAAGCTATCATTTACACAGCCTGGGACGGAACACAGACGCCCTTTACCCTGAAGCGCCGGGACATTCTTAAGGCCTTCACGGATAATATTATGGAGGGTATGGATCCTTCCATGGCACTTGCCCAAATGCTCTGGGAGGGATTTCCCCTTGCAGGTATGGATTTCCGTGTCATGGGGCTTTCAGAAATACTGCAGCAGATCGAGGAACAAAAAGCAGAACTTCTGTCGCAGTACAACCTTGAGCGGGCCTTCGATGCACCCCTGAATGATCTTCAAACCCTATTGGAACACGAAGCCCACACCAGAGCTGAGCAAGGGGATCCTCCTCCACCTGCCTTTGAGGACCTTCCAGCAGGTTTGCTGGAAAAGATGAGGAGCCTTAAGGATTTCACTTTTGAAAATGAAGAAAGCAGAGAAACCTTTGAAGACTGGCAGGAACGGGAAAATGACATTCGTGAGTTATTTGATTTTTACAGCACCTGGGCCCACTATTTCAAAGGGAAAACCTTTCTTGACTTTGAGCAGGCCCTGGAGCTCATGCGCCAGATACAAGCCCTGGAAGAAATGGCCCAACAGATTCAGTCAGGGCAGTGGACCCAAATTGACCCTGAAACATTAGAACAACTGCTGGGTAATGAGGCGGCTCAATCACTTGCAATACTGATTCAGGTCCCTTCAGAACTTGCAAAGGAGGGCCTCATCCAATTTTCCAAGGACGGTATTGATCTGACCCCCCGTGGCATTCGGTCAATCGGTGAAATGGCCTTTGGTGACTTATATCACATGGTCAAGCGGGACCGGCAGGGAAGTTACCGTGGAAACGCACCGCAGTCTGGAGAAATCGAACCGGATTCATCCCGTCCCTTCACCTTTGGTGATCGATTCGATCTGGATATCACCAGGACACTGTTAAAATCAGTATCACGAAAACAGGAATCTGCGGGATCCCTGCATCTTATGCCGGAAGACTTCTTTGTCCGTGATCGGGAACAGCTCATAACCTCCACCATGGTTCTGCTCCTCGATCTTTCCTGGTCAATGTCATGGCAGCGACGCTTCCAGGCGGCAAAAAAAGTTTCCCTTGCACTCGATCACTATATCCGCACACGTTTTCCCAAGGACAAATTTTATGTGGTTGGCTTTTCCACTGAGGCCCGCGAGCTGAAAGCAAAGGAGCTCGCCCTGGCAGTGTGGGACATGGGATATGCCTTTACAAACCTGCAGGCAGGAATCAGAAAGGCAATGGAGCTCATAAAACGTGGTGGAAGCAGAAACAACCGCATTATTGTCCTCACTGACGGCCAGCCTACTGCCTATTTTGATGGTGACCAGACAAGGGTAGAGTTTCCAAGCACCATGAATGGCCTTAGCCCCACTGCCTGTAAAGCCACCCTGGCTGAAGTTAAAAAGGCCACTGCACAGGGCATATCCATCGACACTTTTATGCTTGATAACAACCCGGTCCTGGTGGAATTCATTCGTGAGGTTTCCCGTCTCAATGGCGGCAGAGCAGTGATTTGCAGACCAGGTGAACTCGGTGAGTTGATATTAGTGGAAGAAATAAAGCGAAGAGAGAGACGTTAAGCTGTTATCTGTTTACCCTGTTAAGAATGCTATTTAATATGTTGATAATGTTTGAGAATTGGAGCACTGTCCGCAAAGGCAAAGGAAAAAATGAACATCGAACATCGGTTGAAAAAAATATAAACTAACATGCCCCCTCTCCCCTCTGGGCTTGCCCGGCCAAAGGTTAGGGGAGAGGGTTGGGGTGAGGGGTAAAATTCTGACTGCTGTCCACTTGATTTCATTTCTGATTTCAGATTGGGAATTTCGGAGAGCAAATGTTTTGATTATTTGAGATTTTAATTTTGGATTTGTTTCTAATTTCGTGTTTAGTGCTTCGAATTTGTCTTTAAGAGGGGGTTTCCTATGAATGTTACCGATGTCATGCAGAAAATTTGTGCTATATTTGATCCGTATTTTCAGCAGATGCGAAAAGAGGAATTTGTTTTTGCAGAAAATGGCAGGGAACGTTTACGTATAGAGACATTTTGGACTAAAGGGGATAAACAATTTCCCCTTACAAAAGCGGCCTTTATGATTCTCGATTACGGCCTGGTCTGGAATAAAGACGATAAGACTGCCCTCGATGAAAACGAACTCGTAGCCGGTTCATTCATTACTCACGAGGATCTTCCCCTCCCCATACTTGCCGTTGAAGCATCAATGCACATCAACAAATATGACCACATGAACAGTGATTTATTTCCCATATCAAACGATCAGCGCTACCGGGATATTTTCTGCAAACCTGTGCAGGCGATCTGCAAAAAATACCAACACCTTCCCGGTGTTCCTCCCGGAGTAATAACCCCCAACCTGCCTGAAAAATTTACCTCCGGGGGCATGATGTCTGGAGATTTTGATATATCCTTAAGGCCTGAAACCTTTCCATGGTTTTTTGAGTATGTTCAACTGTATAAAGACTTTTTGGATAACCGTGACACCCTCCCCCTGCTAAAGGACCCGGCGATTATTGAGGAGGGTAAAAAAATCCGAGAAATGTTTCTTGCAAATTTCAGAAATGCAACTCCCAAAATTTTAGCCGATATCCCCAACATCAACACAGCAGAACGGGGGGAAGAACTGGGGAAACACCTCTTTTAGCATGGGGCAACCATTAAGGAATGACATTTGACAATTCGGCATAAAGAATATATAGTTGCGTCTGAAATTAATCATATCACATTATGTATTAACTACTGAAAGGAACAGGAGATGAAAATAGCACTACCCTCAAGAGATAAGCAGGTGGACGGTCATTTTGGTCATTGTGAATATTTTACAATTTTCTCTGTTAATGAGAACAATAAAATTGTTTCTGAAGAAAGGGTGGATCCCCCTGCAGGGTGCGGATGCAAATCCAATGTTGTCTCAATCCTTTCCGAGATGGGTGTTTCTGTAATGCTGGCGGGAAACATGGGCGGCGGTGCTGTTAATGTTTTAAACTCCCACGGTATCGAAGTATTCCGGGGATGTTCCGGTGAACTGAGAGAAGTGGCCGAGTCATGGCTTGCTGGTAAAATTAACGACTCCGGGGCAGGCTGTAAAGACCACGGAGGTTGTTCATAAGAAACGTTTACTCCTTTTTCAATCTCTTAGGCTGCCTTAAATTTCTTTTTCAGCGCTAGTGCTTCCTGAACGAGTTGTAATATCTGTTTGACTGCAAAGGGTTTCATGGCAATGAAATCAACACCACGATTCCTCAGTTCTTCCTGCTCTAGATCTATATTCCACCCGGTAATAATCGCAACTGGCACATTCTTATTTATTCCTTTAATTGTTTGTGCCACCTGCCAGCCGGATATCCCGGGCATACCAAGGTCAGAAAAAACCATATCAACATCCTTTTCTTTAAACAGCTCAATACCCTGATTGCCATCAGAGGCTGTTACAACCTCATGACCACTTTCGGTCAAAATATCAGCAATGAGATTGCGCACCTCTTCCTCGTCTTCAACAACCAAAACCTTCGCTTTTTTCTTCAACTCTATTTCTGTCTCTGCTGATTTATCCTCTTTATGCACACTATCTGAGATAGGAAGTCTAATGGTAAATGTGGTTCCCGTTCCTTCTGTACTATCCACATCGATGGTACCTTTATGACGATTTATGATTCCGTAGGAAATGCTCATTCCCAACCCGGTAGATTGAACACCTTTTGTAGTGAAAAAGGGGTCGAATATTCTATGCCTGACCTCTGCAGGGATACCGGATCCATTATCCTCAATTTTCACAACGATAGTACTTTCTTCTACAAAGCTCTTAATCCTTATGGTTCCACCCTGTGGCATGGCATCAATCCCATTATGAATGAGATTTGTAAATACTTCTCTTATCTCTGACGCACTGCCCACTGTGGGAGGAAGAGACGACAAGTCTTTCTGAATAGTGACAGTGATACCTTTTAACTCAGCGTCGTCCTTCCATCTGACGCTGGTAAAATCCAACGCATTTTCTACTAATTCATTAATCTCTATCTGTGTAAAATCCTTATCATCAACCCTCTTTCTTGAAAACTCCTGTACCCGCCTCACTGTCTCGGCCCCATCCAGTGAAGCCCTTTCTATAATCTCTAAATCTTTCAGCAGATCATGTATTGATTTTCTTTTTTCCTGTACACCCGGAGGTGCTTGAAAGTGCATTTTTAAGAGTTGTACTCTGCCCAGTATGGCGGCAAGCACATTATTAAAATCATGGGCTACTCCTCCAGCTAATTCCCCAAGGGATTTTAACTTTTCTGATTGCAGGAGTTTATCTTCTATTTTCTTTCTGTCGGTTATATCCCTGACCATAGCTACAGCACCGAAATTTGTATTATCATCATCCTGTATCAAGGAATTGCTGCATTCTACAGCGATCATTGAACCATCTTTAGTTTTTAGGTCAGATTCATAGAAAGAAAATCCTTTTTCATACATTTCTGCAGTTTTTTCCATTATCATTTCAACCATTTCTTCATCAGCCGGTGAAAAAATGGACGCATGTTCACCAATCAACTCTTCCTTGCTGTAGCCGCTCATTTCTTCTATTGCGACGTTTACCGAGAGAATAGTACCCTGTTGGTCGGTAATTAAAATACCGTCCCTGCTGCTTTTAATAACATACTCCAAAAATTCCTTAGCTTCTTTAAGATCCTTTTCGGCTTTTCTCCTTTCAGTTATGTCCCTGATGATACCCACAGCCCCAATGCCATCACCCTCCTCATTGAATAAATGAGCGATTTTCATCTCAACAGGTACTATGGTGCCGTCTTTACGAAGATAGTAGCTCTCCCAGTGGGTTACCCGTCCTTCCTCGTATAAGTTGAGCCGACATTTTCATGGCATCATTAAAAAATTCCTCCCCTATTTCTATAACTTCTCCACTGGTCGTTCTATACGTACCAGCCTCGGTAATAGAGAGTTCCATTATGTGCTTACCCATGAATATCTTCCTCTTCAGAACCAATCAGCTCCAGAAATGATTTATTGGCCCGGGTGACGTTTCCCTTATTATCTGAAACGATGATACCATCAAGTGAGCTCTCTATCAGGTTATCTAAATGATCTTTTGTTTCTCTTAAATTAATCTCCTCTCTCTTACGCCTGGTGATATCCCGAATACTTGCTACGGCGCCTTTTACCTTACCGCCTCTGTCTTTTAGGAGTGCTGCGTTACACTCGATGTCAATTGCATTTCCATCTTTTCGTATCCAGGTCTGCTGGTTTTCCTCCAGGACATGGTGCGTCATCAGTTGTGTAATAAATGCCTCTCCACCTCCCGGAAGGTTTCTGCTTTCCGCGCTGAATTCGGATACATTCCTGCCGATCAGTTCTTCTCTCGAATAGCCAAGAATTTTTTCTAATGCATCGTTTATCATAGTTATTTCACCGCCAGGAACACTGGTGACCATGATTCCGTCTGCCGATGTCTTAAAGATGTCTTCTAAAAAATCACGGGCTTCTTTAATCCTTTCTTGCGCTTTCCGTCGCTCTGTAATGTCTCTCACAATTGCGGTGATATAAATTTCATTTTTCGACTCCCAGGATGCATAAGAAATCTCTGCAGGAAATTCACTCCCATCCTTTCTACAGGCGAAAAACTCAAACGTCTTACCTGCATAATCAGTATTGCCCTTCACTGTCATCTTCTCGATCAACTGCTTATTTTGTTCTCTGAAACACTCTGGGAACAACAGAAAAAAGGGCTTGCCGATAATATCTTGGACAGTATAACCAAAAATGACCTCTGCTCCACTGTTCCAGGTATTAATAGTTGTACTGCTATCGACAGTAATAATGGCATCCCTCGCACTCTGCACCAGCAAACGTAATCGCCCTTCATTTTCACGAAGCAATGCCGCTGTTTGTTCACGTTCCCTGACTTCCCTTTGCAGTTCTTGATTGGTTCTTTCTAACTCAACGGTTCGTTCCTTCACTAAGTCTTCAAGGTGACATCGATAGTCTTCTAATTTGTCTTCCACTTGCCGGCGTTCAGTAATATCACGAAGCAGTAACACTGCTCCACCATCATTAATTCGATTATACCTGGCCACTTCAAGGGGGATACTGATACCATCTTTACTTTTCCCCGTTCCGCAATTAACCGAAAAGCTGTCATCTTTAAGTTGTGATTCTGTCTCATTCAGCTTTACTGTTTCAGGACCATTTTCAGTATAGAGCAATCCAAGACTTTGATTAAGCACTTCCGATACAGTGTAGCCAAAAAGGTCCATTACAGAGTTGTTACACCTAATAATTTTTCCACCTTCATCAACTACAACCAGCACGTCCCTGTTAATACTATAAAAAATGTTTTCCAGTTCCTTTTGTTTCCCTGCAGCTTTCTTCCAGCGGTTGTAGGTTATTCCCAGGATGACAATGAGATAAAGAAAAAAGCTGTTAACTAACAAGATCACTAATGGGTATAATCTCATAGAAGGGAACATATTCCCGGAGCTTATCAACAAAATCAATTGATAAGCTAAGCAGTGAGAATACAATGGTAATAACGATAATGAAAGATAGATTTCGTAATTCTCTGCCAGTTGTACCTTTTATGCTCATTTTTTAGCCTCTTTTCTAATCTGGTCTATATCTTTTAACTTATAGTACTATCGTCAAGTGCCTGAAAAACCTAAAGCAGTATTACTGAATTGGCACTTTTTGAAGATTATTATTGTATTTGGAAATCTATTCAGGGATGTGCCAATAAGGAATTTGATCAGGAATGAAAGAACTGAGGAATGACTCAAAGAGAGTAATGGGTTTTGAGCCATCAACTGCAAGAAACTTCAGGTAAGATCCTTCTTAATTTATTTATATTGCCAATGAGTTCGATACCGCCTATCAAATCATCTTCCACTTTGCTTAACCCACCTCACTATTCCAACCATACTAAATGATTCACCTTCACCAGAATTTGATAAATCAATGATAACAATAGAATTTACTTTGATATCTTTTAGGGTGTGAAATCGTATACCCACTCCCTTGAGGTTCTGGTTAAGGTTGAGAAGAGTACAGTTCTCCCAACCCCTTTCCTCATCTTTAAGGGTGAACCTGGCCCGTTTTCGTAATGCAATTCTTTCTCTTAGATTTTCACTATCCATGAGGGAAAACCCCAAAGACCCTTTTGCCTCTTATGTATTCGGCACAATCAGTGAATAACTTTACTTATTAGGGGTCAGGCCTACACATTTGACATAATAATGTCAAATGTGTAGGCCTGACCCCGCAGTCTATTTTTTTCTTGACATCCCATGGTTAATGGATTATATGAACTGGACTCTCTGAACCACTTTTTCTAAAACCTTGAAGGTCATGAATGGTGGTCGAAAAGGTAGCATTCGAAAGGATACTGCCTCCCCGTTTGGAAAGGAGAGCATCACATGGTGTAGTATTAGCCGGCACTTTCCAAACGAACGTGCTGGCTATTTTTTTTGTTCCTTAACAATTAGACATTATTATACATTGCAAGAAAACTGTATCTCCGAGTCACTCTCTTCTAAGGACACTTGTCTAAGAAGCGGTGGACGACAGGGTGTGTCTTGAAAAGGATACGCCTCCCGTGTTTGGAAAGGAGAGTAGCACATGGTTTGTTATGAGCCAGCACTTTCCAAACGAGGGTGCTGGCTTTTATTGTTCCTTAACAATTAGACATTTTATACATTACAAAAAAACTGTATCTCCGAGTCACTCCTTCTAAGGACAATGCTCTACGAAGGGGTGGACGACAGGGTGTGTCTTGAAAAGGATATGCCTCCCGTGTTTGGAAAGGAGAGTGGCACATGGCCAGTTCCGAACAATCACGGGACTGGTCTTTTTACTTAAGAGGTCAAAAAAACATGCATCACCGTGCTTTACAAAGTGGATTTGTGCTTGTCCTTATTTGCCTGATAATGTTAATTACGGCCCAACCTGCCCATGCAGAGAGTCTGGCCAATGATAAATTACTGGAAATACTCGAGCAAAAGGGGTTCCTGACCACGGAAGAGGTTGCGACCGTCAAGGAACTAATAACTAAAGAGGAAGCGAAGGAGGTTGAAGTCGTTTACGATGATGGCTTCCGTATGCGCACAAAAGACAAAAGTTTCGAGACCAGGATAGGTGGACGTGTACAGACGGACCTGCGGGTATTTGAATCTGGCTATCCTATAGACAATGACTTTGATATCCGCAGGGCACGGGTATTGATGGAAGGCACATTATGTACCTATTTTGGCTATAAGCTTCAGGCGGAACTGCAGGGGTCAAGCAGTAACAGGCTGGTTGATGCCTACATGAATTATAACTATTTTCCCTACTTACGCATCCAGGTGGGACAGTTTAAGGAACCCTTCAGTTTGGAAAACCTAACTTCTTCTAACTACCTTATATTTAACGAGCGGTCTATGGGCTATTGGCTCACACCCCCGAGAGATATAGGACTGATGCTCAGGGGCAGCCTGTTTCAGGATTCCATAAACTACGGTATTGGAATCTTTAACGGGGACGGACAGGATGCCAACAGGAGAAGCCAGAAAGACGACAAGCAGATAACCACCCGGCTGGTGACTAATCCATTCAACTTTACTGATACTCCTTTTTTGAGGGGACTTCAAATCGGTGGATCATTTTCCTATGCCCGGCTTGACACCTCTGACCTCAACATTGCTGTGAGAACACCCGGGCTCACTGAATTTTTCACGGTAAACTCACGGGCAAAGTTTCATATCATACAGGAAGTTGATCGTTCGGAAAGATATGGACTCGAACTGGCATACACCTACGGACCACTTCTGGTGATGGGAGAATACCTGAGGAATGATTATTATGACGTGCTCCTTTCTGACGGAGACTCATTCAATTTTGATCTCTGGGCCTGGTATGCAAGTGCTCTTTTTATGATCACCGGCGAAGAGCCAATTATCGAAGGCGGTGTACTCAAAAAAATCGTACCAAAAAAATATTTCAATATTGCTGAAAGGGGGTGGGGAGCATGGGGAATCGGCTTTAGATACCAGCAGTTTGAAGCTGACCCAAAGGTTTATGATAAGCTGGTGGAACGCGGCAAAAGTGTGAGACGGGCAACCTCGTTTACGGTGGTGCTCAATTGGTACCTCAACAACATGATGAGAATTAGTTTTGATTATAGCGAAACACGATTTGCCCAGGACCTTTTTCTGGGAACCAATCCCCGAAAGGGATATTCCTATTACGTCGACAGGGAACGGGTGTTTGTTACCCGTTTTCAACTGGAATTTTAGAAAAATATGTAAAGGTAGAGGAGGTTTATCATGAAAGTAAAGAGTTTGATAGTAATGCTGTTAGTGGTCTTTAGTTTTGTCCTTCCTGTTAACGCTGCCTACCACCACGAGGGAGAGGCTGATTCACCCAACTTTATTAGTGCTTATCCCGGGGTTGAGGGGACCAAACTGGACAGTTGTGCCCTCTGTCACACCGGGGGAGAGTATGAAAAAAAACCGGGGAAATTCGTTGCAGTGGGGAGTTGCCAGTGGTGTCACATGACCTACGGATATGATGGAAGCGGTGACATAATGGAGACACTCAACCCCTATGGTGAAGCTTACCTCAATGCAGGAAGAAGTGCAGGGTCCTTTGGTTCTATTGAAGGAAATGACTCAGATGGAGACGGACATAGCAACATACAGGAAATTAATGCCTTGAGCTATCCGGGGGACGCAGGAGATGACCCGACAAAAGTTCCCGCTCCTCGCGTCATCTATTCACTTAGTGATTTAGAATCCCTTAATCAGCACACTCAATTCCTGCTGATGAACACCAGCCGGTCGGGAGACTCTTACGCAGAATATGAGGGGGTGACAATGCTTGATCTTCTCCGGGATGCGGGGATGATCGAGGAAACCACAACCGGCGTTACTGTATATGCCCCGGATGGGTTCAATTATACCTATGATCTGAAACCGGGTGGTGAATTGTATTACATTGATGGCACCTATCCACAGGCTCCCTATTACTATGACCCGGAAGCCGATGAAACCTTGGGAGGCTGGTGTGATTATTCGGCCCCTTCCTGTACAGGACGAAATAATGGTGATCCCATTAACGTCGATGGTGGCTTACAATTACTTTTTGCCTATAAAAGGGATGGAGCATTCCTCGAAACCGGCATTCTCAATGAAGAAAATAAACTGATTGGTGAGGGACCCTTTAGGTCAGTACCACCCCAAATGCAACCCGATCCGCCCGACCAGTTATCCACTGCGGAAAACCAGGACGTTGTCTGGCCTTATGTTGATGAACAGGATCACAACGCAGGATATTCAGCACGTACCGTTGTGGCAATAAGAATTGAGCCTCTTCCGGAAGGAACAACTGATTTTAGTTGGTATGAAGGTGGCTGGGACTATGTGGATAACAATGAGGTCATTATATACGGTAACCTTGCAAGCGGAGGGGTACAGGGGGTAGTAACCGATCAGGCAACAAATCAGCCCCTGGAAAGGGCCACCGTTGCAACCACTCAAGGGGGATACACGACCTTAACAGACGAAACAGGAAGTTTTTCCATCATGGGAATGAAAACAGGTGTTTATACCCTGAGAGCTTCTGCAGTCGGCTTCCAGTCTTCAAGCTCAAGCGTTACCGTGAGCAGGGACAGCACCGAAATGGTTAACTTTGAACTGGGTACAGGGTCCGAAGTCTGTCCTTCAGAACTGATACTGAAAAACAACCCCAAGGAACTCGCCCTCTTGAGAAACTATCGGGACACCATACTGCTTAAGAGTGACCTGGGAAAACAGTATGTAAAAAACTACTATACACATGCTGCAGAGATGGTAAAGGTGCTCCTGACCCATGGTACCATAAGAGAAAAGATGGTTGCTGCACTTGAGGCGGTTAAACCCTCAGTTGACAGTGTAATGGATGGTAACCCCCTCACATTCACTAAAACACAGCTCTCAGTCATACAACAGTTAACCACAGCACTGAAAGCGGTGGTGAGTCCGGATCTGCAAAAAACAATTTGTCAATTGGAGAAAGATCTTAACAATAAAACGGTCAGCTCACAATTCTCTGCTGCCGTGATTAAATAGTGTTATGGGGGCTTACTCAGATTTTCCCCTTTCAGGTTTTTGCTGTCGTTTAACTCCGGGTTATAGCACCCCTGGGACACCAATCGGCACCCACTCTGCATTTTACCGCCCCCTCGGTAAAAGAATTTCGGGAGAGTGGAAAGCCTGCAATCTGGGTAAGCCTCCTTTTAATCATATTCTCGGAGGTACCCTATGATCATATGTAACAGAAAAGTATTTGTTCTGACACTAATCGCCTGTTTCTTTCTTACGGTAGTGAGCACAAGAAGTCACGGGAGTGAACTTAAGACAAACGCCCTTTCGGGTTCGACATACACCATTTTTGTCTACAATTCGGATATAGGTTCAAGCAGCCTTTCATTTGATGAAGATCTTTTATTTACGCTGGAGGCCTATGAGGGGGTTGGTTTATACCTGCCTGTAGGCACTGTTTTTATTGCCGGTTATTGGGCACCTAATTTTGATGAGGAGAGTGATCTTTTCTTGCTTTTTAATGGTGTAGCGCTTGCCGATTTTATTATAGGGTGGGGATTAAGCTTTCCGAACTTTCAGCTTCGAGGTGCATTCCTCTTCTTTGGGCATGCGGAGATTTAAGATAAGGGTTGTTAGCATCTATGTGTAGATGGTGGTACCAGCCTGTTTTCCTTCAAGGGCCTCTGTAATAGTGCCTTCCTCTAATCCATTTATAATCTGGATTTTATCAAGGACTTCACTATTTTGAAGGATGTCAAGGCAGGGACGTTCTACAATCAGGTCATCCAGGTCCTTTGCTATCAGCTCCTCTACAGATATCTCCGGGATAAATTCACTGGCGGGCTGTTTCTTAGGGTCATCTGTGTATAAGCCCTTTTCATCCTTAATAAAGATACAGCTTCGGGCCCCGATGAGGTTCGCAAGCAGTAAGGTTCCAACATCGGTTCTGTGCGGGGGAATACGGCCATCCTTTGGGGGAATAGCAAAATAGTCATAGGGTGGCATTCCGTGCATTACAGGAAGACAATCCTGGGCAAAATAGGTAGACAGTTTCACAATTTCATCATGACCAATCTTAATTCCTCCCCACTGGGAAAGGAGGGTTGCAATTAAGAGGGCATTTTGTTCTGAAATAGAACTGCCGAATTTTGCTATAATCCCGGTTGGCATACCCAGTTCAAGGCCAATCGAATATATGTGCCGGCTTCGGGTTCCTCCACCGGTGGTAATTAACATCTTGTGCTTATCCTTGTTTGCAACAATCTCCTTAAGAACAGCCGGTATGGCTTTAATCCCCCGGTCACAGAGAGATTGACCGCCAATTTTCAGAATATTGACATCCGGAAAGAGGCGTTGTTGAGGAGCAGTCTTCAAGGTTTTGACAAAAGACTTGCTCACAAGGCTTTCACCCATCAGGTTGCTCTTAACATGCAGACGACGACCATCCTTCTCCCGTACTAAAGCCATCATGAACTCCTCTGGTTAAAACAGAAATGAAAAAATTTCACTGTTTAACACGAAAATAGAATTTCCCCCTCTCCCCTGAAGGGCTGTGTCGGAATGTCATTGCGAGGGAGTAAAACGACAGAAGCAATCTCATAATGGGTTGACAACAAAGGAGATTGCCACGCTCCCTTTTCGGTCCGACTCGCAGGATGACCGCAGGGATTATGACACAGCGTCAGAGCAGAGATGGTTGACAAATTACCTCCTCTCCCTTTTTGGGGAGAGGATTGAGGTGGGGGAAAAACTGAGGTTAGGTATTGAATAACCCTATACTCATACCTCTACCTCTTCTTCACTACCCTTCCCGCTTTTTAATAAAACCAGTTCCGCAGCGATGGATTTTGCAATCTCCTCGAGTTCCTGCTTACGCAGATGATCAGCATAAACGGTGAGGTCAACATCTGCAACGGCAACTATCTTAAAACGGGGTTTTTTCTCATCTTTTCCGACTTTGCGCCGTTCACGGTAAAAAATTTTACCTGCCATGTCATCTTCCTCCCATATTAGTTTTCTTTTTTCTTCCTTCTCTTTTTACCCATACTGTCCCACATCTTTTCTCCGGCAGGAAGAACAGGGAGTACCGGCCGGGATCCCCAGAGCCGGGGACGCAACCACCCCATTGTATTGATAGTGTCATCAAAATCGGGGACCATTGCATTTCGATCAAGTGAAATGACATGGATGCCCACATCTTCAAGTTCCTTTACGGTAGTCTTGTCAGGAAAATTTCGCAACTTGCCAAACTCAATAAACCGTCCGGACCAGCCGGAAACAGTCAAGCCAACTGCCGCCGCAGCCCCTATAATACCGTCATTAGTTCCACCGTGACCTGAAAGATGAGTTCCATTGGCAGCCTGTAGACTATCCTGTTGGGTAACAACCTTTGCAGTACAGGAACGGCCAAATGACACTAAGTTTCCAAGCACAGGCTCATTTTCTCCTACTACACAAAGTCCCGGATCGCTCCCCTCAGCAGAGTTATTCTCCAGATGATCTACTGCCCGGTCTATGAGTTGATCCACAAGAGAGGGATCAGTAAGGTCCACGATTGCACAGGCTGAGCTGTTGTGTGAGGTATAGGGGATGAGATCATCAACCAGAAGCTGTTGTCGAACCACACCCCACAAACTGCATCCTTCAGGAAGTTCATTCTCGAAATGTCGTGTTAATTTTCCTGTTCCGTAGTCTGAATCAATGTTATCAGTATCATCAAAACCAACATAAACGCGCAATTCTTCTCCTTACATTAAAATCTCAGCAAAAAAATGATTGTTTTAACTACTATTTAACATTATGATGGTAAAGAGTAAAGACAATTTTACAGGATGATATTACCTCATTATTTTCGCTATTTCCCCGGTGCTTTTGAGTCCCATTTCCTGCATATGAAAAGTGTATATTTAATGTTGAATGTGTCAAAAAAATTGCCCGAAGGTATGGCTGTAACATCTTTGGGAGACTGTCGAAAAAGTCACCCTACCTGAAGATTTCCCATCGTTGTAAAACCACCCTATGCTATACTAGGGCCATAGCAGTAGCAAAGACAATGCAGCCAACAAGGAGAGGCTATGGCGAAGTACAAATCCTACAATTATTCCCAAACAGAAATGGTACCCGTGTCATTAGAGGATCAGCTCATGGAAGGAACTCTTGAACTGGCCATCCATACGCTGGTGGAAGGAAAGATGGGAGTATCCCGCTTTGATGAACGGTATAAGAATGATGAAACGGGATGCAAAGCATATAATCCCAAGATCTTGCTCAAGATACTCTTATTGGGATATGCACGAGGGATAAACACCTCACGGAAGCTGGAGCGAGCATGCAGGAAGAATCTGGTGTTTATGGCACTTTCCTGTGGGCAAAGACCTGATCATAGTACGATAGCAGCATTTGTATCAAGCCTGAAAGAAGAGATAAAACCGCTTTTCAGGGATGTATTGCTGACCTGTGAAGAAATGAAGCTGCTTGGAGGAACAGAATTTAGTCTGGATGGGTGCAAACTTCCATCAAATGCATCGAAGCGGTGGAGTGGAACCTTTGCTACCTTGAAGGCAAAGAAGGAAAAGCTGGAGCGACGGGTAGGACACCTGCTTTCTGAGCAGGTTGAAGCAGATAAGCGAGATGAAAGGGATGAGCAGGAAAAAGCAGCAAGAGCCCACTTTGTAGCGAAGCTCAAGAAACAGGCAGCGAAGATAGAGGAGTTTTTAGAGAAGAATGAACCGAAACCAGGCAAGCAGCGCAAGGAAGTACAAAGTAACGTGACGGATAATGAATCAGCAATGATGACCACCTCTCATGGAACGATCCAGGGGTATAATGGACAGGCACTGGTAGATGCAAAGCACCAGGTAATCGTCTCGGGAGAAGCTTTTGGGTCGGGACAGGATCAGTATCATCTGGAACCGGTACTTACAGAAGCACAGGAGAACATGGAAGCGATCGGCAAGGATGAGGAGTATTTTAAGGATACGATCTTGACAGCAGACATGGGCTATCACAGCGGTGAGAACATAAAGAGATGTGAAGAAGAGTCAATAGACGCCTATATACCGGATAAGAACTACCGAAAAAGACACCCAGGGCTTGGAGTTAAGCAATCATCAATAAAAGTCCGGCGGATGAAATTCATGCCGGAAGACTTTAGCTATGATGAGAAAACAGATGAATATGAATGTCCTGCAGGAAAGAAGTTAAAACGGCATACACGAAGTTATAATAGACGATGGGGAACGATGTATTTGGCATACCGAGCAGATCCAGGAGATTGTGAGGTATGTACACAACGGGAGGGATGTATTAGCAAGAAAGGTACAAAAGGCAAACGGAAGTACTTATTTATACCGATTGAAGCAAAACGGAGAAATTACTCACAAGAGATGGCAGCGAAAATGGACACCGAGCGAGCACGGGAGATCTATCCACATCGCATAAAGATAGTGGAGCCGGTTTTTGCCAATATACGAACGCAAAAGCGGTTGGATCGCTTTACCGTAAGAGGGAAAGTCAAGGTAAACATCCAGTGGTTACTCTACTGTATGGTACACAATATAGAAAAGATAGCAAACTTTGGAGCTGCTTATGCAGTAGGATAGAGAACAAACAGTAGGATAAGTAGGTATTCCCACCAAAAAAGTTGAACCTCACATACATTTCATAAAATCTGATC
>CAVVWZ010000033.1:0-4815 GCA_963752035.1 uncultured delta proteobacterium | reverse complement strand
AATGTATTGCTCAACTTTAGAGAATTTCATTTCATCCAAAACGTCAGTGCATTCAATGCCACCAAAGAGCATATCATCCCTTTCTTCAGTCCACTTTAATATCCCCTGAACGCTGGTAGGTATGGACTTTTCGGGAATAAACACTTCTAAACGAATCGGGGTACCAATGGCAATATCTTCACGTTTGTGAAACTTTATGCCTATACCTTTTCTGCTCATATTGATGACCGTACATTCCTTACCATCTGCCCCGTTTCCTACAAAAATCAAGTGGGCCTTTAATGCGGTATCAAACCTGCCAAACTGTCTTGTATTATTCTCCATGGATTAGCCCTCTACACATAGTAATACCATCTGAAGTTCATAGTATATGCATTTTCTATACCATTACCTCCTCTTGGGGATTCCAGGCAGGAACCTGTCCATTATTTTTTCTCCTTTTTATTCCAACCTTCATAAGCATAATCTATCAACGCCCATTTGTCTTCAGGCGCTATGGAGGTTAATTGGATGCCCCCTGCATACGTAAACTGCGAATCATCTTTGAGCTCCTTAAGCCACACAAGTTTACCTTCAACCACAATCGGATCATCTTGAACTGGGGCATGTATTTCAACCTTAAGCAGTAAACCTTTAGTGATGGTTTCTTTCGAATGGATGATGATACCGATTCCCTCGCGACTAATATCACTGACCGAGCACTCCTTCCAATTATCTTCCTTTTTTTCTGTATAGCGTGCAACGAGTTGAAGGGGGAAACGTAAAAATCTTCTTCGATCATCCATGGAATTGTACCTTTCGTCTTAGTTATTAGTATCCCTTTTCTGCCCGTATAACATAGAACCACCCCTGAGTAAAGGACAATCAGGAAAAGGTATCTCGTTATACTTCGAAAGAAACAGGCACCCAGTTTCATTTGCATTTTCTTATGTCTTAGTATATCTAGATTGTATTTTACTTTTGACAGGATTAACAGGATTAACTGGATAGAAAAGATGCTCAATCAAGGTCTTTCAGAATTGTTATCCTGTGTATCCTGTTAATCCCGTCTAGAAATAATTTTGACTGGATTAATCGGATAGGAAAAATACCAACAATGTATTGAATTATTAACCTGTCACCCTGGTTACTACCTTTCTCAGAATGGTTAAAACATAGCTTGCCACTTTTATCCCTTATGGTAAATAATCTCTACCTTGAAATTACTATTTGAATCTTCCAGCCGCATCCTGCTTACATTATGGTGCAGCCAATATTTGTCGATACAGGAGATCTCATTATGTCTGCATATGCACGCAGTATGAGTGGTTTTCTGACGCTCTTTTTTCCCGGCAAGTATCTGGGAAGAAGAGACTATTTCTTGAGAAGAGACTATCGTTTTTTCTCCCGGGAGATGATCCTCCGGGTAGAGCGATGGTTCCACCGTTATGGGCTTGGTTTAATTGCAGCAAACCGCTTCTTTTCCGGTGTCCGCTCAGCTATTGCACTTTTTGCGGGCATAGCACAAATGAAACTTCTGGCCACAACAGTGGCTGCACTTATAAGCAGTATGATCTGGAACGCACTCTTAATTTCCGGAGGTTATTTTCTCGGAAAAAACTGGCAGCTCGTTTTAACCATCCTGAAGCGATACAACCAGGCGGTTATTATCATAATGTCTATCTCTGTTATGCTACTACCTGTGGAAGAAAGAAACAAAAGAATGGGAACATGCCATAGCATGGAGTATTGATTGGGTAAGGCAGTCAGATATCTTGTTTGTTCAAACATTGTTATTCCCAAATTATTAGACGGGATTTACAGGATAAACAGGATAATAAATTCTAAAGACATGATTGAATTTTTCTATCCAGTTAATCCTGTTATCCTGTCAAAAGCTTATTGCGACGGGATGTACAGGATAAAACAGGATACAAGCTCTAAAAGAGAGGGGAATCACTTGCCGAGGGGTAAGCGGGAAGAGGCATTGAGGGTAAGTGGTGAGGTTATGCCCTTTTCAAGGTAGTAGTCACCTACAACAGCAATCATGGCCGCATTATCCGTACAGAGTGCAGGTGACGGGATAAAAACACTAACATTTTCCTGTTCACTGGCAAGTGTCATTTTCTCCCGCAGTCGGGTGTTAGCTGCCACTCCCCCCGCTATCACCACCGTTTTTACCCCATACTTACTGGCTGCCTGGAAAACCTTGGTTACCAAAACATCAACCACTGCCTCTTGAAAACTTGCCACAATATCTTTAATTCTTTCACTGCTAATCTCTTCCTCATGACGCTTGACATAGTGTAAAACAGCTGTCTTAATACCGCTAAAGCTAAAATCCAAGGAATCCTTAGCCATAAGAGCACGGGGGAAATCTATGGCAGTCGCACTGCCTTCCCGTGCCATTCTATCTATGACGACACCTCCTGGATATCCCAGCCCAAGCAGTTTCGCCACTTTGTCAAAAGCTTCCCCTGCCGCATCATCTCTGGTTTGCCCCACAAAGGTATAATCTCCTCTCCCCTTGACATAGTAGAGGTTAGTATGACCTCCGGAAACCACCAGCCCGACGAAAGGAAAGGTCATGTCAGGCTTTTCCAGAAAAATAGAGGTAAGGTGCCCTTCAAGATGGTTAACCCCGATCAGAGGAAGACCTGTAACATAAGCCAGCGCCTTAGCAAACGAAACCCCAATAAGAAGTGATCCCACCAACCCGGGTCCTCTGGTAACCGCAATCCCTTCAATTCCATCAATGGTAAGTTCAGCCCTTTCCAGGGCTTCTTCTACAACCGGGACAACAGCCTCTATATGTTTACGTGAAGCAATCTCCGGCACCACACCCCCATATTTGCTGTGAAAATCAACCTGAGAAGAAACTACACTGGAGAGGATTTGATGTCCATCTCGAACAACTGCGGCTGCCGTTTCATCACAGGACGACTCAATCCCTAAAACTATCATCTTCGAATACTCCTCATTCCCTTATCTAGCAAAACACCGTTAAACATAATTTTTTATATAGCACAAGCATATTTTCTGCAAGAACAATTATTTGCTTGACAGATAGTATGATATAAGATAATAGTTCGAAGGACTACATCTAAAGGACTTATTGTCTAGCAATATAAAGCAAGCATTACGTGCTATTACACAAAGAGAGAGGAGAACGCTATGGCAGACATTCTTCAAAAAAAGACTTTCCGGCTCACACTGTTAGTTTTTGCATTTTCCCTGGTATTGGTTCCCTTTTCTACCTGTCCTCCTGAATGTTTTGGAGAGGAAGCATTACCTCAATTGGGCACACTTCATTCAGAAGACTACAATCCCCTCATTGTCTACTATTCACGGTCAGGCACTTCCCGCATTGTAGCAGAAACACTGGTGGAGCAACTTGCCTTCCCTGTTGAGGATATACAGTCAACAAAAAACCGGGAAGGTTTCTTAGGTGTTTTTACCTGCGTCTTAGATCAGCTGCTGAATCGGGATGATATCCTCGAACCCCTCAAGATAGATCCAAATGATTTTAATCCCGTCATTCTTGTCACACCTGTCTGGATAGGAAAACTCTCCTCACCAGCCCGGACATACCTTAAGCAGCCAGCATTTCAAGGAAAAGATATGTACCTGATGATTACTTACAACGGGAGCTTAACCGAAGAAAAAGAAAAAGTTTTAAAAGAAGAGATAAGCGCCCAGGGAATTACGCTGAAAGGAATCTATAAAATCATCACCAAAGAAAAAACAGAAGATGAAATAAAAGAAGAGGTCCGCAACCAATTGGAAACCAAACCTCTTCTTGCAAAAGGTGCACAATAATCCATCATAGTTGTTTCACAAAAGGAGAACAGCGGTGGACATTTTAGCAGTTTGTGGAAGCCCTCGAAAAAATAAAACAACCATCAACGTCCTACAGGCAGTGTTGGACGGCACAGGACGTTCTCACCAAATCTTCTGGCCTGCATTTATGAAGATCAAACACTGTGTGGGGTGCCTCAAGTGTAAATATGACACCCCGGGAAAGTGCTGGCAGGATGATGACATGACCCTGGCCGTCGAAAAAATGCATGAGGCCAAGGCCCTGGTATTCGCTTCACCTACCTATTTTGGTAATGTCCCGGGTCCAACCAAAAATTTTATAGATCGTTCCATTCCAACCAGTTACACCGGCATAGGAGATGAATGGGAAGGGGCAGAAAATCATGGCACCCGGCCCTTCAAAGGAGAACCGGCTGTAATCCTGGCCATTTCGGGAGGTGCTGATCACGAAAAGACAGCTGCCAATATCCGTCTGGTACTTGAATACTATGAATATACTATCGTTGGAGAGTTTGTGGAAGGCATGGGTGAAGCAATTGTAACCAGGGAGGATCACCCGGATATCTATAACGAGCTTTTCGCCCTTGGTAAAAAACTGGATGAAGCAATTCGGGAACGGGAAGGATAAACCTGCCACGATGACATGATTCAGGATGCACGATACAAACCGCATTAAGAAAATTGGTGTTTTAGGCTTGCATCCATGTAGCACTTTTAATTAAGATTCCGACATTCTTCAATATTCGGAGCTATTAACCATTGGATTAAAATAATGGAAAAAAGAATATTAGTAGTCTGTATAACGATTTTGATTTTCTGTTTTACATTTGTCGGTCAAACAGCCGCTTCTTCAAACCAGCCTGCCCAAAATACTGATCTGGTTTTAGAGTACTCGAAGCACATGGGCTTTGCAAAAAATCAGGTGCTCGATGTATCTATTACAGATAGTGTCATGAAGATTTCAATCAATGAATGCTCATTTTGTGGTGTGTTAAAAAATGACAAAAAGAGAGACGA
>CAVVWZ010000032.1:0-23130 GCA_963752035.1 uncultured delta proteobacterium | reverse complement strand
GAGGGTTTTATGGACTCTTCAAGTATAAGAACCGGCCCCAGAAACCCGACTACTTTGAGTACTATAAAACACAGGACACCAAACCGGAGGGCAAGGTCGGTGTCTTTGCAACTGCCCTGATCATGCCCACAGACCACAATCATGCATTTTTCCACAACATTATTCACAAGGTATTTAAGGCGGTGGTGCCCTGGCCATTTAATATTCTGGCGATGAAAGACCAGGGAGTAGCCCTCCTGGACCCTGCCCACTGCCATGCCAGAGAAGAATTCACTCCCACCCGTTTGGAAGATCCCTTTGGAAATGATCGGGATCTGAACGGTACGCCTTACATACAACTCCATAAGGAGGGAAAAGTAAAGTGGGTACCCCCCTCTTCCCGTATCTATCTTGATAATGGTTATTTCATCTATGGCGGACACCCCTGCGGTGAACCGTCAATCTGTGGTAAGGTCGCCAACAAATCACGCCTCTACTACTATGGAAGCGGCATAAAGCAGCGAAAACTCCCCCACTGGGAAGAAAGCTTTAAGATTATCAATACGGCCTTTGACCGCCTTCGTGAGAAATATCCCAAAGTGGAGTTCCAATCTGAAACCAACATGTTTTTTTACGAAATGAAGCAGAAGCTCCATGGGCTGCTCGATGCCGGTTGTGAAACTATCATCATGATTGCACCCATGGCAATTTATTCCCACTTTGAGGAGTTCAATTCCGGTTTCAGACACTGTTTCGAGTACATAGAGGAGTGGAAGGAAAAACATCCCGGCAAAAAAGTGAAGGTCATCATTGGTCCCCAGATGGGTAATTTCCAGCCCCTGCGCCAGGCATTTCTCGACATGCTCAAGGACCGGCTCGACACCATCCCTGAAGGGAAAGATGTAACGGTGGGTGTAACCGTCCACGGGATGCCCTGGGATGCCTTCAAGTGGGAGGGATGGCTGCAGCTTGCACCGGCTTACCGTGATAAACTCTTTGAAGAGGTAAAAGAACTGGTTGGCCAGTATAAATTTGGCCGCACCAATGTAATACACTGCCAGGATGAGTTTGCAGACCCCATATGGGATAAGGAAGAAAAATATATGTCCACCAACCGTGCTTACTGGAATGCGATAAAGGACAACTATGACTATGCCATAGGCCTTCCCATTGAGTTTTTCGCAGAAAATTCAGATACCCTCATGCACCATGCCATGAAGTGTTTTGAAAATTTCGACCAGTATGACATCGAGATAATATATGCTCCCCATTGAGTTTTTCGCAGAAAACTCAGATACCCTCATGCACCACGCCATGAAGTGCTTTGAAAATTTCGACAAGTATGACATCGATGAACCCATTGACTACCCCGACTGGTCTGTTCCCTACAGCAGGGAATTAGTCCAGGGCAAAACCCATGTGATTTACAATGGTGTTCCCGTAGGAAAGTACCAGAAACACGTTATAGAATCCTTCTACCAGGCCTGTGATTCGGTTCTGGCACAGGGAAAAGCCTAGATTCATTAAACTATTTTAAGAAGCAGGACCTGAGCCCCACCATTTATGGTGGGGCTTTTTAATGCAAAAAAATCTTCTTTATTTTTCATTTTTCCCCTTGACAGCCACCATAAAAATAAGGTATTAGCTTTAAAGACTACTTCTAAAAGACTTATTGTTTAAGATACATTCTAAGAAGCTATTAAATTGCCCATGAATACAATCCCTAAGAATGATATTGTAGAAAAGCACATCGATCAACTGCTGTTCGACCTTAAACGCGGGTTTCTCCAGTTTGTCACCCTCCACCTCATCTCCCAGAAACCACGCTATGCCTATGACATCAAAGAAGAAATTCTATCGATTACAGGCGGAGCCTTCGACATTGACAGAAATAACCTCTACAAAAAGTTGCGGAGCCTGGAGAAAGACGGTATTTTGAAGAGTCAGTTGCAGGCTTCTCAACACGGTGCCAACCGGAAATACTATGCCATTACCCCATTCGGCAAGAAAGTGTTTAATGAGATGTATCAATTGCTCATCCCTGTCATGGCCTCACTCCACAAGAGGACCAGACAGTAACTCATTCTATTGACAGATGAAAAATCCTCGCACAACATTACAACAGAGAAAACCACTCATGAGCACTTTTCTCATTGTTGCTTTCCTCTATCTCATCATGTGTCCCTTTGCCCACTCCTTCACCCCAAGCTCAAACGCAACCGCATTGCTTCCCCAGAAACAGGCCCTGAACAGCACCTCACCGCAAAAAGACTGCATTGATTCATCCGCTTCTCCCTGTAGTTGTAAATCAAGTGAGCCTTCTGGTTTACTAACCAAACAATCTACTCATATCTCTACACCCCTGCATTACAAACCTCTTTTCAGCCTTACTGTCGTTTTGACAACGAGCAGACTCATACTATAAAAAGATTGCCTACATAGAACTATCTTATTGCAAACATCTCATTTTTTCAGGAGGTACTACAATGGCAAAGAAAAAAACCATGAGTATAAAATCTGTTTTCTACACCGGGGTATCCCTTGTGTGGATCTTCGGGCTTGCCGCCATAGCCCACATCGTGATGGTGCTTATTGAAAAACACAATCCCGTCATCAAATATGATTATGCCTGGGGCTGTGCCATCATCGGTTTTCTAACCATCTACATGACACGCTGGTGTAAAACGTGACAGCTGGCAGAGTTTTTGGGGAGTCCTGGGTGGCCTGGGTCTCTGGTTTGCCTGGGAATACAGCCTCATGTATGGAGGTCACCGCATGGGGGTAACCTACACCTTCAACGGCAGTTACCCGGAGTACCGCATTATGAAGTGGAGTTTCATGGCCTTCCTCATGGTCTTCACCTATATCCTCTTTCAGGAAAGCGCCAGGTGTAACTTCATCTATTTCTTACGGCGAAAGCTGAAGCTCATGCGAGGGGTTGTTGCTACCGGGAAGATTGACAATTACGGTCCCCGCACCGCCTTTGAATACATTATGATCACCTGGGCAGGCTACGTGTTGCTTATGATTGCCTATGATGATCAGATATTTGGTCCCCAATCCTGGTTCACCTACCTGTTGTTTTTTGTCTCATTCTCTGTCTTCTTTTACCTCTGTCTACAAACTGCTGAGTTATGATAAATTCGGCGCTAACCTGAGGTATGCAATCCCCACCGTGACGGTCCTCTGGAATGATGTGGAGATCCTGGCCAAGTGGGGCATGCTCAAGGAGCCCTGGGTACACATCAACTGGAAAATCATGTCGGTGATCATAGCTGGATTCGCCATTTCCACCTACCTGATCATCAAAGATTTACGCAGGAAAAAAGAGGCAATGATTGAATCGAAAGATATTGTTTAACAGACTGATACACACATAACACTGTATCACATTGAATAAGGAGGTCACCATGAAACTTTGGAAACTGCTACCTGTTCTCTTGTTAAGCACATCCTTTGCCTGCTTGACCCAGGGAGAAATAGAAGAGGCAGATGTGTACAAAACGCCCTATGCAGAGCGGATGAAAATGGCTGAAGAGAAATTTGTTGCCGCTCAAAAGGAAGGGAAAACGGTAAAAGGCGTCCTTGTGGATGGAAACACCCTTTTTAATAACACCATAGAACCTCAGAACAAACCCTACAGACAGCCCTACACACAGGAAGAACAGGCAGCTGTCGCGATCAGTGCAGAACGGAACAGCAAGATCTTTCTTTTAACGGAAGATGGACAACTCTACTACCCCACCCCAAAAAAGGGACAACTGGTCTCTGAAAGTGAGCAGGCTCATCGTATGATTCGGGTATTAACCGAGGAACAGAAAAAAGGAGAGAAGCTTTTTACCTGGGCAACCCAGGTACCCCTGATCGGGAGAGAAGTTGAGGTGTACGGAGAAGTGTTCCCCGGATATGCCGGCGTAAAAGGCATTCACATAGAAATCATCCAGTTTGAGGGACTGTACATAGTGGGGCAATCTGAAGAGTCTGTATGATCAAGTCTTCCCGGGCCTTGTGAGATACCCCGGGTTATTAACACAGTGCCTTTCCGCAGATACGCTGTTTGCCTGATGAATTTAGAAAAAGAATAATTCAGGTTGACATCTATTCTCGGTTTTGATAAGTAGTTCGTGAATCAAACTATTAGTCATCACTAACTAAAACCAATCCCATTTGGTGAGTAAACAATGGACACAAAAAAGCTAGATGAGTTTATTGCAGCACACAAAGATGAACAGGGTGCTCTCATTTCCATCCTGCACGACGTCCAGAGAGAAGCGGGGTGTGTGCCTGATGATGCCATGGTCCATCTCAGCAAAACATTGCAGGTACCCCTAAGTGAGGTTTTTCGGGTTGTCTCCTATTTCCATAAGGCCTTCAGTCTAAAGCCGAGGGAAAAACACAGCATAAAAGTCTGCCAGGGAACTGCATGTTATCTCAAGCACGCTGACCAGGTGCTTACAGAAATCAAGGAAGAACTGGGAGAAGATGGAGAAGCACCCGATTTTCACATTGAACAGGTACGGTGTTTAGGCTGCTGTACGGTAGCACCGGCAGTTGAGGTGAACGGAGAAATTGTTGACAAAGATACAGCCAAAAGCACTATTACCAAACTAAAAGGTGAAAAATAAGATGAAGGTAAAAAGCATCCGTGAGTTAAATAAGCTCAAGCGTGAAGGGGAACAGCAGATTTTTCCCCGCACTATCAGGATACAGGTGGGTACTGCTCCCTGTGGCCTTGCAAAGGGAGCCAGGGACGTTGTGACCACCTTACAAAAAGAACTGGACAAGGCAGGTGTTGATGCCGCCGTTGTTCAGGTTGGGTGTATCGGGATGTGCTACGCCGAACCTACTGTAGAAGTGATTGTCCCCGGCAAACCGAAGCTCACCTATGGAAATATCACCACCGAGTACTGTCCCTTCACTTGTGAAAGCACTTGCCAAAGGAAAACTGCTCAAGAAAAACCTTCTCTACCGCACCAATGCGGAAGAGCTGGTGATTAACGGCAAAATCTTGACCTATGCCGCTAAAACCCCGGCTGACCTGAAAAAGACCCCGGCTGCAAAGGATTTTTCATTCTTCCTCCCGCAGACAAGGATTACCCTGCGAAATGCCGGGCTGATCAACCCGGAGAGCATCGAAGAATATTGTGCCCGGGGTGGATATGCTGCCCTTCAAAAAGCCCTTACCAAAATGACTCCCGAGCAGGTAATTGAGGTAGTAGTAAAGTCAAACCTCAGGGGAAGGGGTGGCGGAGGTTTTCCTACCGGGCTAAAATGGCAAACCTGCCGTGAAGCGAAGGGAAAGAAAAAGTACGTGCTCTGCAACTGCAGTGAAGGTGATCCCGGTATCGGCATGCATCAAAGCCTTATTGAATCAGACCCCCACAGTATTCTCGAAGGACTTACCATCGGGGGGTATGCCATCGGTGCACGGGAAGGTTACATCTACCTCCACCACGGGAATGAACCGGCCAAAGAAAAATTGCAAATGGCAATTGATCAGGCCACTGAATATGGTCTTCTGGGCACTGACATCTTTGGCAGCGGGTTTAATTTCACTATCACCTTAAAAGAGGGTGCAGGGGGCTATGTCTGTGGAGAATCAACTGCACTGATGGCAAGCCTTGAAGGGAGAGCCGGAGAACCCCGGCCAAAATACATCCACACTGCAGAAAAAGGCCTCTGGGAGAGTCCCACTAACTTAAACAATGTGGAAACCTGGTGCAATGTTCCCCCCATTATTTCACGGGGTGCGAACTGGTACACCAAAATCGGCACAGAAGGCAGTAAGGGCACCAAGGTTATTTCCCTGTCCGGTGCCGTCAACAAATCATGTCTGGTGGAAGTACCTATGGGAACAACCCTGAAGAAGATTATCACAAGCCTCGGAGGGGGCGTGCCCAGGGGGACTAAACTCAAGGCCATCCAGGTGGGGGGACCACCGGCGGGAGTGCTGCCCGCATCACGTGCTGACCTGCCCATCGATTTTGATGAACTCTACAATGCTGGGTCAATGCTCGGCTCAGGGGGCATGATTGTAATGGATGATACCACCTGCATGGTTGATTTAGCAAAATACTTTATGATCTTTCTGGAAGAGGAATCCTGCGGGAGATGCCTTCCCTGCAGAGAAGGTATAAAGAGGATGAAGGAGGTTTTAGACGGCATCTCAAAGGCAATTGGAAAAGAAGAAGATCTTGCACTCTTAGAAGAACTCTCCCAGTGTCTCTCCCAGGCATCACTGTGCGATCTTGGTAAATCCGCACCCAATTCGGTGCTCTCGACACTGCGCCACTTCAGAGATGAATACGTAACCCACATTACTAAGGAAGTGTGTCCCACAAAACGATGTACGATGTAATGTTAATCTCCTCTAATCACCTCTTCACAGGTGAGGAGGTTTTATCAGGTAAGGTGCTATGGTTACTCTAACAATAGATGGCAAAAAGATTACGGCAGATAAGAACACGACCATTTTAAAAGCAGCTTTAGAAAACGGAATCGTCATTCCAACCCTCTGCTCACACCAGGGGTTAAGCCCCCTGGGTAACTGCAGGCTCTGTGTAGTGGAGGTAACAAAAAATGGCAGAACCAAAGTTGTTACCTCCTGCAATTACCAGGTGGAAGCAGGTCTTACGGTAAATACTGCTTCGGAGAACATCCTAGCCATTCGAAAAACTATTGTTGAACTCCTGGCTGCCAGGTCACCTAACGTAAAGATTGTACGTGAACTTGCTGAGGATAATGGGATTACCAATCCTCGATTCGCTCTGGAAAACGAAAAGTGCATCCTTTGCGGACTCTGTGTGCACGTGTGCAGCGAATACATCGGTGCCCATGCAATTACCTTCAGCAGTCACGGTACCAGCAAGGCAGTTGCCGCACCGCTTAACAGGTCTGCTAAAGACTGTATAGGGTGCGGGGCATGTGTGGAGATCTGTCCTGCACAGTGTATCACCATGCAGGACACCACCGACGCGACAACCTACATCCCCCAGGGTAAAGAGGATGTTGGCCCTGCACGTCTTATCCACAACTGGAATGCACGGGTACCCTGGAAACAGTGTAAAACCTGCGGTAACACCTTTCCGCCCCCTTCCCCACTAACCTGTTTAAACGAGGGGCAACCGCTTCCAAAAGGCTTTTTTAATGTCTGCGATAACGTGTAAGTAGTTAATTGACGATACCCTCCGGGGTAGAGGAGGTAGTTCATTGGTTGAGATAGATAAAGAAAAATGCTCGGCGTGTTGTGGTTGTGTAGACCACTGTCCGGTGGCAGCCATCAATGTCATTGATGACGAAGTGGTGGTAGATAGCGACATCTGCATGGAATGTCTCATTTGCACCAAGGTCTGTCCCCTGGGAGCACCTCACGAGGTAGCCCAGGCACAATAGCTCAAACAATTAGGCGGTGATGACAATGACAGAATTATATGACGTACTTATTGTAGGTGCCGGTCCGGGTGGTGCCATGGCTGCGAAGGTGGCCGGTGAAAATGGCCTCAAGGCGGCCCTCATTGAGAGAAAAACGGATATCAAAGCCATCAACAGAATCTGCACCATGATCATCAACATTGATGAGGAAAATTTTGAAGAATATATCACCTACAGGAACAAGCGCTTCATCTTTCCTCACAACGGATTTACCGTCAACTACGACGGCCCTATCCGTGAGGTTTACGGCTTCCATATCGTAACCCCCTGTGGAAACCGCTTCCGCATCGGTGATGCCATTAAGGGAAAGAAGGGAGAACAACCTCCTGTGGGTCTGATGATCGACAAGGGCCTTCTGATCCAGATTATGGTTGACGAGGCCGAGGCAAACGGGGTTGAGGTTTTTACCAATACCAACATAAACAATGTGAGGAAAGAATCGGACTGCGTCGTCATCACTGACAACCGGGGAAACGAGTACCGGGGGAAATTTGTCATCGCGGCAGACGGGGTCAATTCAAGACTCGGACGCATACTGGGTTTCAATAAAGAAAGGATTTTCCTGGGGACCTACAAAGACTATGCACGGGCCTATGAAGGCGCAGAGATTCCGGAAGAAGACGTGCTCATGTTCTGCATGGGGTGGAAGTGCAGTATTTCCCTGGCACCGGAATTACCCGCAGGGACATTTTCACGTTTCGGCAGCAAGTTACAACATCAATCAGGACCTGGATGCAGAAATGGACCGGTTTTTATCTTCCGAACCCTTTGCCACCTGGTTTAAAAATGCCAAAGAAATCCATCACCGAACCAGCTGTGTCTCCAATATCGCCTCCCCGATCCAGGTGCCCTTCAAAGATAACGTGCTGCTGGTGGGAGATTCCGGCTGGATGCAGGAAACCAGTATTGTGGGGGCAATTATGCCGGGGTGGAGTGCCGCAAATGCGGTAACCGAGGCCCTCATCACTGGACAGGTTAATCAGGAAGGTGTTAAAAACTATCTCGAGTGGTGGGACAAGTACCTCTATCAACCCTACGGAAAACGTCTGGCATCCAGCGGCAGCGCCGAGATACGGGATTTCCTCTCGGCAGAGGACATTGATTATCTTGCCAGCCTGGTACCGGAAATACAGCCGGGCACCATGAATTTCTTTATGATCATGAGTACCATCGGCAGGGCATTTTCCGAGGTCCTTCCCCAAATACAGGAAGAGCGGCCGGACATCATGCAAAAACTGATGGCAATGCGATCATTTCCCCGTGAACTCGTCCTGTCAGCACGGAGAAATGAGGGCTGCGCTATTATGAACTAACTGACCAGTTGCCAGTCATCAGTTTACAGTTGACAAGAACAACAACAGGAAACAGTTCTATTGAATAAATAGAACTGTTTTTTCGATTAGATTTTTTGTCTAAGGCATTTTGTATTTTATTCTGGCTTCTTACTTCTGACTTCCTGAATACTATCATTTAATCTTAGGCACTTTAGGCATTTTACGTTTCCACCAATTTAGGCATTGCTTACTTCCTGACTCCTGTCTTTTCACTTTTGTCAAATGTGTAGGTTTGACCCCCTATCTTTTTCTATCTTTTAATTTAGGCATTTTAGGCAATTTAGCTCATTAGGCATTGCTTATCTTCTGACTCCTGTTTTTCTCAATTTAGACATTTCTCGCTTACCTCCTTGAATTCCCGCAAAAACTGTAGTAAAATAGAAGTATTAATTAAGATTAAACTATCTCAACACAAAAGGAATGGATAAACATACCTTCACTGTTCTAGAATTTGATAAGATCATTACCTTCCTCAAGTACTATGTAACCTCTCCCCAGGGGCATAAGCTCTGTGAACGGCTATCACCCCTGACCAATCCCCAGGATATAAAAACCCTCCTCACAGAAGTTACCGAGATGAAAGAAATCCTGACTATCTATGACGATATCCCGATTCACGGAATTAAAGATATTGAAAGGATTGTCAACAGAACCAGGGTTGAAGGATTTTACCTGGAGCCCCAGCAGTTACAGGAAGTACACAGCACCGTGGCAACAGGGAGGATGATCAAGACCTTCTTTAATAACACGGCATCTTCTTACTCTACGCTTACTACCATCGCGAGCAAGCTTCTCCCCCTTAAAGACCTGGAAGATTCCATCCGCAAGGCAATCGGAAACTCCGGAGAGATCCTGGACACCGCAAGCCACCAGTTGCGAACCACCCGTCAGAAAATCAGGCGCCTGAGAGGAGAAATAAATAACAGTTTGGAAGAGTTACTCAACAGGGAAACCCTTCAGTTTATTTTCCAGGAACAGCTTATCACCATTCGGAACGGGAGGTTTGTTCTCCCGGTGAAAATTGATCAAAGGGCATACCTGCCAGGAGTAGTTCACGATCAATCTCAGAGCAAGGCAACCTACTTTATTGAACCCCTCTCGGTAGTCGATCACAACAATGAACTACAAATCCTCCGCAAAGAAGAAAGCCATGAAGAAATAATGATCCTGCTTCAATTAACCAGCAGGGTCAGAGAAAAAAAGGCTGAACTCCTCTTCAACCTCTCTCTCCTGGAAAAATTTGATATCACCTATGCCAAAGCACAAATGAGCAGGGCACTCAACGCATCCGAACCGGCCCTGAATGAGAATGGACAAATTCAGCTTACTTCCTGTAAGCATCCTATTCTGCTGGCCCGTTTCGAAACAATCTCTGTTTCCGAGGAAACTCCACTGGAGCCTCAGGAAAAAACAGAGCGCTTGTTTTTTGATGTCACCCCAGATCGTACCAATCACCATACACATGAATAAGGATGTCTCAACCCTTATTGTAACAGGAGCGAATGCAGGGGGCAAAACCGTCACCCTTAAAACACTGGGACTTCTGTCTTTGATGGCACAGACAGGTATGCATATCCCTGCTGCAGAAGGAAGTACCCTGCCCGTTTTCCATTCCATTTTTGCCGACATTGGTGATGAACAAAACATAGAGGAAAGTTTAAGTACCTTTTCTGCTCACATCCGCAGGCTTGATCAGATCATTAAAGAGGCCGATGAAAAATCACTTGTTCTTATCGATGAACTGGGCGCCGGCACGGACCCCTCCGAGGGGGCGGCACTTGGATTGGCAGTACTTGACTACTTACGCGAAAGGAAAGTATCTATAGCACTTACCACTCACATGACACTTCTTAAGACCTACGCGTATTTACATGAAGACGTAGAAAATGTTTCAGTTGAATTCGATCCACTCAGCTTAAAACCCACCTACAACCTGGTTTACGGCATGCCCGGTTTGAGTAATGCCTTGACTATTGCAAAGAATCTTGGCATCTCCGAAACTATTTTACACAATGCACGCAGCTATCTTGAAGAAAAAGACAAAAGCACACTGGACCTGATTAAAGGTCTCGAGCTCAGCCAACAGGAGATAGCAGCTAAGAAAAGTGAACTGGAACAGCTCAGGGAAAAAGCAACACTCCATGAGAATACCGCAGAATCCCTGCTCACAACAATAAAGGACAAGAAGCTGCACCTTTTACGCGAGTATGAAAAAACAATTCAAAGAACACCTGCGTGCTACTGAAACCCAACTCGATCAAATCATAAAAGAAGCTCAGCGTCACAAAAAACCACTCATAAAAGAAGCTCATAAAGTCTCTCCGGGAAGTCAAGGAAGAGTGGAATATCCGTTTTCCTTCTCCCGCAACACATGAGAAGCCCATTGAAGATCTCAAAATAGGTCAGCGGGTAAAATTGGCTCAGTTTAATCAGGAAGGTGTTGTCCTCAAGGTGGATCCGGACGCAAAAAAGGCTGAGATTCTGATTGGAGATATAAAAATCAAGACCGGTTTTAACACCATCCTGGAAGTTAAAGATACACAAGATCACACCCCCAAGCCAGCATCAACACAACAGCCCGCAGTGCAAAACTACATCTCTTCACTGTCGGAAGACGTTGATTCCCATAGAGTTAATGTTATTGGTATGCGGGTTGATGAAGCACTCCCCTTTGTAGATAAAGCAATCGATCATGCTCTCATCAAAGGGCTAGAGAAAATTGAGATTATTCACGGATTGGGTACCGGTCGATTAAAGGAGGCAATTAGAAAACACTTAAAAGAACATAGCTACGTTAAACAGTTTGGATCTGATGAACAGTCTCCGGGAGGCGCAGGAGTTACCCAGGTAACAATACAGTTTAACCCACGGGACACTGCAAAGAATAAACAGCAAGCATTTTAATAAGGGGTGTTTTTCCAGAAAAGAGTTTTTTCATTAAAGACCTGCTCCTTTCGCTCCGATAGCATGGACATATAATGCATAACCCATGACCTTTCTTTAAACCACAGGATGAATTGTAAAACAGCTCTCATCACCATCATAACAATAGCTTCTCTTGTGCTCATGGTGTATACCACCTACGGTGTGAATGCTCCTGAAGGAGTTCAACTCCTTCAGGACAACAAACAATCACACCCTTACGGTATACTCATTGATAAACTGGTAGACGATGGGTTTAACAGAACTGATCTTATTGCTATTTTCAATGACCCCAGGGTTTCATTTCTTGAAAAGGTACTGACTATAAATCTCATTAACAAATACAGTAAGGCTGATTACTCCCGTTTTCTCCGCAATCAGTCGGTAACTCATGCCAAACAATTCCTCAAAAAAGAATCAACCTTCCTCACGCAAGTTGAAGCTCGCTATCAGGTGGACAAAGAGGTTATCGTCTCTATTCTCTTCATAGAGTCAGCCTTTGGGGCAAACACGGGGAACAATACTGTGTTTAATGTCTTCTTCACTCTGTCACAAGCCGCAGACCCGGATATTTTAAATACAACTTTTCCTAAACTCAAAGAGAAGTACCCCCAGGTTACTTTTGAAGAGATTGAACTCAGGGCAGAAAAAAAATCACATTGGGCATACCAGGAGTTGAAGCACCTCCTCACTATTGCGCGAAAAGAAAACCTTGATGTTCTGAACATCAAAGGTTCCTGGGCAGGTGCCTTTGGGATCGCACAGTTTCTTCCTTCCAGTTATCTTCGATATGCCGTGGATGGTAACAATGATCACAAGGTAAGACTGTATAACCGCTATGACTCTATAGAGAGTGTTGCCAATTACCTTAAAGAAAAGGGTTGGAAGGAAGGGTTAACGGAAAGGAAAAAAAGGACAGTCATCAGACAATACAACAACAGCACACCCTATATAGACACTGTACTAAAACTCTCACAAGAAATAAGCGGCTGAAAGCCGCTTTTTCTTTTTCACCAGTTTCTGTGCCTAACTACTCTCAGGAAATTTTTTACCAGTTTAAGAAACCCTGTCCCTGGCCAATCAATTACATACTAACTATCTTCACATTATGGTTAGTCAAAAACTGATATACCTCGTTTTTCAATGGTGATGAGGTTAACAGGATATCATCCTGTTTTTCACGTTTGATAAGGACACCGGGGATAAACAGCCCTACCCTCTTTTTACCGCCCGATGCGTCAAAGAATCCAGGTCGCGGAGCATCATAGCTCAACTGCATAAAACGCAAAACATCCACAATCGCTTCTGAAGGATTATTCACTACAGCTGGCATGCTCAGAACGCGATCACCCTGTTTTGCGATCACATCCATCAGTTTTTTAGAAAGGGGACGGAAAGTTATAATGTGCCTTATACCACCCGCTCAAAAAAACGGTCTGCCTTTACCTCAACATCAAATCCTTCAGATTTCCCCTGGAAGAGCTTAAGTGTGTAATCCTTCCTGTACTGCTGTCCCAGCAAACCGAGCAGAGAGTCAACCAGCACCTTTCCATTTGCAACATTTATAGCAGGTATATCCCCAGGACAATCCCTGGACTCAACTGTTTCAGGAACGGGAGCCTTCTCTCCTTCCTCTGTCATGTACAAATCAATCATATCGACCCCAAAGGAATCGGCTGAGTCCTTCAGCTGCCCATCTACGGGCTGGTCACCTTTCTCAATTACGTTTACCACCATAATATCCTCCATGAATTCATCTCTATAGATGACCCAGTCGCCGGAAATCTCGAACTGCACCTGATCACCGACTACCAGAGGATTACGGCTCTTGTCTACAGAGAAGTACCCTGCAGCATCAAACAGCTTGTCTAAGACTGACCTCATATTTTCATGCTCGTCAAGTGTCACTACCTCGTAATTACCCGGTTCAAACTGCACTAAATCTACAAGCCCGGGGGGCAGATCACCGCCATAATCCATGATGAGCCTTTTTTCACTGGTGAGCTGTAAGATGGGAAAAGTATTGGTATCGATAGTGATGCGGCTTTCCTCCATCAAAGGTATGGAAACATCTCCCATCCTGTGTAATTCCCCCTGAAAGGCGTCAGCTATCGAAGACATGGATTCCATATAGGCTTCTTTACTTCGGGGCATGTTACGAGCTACCGTCTTAAAGTGAGGATCTACGGGAGACTGGACGATCTTCAGCTTTTGCCGGTGGAAGCTCTTCCGCAGCAACGCTTTCTTGTGAAAGATCTTTCCTCTCAACTGGCTCCTCTTTAGCCACCTCTTTTTTAACTACTTCTTGCTCTACAACTTTTTCTGAAGCTACGTCTTCCTTTACCAACTCTTCCTGTATAGTTTCTTCCGGAGGCTCCTCCACACGAGGAGACAACTGATAGGCAGCAACAGAAGGAAGAACAATTTTCTGATTAGGAGTAACCAGGTTTACATCTTCTAACCCGGGATTTAATTTTTTCACTAAATCGAGATATTCATCAAAAATGAGATCATCGGGAATATTGTACATATCCCGGAGAACCTGTGCAAGATGCTCTCCCTCTGAAACGGTATGGTCTTCAGTTGTAATCTGAGAAATGTTCGCAGAAAGCACATTACGCACTACTGTCCTCATGGTTTCTGTTGGAATGTTAAAGTGGGTAATGTATTTATAGGGTATGAGTAATACTTGGTCCGGGACAAGCTGGTCAGCATCTTTGAGATCAGGGTTCAGGCTTTTTGTTATTCTGCAAAAAAAGTAAAATTGATTATCTTTTACACCGTACCCGTCAATGAGGATCTTCCAGAGGGTGTCTTCCTCTTGCACTGTATAGGGTTCAGCATGCACTTCTCCCTGTTTATACTTTTTAACCACTACATTCTTGGTGAAAGCAATGCTTTTTGTCTCGCTAACCTCAGCTGAAAAAAGGCTACCAATGCCGCAAAAGATAAATACCGCTGCAGAGATAAAAATTATTGCCTCTTTACTCTTCATATGTATCCCCTCTTCTTGTTTCTCAGTGCCAGACTGAATTGCCTCCACAATTTTTCAGTAATTATAGCATCTCTAATCACTTTTGATTATAATGTCGCACGCTTTATAAATCAAGCTAAATTAGGAAAACAGAAGTCAGGAGTCAGAAGGTAAGAAGCAAGCCTAAATTTGACACCGTGCAAAGACGCAAAGAGCGCAAAGAAAAGACACAAATACATGAAATTAAAAACTAGAACCAGAACACGAAGATGGATTTCATCTTATTTAATTTAGGCATTTCGTATTTTACTCTGCGGTGAGAAATGATTATACAGAAAAGGGGAACAGCCGTTCTCATTCTAATTATCTTGTATATATATTTAGTTTTTCTTTGCGTTCTCTGCGTCTCTGCGGTAAATTAGTTAATAACCGTGAAGACGCAAAGTACACTAAGTTTTCAGAATGAAAATTATGATACAAAAAACGATCGGAAAATCACTTTTTTATTTCTTCCCCACTCTTGAGCGCCAGGCTGGTTTGCACCATGCCATATCAACACGGCTGGGAGGTGTTAGTACTGGCAGCTACAGCAGTCTTAACCTTGGGTTTCATGTTGGGGATATACATGACAGGGTTCTGGAAAACCATCACCTGATTAGTCAATCCTTGGAATTTGATCTCAGTTCTCTGGTAAGCTGCCAGCAGGTTCACGATAGCACCATCGCACTCATCGACAAAGCTTATCTCAAAGCCAGCTGTTATCTTCCAGATAAAACTATAGCTCAAACAGATGCCCTCATAACCGACATTCCCGGAGTCACCCTTATGACCCGGCATGCTGATTGTGTGCCAATTTTATTCTATAATTCCAAAACGCCTGCTGTAGCTGTAGTACATGCGGGATGGAAAGGGACTCTTGCCCACATCGGCCCTAAAACAATTGAAGTATTAGAACGGGAATATAAATGTCAAAGGAAAGATGTCCAGGCCGCACTGGGCCCCTCTATCGGACCATGCTGTTATTATATCAGCAACACCATGGCAGACCTGGCTTCAGAAAAACTCGTTCAAGGGAAAACTTTTATTAAGGAAGGATCAGACAAAAAACTCTCATTTGACCTCTGGCAGGCCAACAAGGAACAATTGCTCACTGCAGGAATACCCGAGGACAACATATACTCTGCTGAAGTCTGCACTTCCTGCAAAGTTGACCACTTTTTTTCTTACAGGAAGGAAAAGAAAGTAACGGGCCGGTTTGCTGCCTTCATAGGCCTTAGAGAATAGGGATACCCTCATCTCTTTCTAAGCACTGTATCCCGACTGGAACCTGAATCATCTCGATCCTTATAATCCAGGGTATAATGAAGTCCCCGGCTCTCTTTTCTCATAAGGGCACTCCGGATAATTAATTCAGACACGAGTGCAATACTTCGCAGCTCTATGAGGTCACCAGTTAAAATGAAGTCCCAGTAATACTGGGTGATCTCTTTTTGCAAAAGCTTAATTCTTCTTCGTGCTCTCGCCAACCTTTTATCAGTCCTGACGATCCCCACATAGTGCCACATCAGCCTGCGGATCTCATCCCAGTTATGGGCAATCACAATAGATTCATCAATGTCTACTGCCTTTCCCGGATCCCACGGTTCGATTGAGGGCACACGAAATCCCCTGTCTTTCACATCTTCAATAGCTTTTAGGGCACTCCTGTGGGCAAAGACCAGTGCCTCCAGCAGTGAATTACTCGCCAAACGGTTTGCCCCGTGAAGGCCGGTACAGGCAACTTCCCCGCAGGCATAGAGTCTCTTAATGGTAGTTTCTCCCTGAAGATCAGTCACAACCCCTCCACAGGAATAGTGGGCCGCAGGAACTACGGGAATCGGTGTTGTTGCCATATCAATGCCGAGCGAGCTGCACTTGTCATAAATATTTGGAAATCTTTTCCGAAGAAAAGAGCGGCTCTTTGCAGTCATATCTAAAAGCACGTACTCTACTCCACTTTTTTTCAGCTCATTATCGATTGCACGTGCTACCACATCCCGAGGGGCAAGACTTTTCAAGGGATGGTAGTCATCCATAAGGGGCGTTCCATCAGTCAATCGTAAAACTCCTCCCTCCCCTCTCAATGCCTCTGAAATTAAAAAATTCTTGGCCTCGGGATGATAGAGACAGGTGGGGTGAAACTGGATAAATTCCATGTTGGCGATCTTCGCCCCGGCGCGATAGGCCATGGCAATACCATCACCGGTTGAAATATCGGGATTACTGGTAAAGAGATAGACTTTCCCCAGTCCTCCTGTGGCCAGGAGTGTAACCCGGGCGGTAAAGGTGTGAATCTCCCGCGTATTTGTATCCAGGACATAGGCCCCATAGCAGACATCCCCGCCACTTTTCTTACTTTTTACCGTCCCCTCCGTGATCAGGTTAATCGCAAAAAAATCTTCATAAATCCTGACATTCTGTTTGGATTCCACCTGTTTGGCCAGAATCATTTCTACCTCACGGCCCGTCAGGTCCTGAGCATGGAGAATTCTTCTCCTGCTGTGCCCCCCTTCCCTGCCAAGGTCGTAGAGTGGTCCCTTCTTATTTTTTCCCTTAGAAAACTTTACACCCAACTCAACCAGCTCATTAATTCTTGAAGGTCCATCTGTAACCACACTCTCCACAACTTGTTGGTGGGATAGACCATCACCAACAGTAAGGGTATCAGCAATATGGAGATCAAAGGAATCATCATCTCCTAAAACAGAGGCTATCCCGCCCTGGGCATAGTTGGTGCTCGATTCAAGCTTCTCCTTTTTCGTAACAATGGCAACCGAACCATACTTACACACTTTTAAGGCGAAGCTCAATCCTGCAATCCCACTACCCAATATCAAAAAGTCAGTCTTAATCTCCATCTCTTATCCCCAATTGACTTTTGAAGTCTACTGCTGCAAAGCTAACATGCAGTATATCATGGTTTCTATCTAATGATTGTGATTTCTTCTATGAGATTAAAAATTTTTACCATATCTCGATTTCTATTTCCTTCTGACTCCTGTCTTTCCACTTTTGTCAAATGTGTAGGTTTGACCCCCTATCTTTTTATCTTTGCGCTCTTTGCGTCTCTGCGGTGAAATTGATTTTTGACGTCCGCCTCAGACGCCCCGATCTCTATTCGGCCAAATAATCTTATGAAGCTGTAATTGCATTCTCACAAGTAGCTTTTCATCCAAAATCCACTGTGCTGCTGTTCGAGCTTCCAGCTTTGGTTGCAAAGGAGAAATCAGCACTTTACACATTGTGAGCAGCTCATAGTCATTAATGATTTTCAATGCCCAGTCAAAGTCTCCCCTGTCACCTATTACAAACTTGACTTCATCCTTACTCGAAAGGTACTTAATATTTGTAAAATTCATGTGATCCGACATTCCACTACCCGGACACTTCATATCCATAATCTTTACAACTCTGCTGTCAACACGGTCCAGGGAGAGACTACCGTTTGTCTCAAGCAAAACAGTATACCCCTCATTGAGGAGGAGACTGCTCAAAAGATAGGATTCTTCCTGCAGGAGAGGTTCACCACCGGTGAGTTCGGTTAATGGGATTCCGGACTCTCTAACCCTGCTCACAATCTGATCCGGATCCATCTCTACTCCTCCCTCAAAAGCGTAGGAGGTATCACAGTATTGACAGCGAAGATTACATCCGGTCAAACGGATAAAAGTGCAGGGCAAACCGGCAAAAGACGATTCTCCCTGGATGCTGGTAAAAATTTCTGAAATTTTCATCTAGACCTCTATTGCTAATGCGTCGGGGTAAGAATTAAAAAATCCGAACACTCTTATCTACTATACTAATTAGCTTCTCAAATGACTCTAGTCAAGCAAAACCATGTGAATTACCCCTGTATCTTATTATTGCGGGAATACTCAATTTCTGTTATGTAAAGTACAGACAGGAGTCAGAATTCACAATAAAAACCAAAGATAAACTCACCGCAGAGACGCAAAGAGCGCAGAGAAAATAATAGTTCAAAAAAAATTTGATTTGCTATTTATGCATTGATGACTTAGTTATGGCAAATTAAATGCTTAGAAAGTTTAGGAAGTGAATAGAATGCATATAAGAAGAGCTGTAACAGTTTTTCACCTTTAAAACCTTTGCGTGCTTTGCGTCTTTGCGGTGATAAAAATTAGTAACTCCTATAAAGGATACAATGCCTCAAAGAAGACAATGGATTGAGATTGGGATCGAACTGGAACAGCATTTACAGGACCCCCTGGCTAACTTTTTGACAGAACTGGGAGCAGAAGGGGTCATTGTCGATGAGGATATTATAAATCCCCTAACGGGAACAATCAAACCAGACAAACAAAATCATAAACTCATGAAGGCGTATCTTGAGAAAGACAGCCATTCTCAGGAGAAGATAGAATCTCTCAACCACTATATCAAATCATTAGTAGAAATCCACTCCCTAACCTATTCTCCACAAATGAAGCTGACAATTACCCATGAAGAAGACTGGAATAAGAAGTGGCAAAAGTTTTTTTCCACTACCCGGATTGGCAACCGCATTATTGTAAAGCCCTCCTGGGAACTCTATTTACCGGAAGAGGGAGATTTACTCATCGAAATGGATCCGGGAATGGCTTTCGGCACAGGGACACATGCGACCACAAGAATGTGTCTTGAAGTCATAGAAAACATTATTGCAGAAAACCCCCAACCAATCCAGTCAATGCTGGACGTCGGCACCGGCTCTGGTATTCTCAGCATCGCCGCCGCAAAGCTGGGCATACCCAACATTGTGGGGATTGATATTGATCCCATTGCCTTGCGATATGCACAAAAAAACATAGATAAAAATGATGTCACCAGCCAGGTAGAGTTACGTGCAGTTTCTCTTAATAAGCTTGTGGGTACCTATGACCTGGTAGTGGCAAATATTCTCTCTGACATACTCCTCAAGCTTAGAAAAGACCTTTTTGAGCATCTTGCTGACAATGGATTTCTTATCCTTTCAGGCATACTGGCTGAAAATGCAGCAAAATTAGAACGGAAATTTGCTTCCAGGAAACTGATCTCATGTGTCTCATACATTGACACAGATTGGAAATGCCTGGTCCTGCAAAAAAAAGTAGCATGATTGAATAGTTATGGTATAATTTCTATTATTTTTGGAGAAATCCTCCTATGCAATCAAATTGTACTACGCCCTGGGGTAAGTGGGAAGTACTGCTGGATGAAAACAGCTACAAGGTAAAAAGGATTACCGTAAATCCAGGCCATCGTCTGAGTTACCAGAAACACCTCAAACGTAAGGAACACTGGTTTCTTGTGCAGGGAGAGGCTATAGTTACACTGGATGGACTGCAAGTACCACTGAAAGCAGGGGAACATATCGACATTGACTATGAAGTTGCTCACCGTATTGCCAATCAGGGAACTGAACAGATAGTTTTTATCGAGGTTCAGCAGGGGAGCTACTTCGGTGAAGACGATATCATTCGCATGGAAGATGACTACGGAAGACAATAAAATCAAGAAGTCAGAAGACAGAATTCAGAGAGTCAGAATGAAAAAACTTAAAAAAACTGTAAACTGACAACTGCTGACTGTCAACTGTATGGTGGAGTTATAATGAAGAATTTTATGGAAGATATTAAAAAAGCAGCCTACTATCCGAGACGAAAGGCCCCCACTGCCCCTCAGCAATTTGAGGAACTGGAAGCATCTTCTCTTTTTTGTGGAAAATGTAAGCAAGCAGTACCCGTACGCAAGAAACTGCTGCTGGTTCTCCCTGAAGGAGAAAAATTTGATTACCTCTGTGCCCAATGTGGTAATTCTGTGGGAAGCAAAACCTCCAAAGAAGATTCTTCCCTGTATTAGGGGTCAAACCTACACATTTGACATTATTTTGTCAAATGTGTAGGTTTGACCCCTTCTTTTCTATAAAGTTTTGAACATCAATAACCGATACATAATAACGTAGAATTATTTCTTTAAGATACATCACAAGTAACCTAATAAAGGAAATAATCATGCAGGGACGGAAGGTGTTGCTTATTGATGATGAGCCTGATGTCTTGGATACCTTGCAAAGTATCTTGAGTGATGATGGGTATGAAGTAGCAACTGCACACGGTGGTCAAGAGGCCCTTGGAGTTAGTAGATACTTTCCCGGCAGAAATAGTACTGTCCGACTATATGATGCCCGGTATGTGTGGTGTTGAACTGCTGCACAAACTCAAGCAGCGTTTACCCCATATCGTGCCTATTCTGATTACCGGCAGAGGTGATATGAAAATATCCATCGAATCTATTAACCAGGGTGAAATCTTTCGTTTTCTTCTGAAACCCTGGAATAATGAAGAACTGAGAATGACCCTGCAAACAGCCTTTAAATATCACGATGTTATTCTTGAAAATGAAAGACTAACCAAGACAGTACAAAAACAGTCCAGCCTGCTCGACGAAATAGAAAAGAAATATCCCGGCATCAGTGAGATAAAGACTGAAGAAGATGGCACTATTTTGCTTGAAGATGAAGATTTTTCTGATGCATTAGAAACCCTCCACGTCCAGGAAGAAGAAGATTTCGGCAAAGTAAAGTAACACCCCCTTTTACCCATTTCTCAATCCTCCAAACATACTTCTCATGCCCTGAGCATAATCATTTCTCACCGAAGACGCATCAAAAGTATCAGAAGTCATGATCAGTAAGAAGAAATACCTACCATTTAGAAATTGAAGAAATACAGACCTGTTATATTAGATTTTCTTTGCGCTCTTTGCGCCTTTGCGGTGAGTTTATCTTTTGTTTATATTCTGACTTCTTAATTCTGACTCCTCTCTTCATGCCCCCCCGTTAGTCTAACAGCCTCAAAACGACCACGATATTCCTCAAAAATGTGCCTCCTACCACAAAAGATTATAAATAGTTCTAAAGGAATATCTCCAGATGTCGAATATAACCATGAATAAGCTATCATTACCGACATATTATTAATTTCACAAATTATAGGAACAGCTTATGGATCGAGAAATAATGACGGTTGCACAAGTGGCTGATTATTTACAAATCAGCAAAAAATCTGTCTACCAGCTTGTGAACGAAGGAAAGCTTCCTGCGTGCAAGGTCTTAAACAAGTGGCGTTTTAACAAGCACTCAGTAAAGCAGTGGATTTCAGACAACCAGTCAACCATACAAACAACCAGATAGAACAACGCTCTCACTATTTATTAGAACGAGTTGTAGACTATGCAAAGTAAAAAGCAACCTTTCAGTATGAAAAAATTTATTAGATTCGAGCAGGAAAGTATCGCCCAGTTTTTCGGTCTTTCACTCATCATATACGCACTGGTGGTAATATCTACTCTGTTCATTGCATTTGGACAATACGAAAAGATAAACGAAGAAAAAAGAATTCATACAGACGGTTTTACCCTGGTTAATCTTCTGACAGCCTTTGCCCGCTCGAACCTGGAGTCTGAAAATAGAATGGATCTCTTTCATGTGGCTGATATCGTGAAAAGGGAAAAAGAGCTGCACTACTGTATCATCATGGACACCCAGGGGAAGCCCTTTGTCCAATTTGGAAACCATTCCCGGTGCTTCCTACGGAACGGAACAGGTTTCGAGCAATGCCCTTTCCTCAGATCACCCCTTAAAACAGGTTTATGAAAACCCATCTGACAAGAGTACTCGTATATGAGTTTTCAAAACCCATATTTTCAGGTGGTGAGAAAAAAGGAGTTGTACGACTCGGTATAATCCCCCGCAATAGCACCATTATCTCAAAACTGGATAATAATTCATTCTCCCTGGCACTCCTCATTATTATGCCCCTGACACCACTTTTCTACTACATGTTTCGTAATGCCCTCCGTCCACTCAAAGCACTTCAGGATAAACTTGAGGGGATGATAAGCAAGGGGGAATTTCGGGACTTTAATCTGCAAGCAAAGGGAGAGGTTGGCACTATCGCAGGCATGATAAATAAAATCATCCTTTTCATTAATAAAAAATACACCTCTGCTGAAAATGAAAAAAAAGATCTGGAGGTTGCCCATTCCGTTACGACCTATGAAAAAAATAAGATTGAAGCAATTCTCGATCACATAGGGGATGGTGTCCTTGCACTCAATTCTTCTAACCAGATTATTTGTGTCAATAAGAGCCTTGAGGTCTTTTTGAACACATCACGCAAAAAAATCCTCGGCACCAGGGTTGATGAATCAATAGAAAGTGATATTTTACGCTCCTTCATGAATGAAGTAAAACAGGGAACGACTGGCTATGGTCAGAAAAAATGTCCGTTCGCACCTATTCCATCGACCAGAAAGGAACATTTCGTTTCATATACGCACCCCTCAGAAATGACGAAGGTGATAGTATCGGTGAGCTTATAGTAATCAGGGATATTTCAGCACAGGTGATGGCAGAACAGGCACGGACTGAATTTCTTTCCCATGCCGCTCATGAAATCAAATCACCCCTTA
>CAVVWZ010000031.1:0-72424 GCA_963752035.1 uncultured delta proteobacterium | reverse complement strand
CATGTCTTGATTGTCCACAGCCCCTGAGGAGCAGTAAGAGTGTCACAAGGAAATGGAGAGAAAAGGTGGCAGGACTAAAGGTGGATTGTAATGCTTCAAAGAAACTTCCCTTACATTTGAGCTTGAACCCGTTTTGCAGAACCATATCTCCCCTCCTTTTCCATTAAAAGAGTAAAAAAAACAGGTGACACACAAAACCGTTCATTTTCTTATAAGCAATCCCGTTATCTATTGGGAAATCCCACTTTGATCCTCTTTTCCCTGAACTCCTCCATGTTTGCCCGCATCGCAAGCAGCTTTTCCATTACTGCAGGTCTTTCCTGCTCGATTACAGGTATTAGTTCTGCGTATGTGGTACCGATCAGATTAAAAAGGGTAAAAAAATTCATAGTTGCCGGCAGGGGTTCTTTAACCAGATCAGCAAGGTAATCAATCTCCTCTCCCGTAAGGTAGTCCTGGGGCTCTCCTGCCCCCATGCCAAAATCAAACTTCCCAAAGGGATCGTAAAAGCTCTTTTCCCACCACTCAAAATAATCACCAAGCCCCGTTTTGTCATAGAGCTTGTCCACTATCGCCAGAGTAACGGCATTGCCCGCTTTCCAGCCATTACAGAGAGCGGCCATGTTGCTAAATTCCATTACCCAGGCAGCATCGCCAATCAGCAGAATATTATCCAGAAAGGGATCTTTAATGGGAGAGAGAAGGTTTACGACACAGCTGATATCATCAATCTTATTAACCTTTGTAAACCAGGAGGCATAGGTGGGATCTTCCGTCATAAAGTACTTGATACTGGCATTGAGGTCAAGCTGGGTATCGGTGCTGAAGGTGTTGACGTGAAAGACATGTTGTTTGTAATCAGGATAGATGGAAAAGATGCCCTTTTCCGTTATGATAAAATTGAAGCTCCCGGGATCAGCCGGTATATCACCCTCCACTATCCAGGTAACATATCTGGCAGTCCCTTTAAATCTTCGCTCCTTATTGAACCCCAGGATTCGCGCAATACGGGAATTGACACCATCGGCAGCGATAACAAAGGTTCCCTCAAATGGCTGTCCATTACCGGTCAGGCTGACATACCCGTCGTCCTTATTGACAGCGGTAACATTTGTCCCCGGAAATACCTCTACACCACACTGTGTGCACTCATCCAGGAGTCCCTGCAAAAGCAAACCTTTATCCATGGAGAGACCAACCCGCACCTCATCTCCCTGTGTACCGGCTGCCTCCCAATCGCCAAAGCGGAGGCACTTACCCCCGGGAGAATGGAGCTGGAATCCATAGATATTATTACAGGGGCCATCATAGGGGACAGAAAAACCGGAGGTGGGAAAGCAAAACCGCTTTGCCTTCGGGTTGAAGACAGTCATCTGACCAAACAAATACTCATTTATCCCGATAGCTCCACCATCAAGTCGACGTATTTTGGCAATATCCGTCTTTCTCTCCAGTAAAGCCACGCTCAAACCATTTTCTGCTGCTGTTCGAGCAGCCATAAGACCTGCAGGACCAGCTCCTACGACAATGAGATCATACCGTTTGGTCATTTACCACTTCTCTTTATTCGCCTTCGCCATAATACCCTGTAGATTGCTACAGGGATGATGGCGGGGCGAACCACGGCGAAGCTCTTCAGAGCGAAGCCGGGTCCTACGGCGGAATTTCGCTTTAACCCCGCAGCTTGCTGCGGGGAGCTTTATAAGCGGTACGGGGCCGTGCACACTCCACTAGATAGTTAGGTGCGCATACTCATGGGAAAACCTCCCCGGATAGGTCCTCCGAACACGCTCTGTAAGGGCACCTCTTTCATCTGGGATAGCTTCTTGAAAATAGTGGGTCTTTTCTTTGCAATGGTTGGCATCACCTCTGCAAGTGCACCACCCACAAGTTTGGGTGTTTCATAAGGATCCAATACACTGGGGAGTGTCTTGGTAACCGAACCTAAGACAAAATCAATCTCATCAGGAGTAAGCCGGAGGGGTAAAATAGCATTGCGAACCATATCACGGTAATCGTACTTTTGGATAACCTCCTCATCCCACCAGTTGAGGTAGTGAGAAACACCTTCACGTGAAATCTTGCCTTCTATGAGTGCATAGGCAACCGAATTAGCTGCCTTCCAGCCGCTTATTATTGCACCGGTCATCTCGGCTTCCTGGCACCAGACGGCATCGGAAACCAGCAAGACCTGATCTTTGTAGGGATCTACAATGTGTGATAACATGTTGCCAACGGAGGTCAACTTGCGCTTTATCTCTGCCCTCTTAAACCACGAAGCAAAATATCCCTGCTTAGAAAACCGCTCGAAGGCCCCCTCATGATCAGAGCCGGGGGCAAGGGAGGTGGTCATCACAAAGTAGGTATCTTTTGCGGTACGGGGGGTCATCCAAATGCGTTTTGAAGGGATTCTCATTAAGAAATATCTGAAAGAGTGCGTACTTTTCAGCAGGTTCAACTCCTTCCATCTCATAACCCATGGTGACCGCCGTACCGAAATACGCCCTGTCACGATTAAACCCCAGTTTCTGGGCAATCCTGGAAGAACGCCCATCAGCAGCAATAACAAAAGTGCCTTTAAACGACCGCCCTTCACGGGTGAGGACTCTAACCTTTCCGTCTTCCTTAACTGTTCCGACAACATTGTAGGGATTAAACACTTCCACATTGTCGGGCACAGGCCTCGCTCAAGAGTCCCTTCAACAGTGCCTCCTTATTGTAAACGGCACTTACCCGTTTACCCGTGCGGGAATTTTCCTCGTAGTTTCCCAACTGAATCTTATTGCCTTTGTAGGAGTAGATTGACCAGGTGTAAAAATCCTGATGGGGACCGTCATAGTTGATGGTAAAACCGTACCCGGGGAAACAGAGTTTCTTATCTCTTGTATTGATCTGTACCCGTTCCTCCAGATATTTCCCGGTCAGTGTTACCACCATCATGCTGCAGGCCCGGTTAATATCAGAAATAATATCTTTTCGCTCAATTACGGCTACATTGAGACCATTCTCGCCCGCTGTCTTAGCGGCCATAAGTCCCGCAGGACCCGCACCAACGACGATCAGATCATACTCTTTTGCCATTTTTATTTCCTTTCAAAACGTTACAATAATACCATTATACTTTCAACATTAATGCCCCTGGGGCAATTCTAAACATGAAAATCGCTGACTTCCTATAGCCCCTCACTGCAGAAGCGGATGCCAGAGTAAGGTGGATAACAAACACTCTTCTTATTCATCCTTAATCTGGATTGCATCTTCAGGACAGGCATCCTGACAGGAAAGACAGCAGTGACAAATATCAGCAGCCTCCTCGGTTACCTGAGCCTTTTTCTTCCCATCATCTGTATCCACCAAAACCCAGAGTTCCAGGCCGCACAGTTCTACACATTTGCCGCAACCCCGGCACTTTTCTAAATCAATGATATGCTTAACCATATGTACTCACCTTATCAAAGAGAAGATTTAACCTCATCAACCTGTTTCTTAAATTCAGGATCACTTTCGTACAGTCTCACCATGGCATCAAAAAAGGGAAATGTTGCCATCAGGTGGACAGGCACATTGGGGTCCGTCATGTCTCCCTTTACCAGTTCCCCCTTATCTTTGATCTCCATGAGATCAAAGGTATTGTCAATCGCGCTGCACAAATCTACCGTTTTCATTTTCAAAACCACATGACAATCATCACGTATACCCTCCTCAAGGGAGAGGGCACCGTCTTTAACCACCTGGGTAACTTCATCTGCATCCAGCTGCAAACCAACTTTATGGTCATTAAAATCGGCCATCATACCCTTTGCAGCTTCATCCCCATTGGTAAAGTCAGCACCTTTTTTAAGTATATCCATTACAGACATTGTTCACTCCTTTGTTAGAAAAATAGCGTTGTCATAAGGGCCAGATTGTTTTCCCCCAGGGCCTGACGTGTTGTGTCCTGGAGAACTTCCTTAAAGAAATTCTCCCTGAGGGTCTTTCTCAGTGCTGCTTTCTTCTTTTGTATTTCCTGCTTTTTGGCATCACTCTCAACGGACGCGGCATCCGGCACAAAAGCGATATAACTTTTCAGATATTCCGTGTGGGGGGCAAGTGCCGCCAGACGCATCCCATCCTTTTCAATGGGAACACGTGCCGCGGTATAGATGATGGAACAGAGGGATCGGATGATATCGCTCTCTTCCGGACAGATGCCGGCAAGGCTCACAAACCGGTCCCAGAGGTTTTTTTGAATCGACTCTATATATTTCTTACGATACTCCTCATCAACCAGGCTGTCCACCGTCGGAATGATATCAACCAGAAGGGTAATCTCCTTCTCTCTCTCTTCCCAGCGCGAGAGAAAAAGGGGCAGATCATAGTTTTCCCTGGGAACGATGGTACAAAAACCATAGCGGATCTCATCACCGAGAGAAAGGGATCCCAGTCCTATTTTCTCTAATTTTTCAGAACTATATGCTTTAAAACCTCCAGTTATTTGTGAACCCTTCACATCCTGTAGAGAGGTCAGATCCTGTCCCTCCCACTCAGTGAGTTCAGTTGGTTTGAGTTGATCAACCTGCTCTCCCATCTTTTCCAGATAGGGCGTCCACTTAATACCTTCTGCCATCTTTATACCTCCTTTAAAAGACTAGACTTACGAAAAGGTGATGCTTACCCTCGCCAAAGATCTTTTTCATCACCTCTCCTCCAGGATCCAGATCTCTATAGTATTTCTGCATTGCTTTCTTCCTGCGGAGCATCTCCTGTTTATACTCAGGATCTTTAATAGGCTCGGCTGTTTCCATGAGATTGAACCATTCCTTGGCATAGGCTACAACAGCCTCCACCACGGTCTGCCGGTCCCCCGGTTCCTCAACTCTCCCATCCAGGCTGAAGGGAGAAAGGGTCTCACGTGCCCAGGGCCACGGTCCATAGCGCCTCTGAACCAGGCATCGACCCTCGGTGGTAAATCCCGGTATGGTGCGGTACTTTCTCCACAGGCCAGCCAGATTCGAATAATATTTTTCCCGGTATTCTTCGTGCTGGGAAATGTCCACTGAGGGCATGAAGTCAGTAGTAATACCCACACGTGGGGCAGTCTCGTCAAACTCACAGGCGAAAATGGGCAGATCATAATCATCACTGGCGGTCATGTTGAGGGCACAGTATTTGGCCCTTCCCATGTAGTGCAATTCGCCGATAGTAATCTTTTCAATCTTGTCACTCCCCTTAATGATATAGGGTTTATAGAAACCACTGGCCATGGGGGCCTTAAACTCCCAGGCCGGCCTTGTATCCATCCCCTCATAGGTTTCAAGGGGGATCAGGTCCAGCCCCTCGAAAAGTTTGTAGTCTTCTAAAAGCACCTTCTCAAACTGAACCATGTCATTCCATGCAACCTTTGCCATAGGAAAGCTCCTCCAATAGTAAGTTAAATCGTTACGCCCTCAATTCTGACTGCAAAACCACATTTTGATAAAGGTCATTCAGTATCATACTCCCCAAGGGCAGCTTTTAGTAGGTGGTTTGCCATTAACCCGGCTATCCGCGGATCGTCATTGGGGGGCCGGTACATTGCCCAGGTACCGGTGTACTGATCCTGTACCGGGCTATCAGGATCGGGGGCACCAAGGGCTGCATCATAACCCAGATGACCATACTCACTCACCTCATAGGCCAGGGAAGGATCCATGTCATCCCGTTTCTTGTCGAGGGGAGCCTGTCGTGCCGGGGGATAATCTCCGGGAACACCACAACCACCCATGGTAAAACAACAGGCTTCTCCATCACATTCGGTATCTACCCAGTTACCCCAGTAATCGGTAAAGGGATGCCCTACTCCGGGATAGGTTGTCAGGTCCTGAGTTTCCCACTGGGCCCAGGTCTTATACCCGATCTCCTTTCCAATCTGGTTGGGAAACTCAATCAGGTTCAACACTGAGTCGGCAACGATCTGGGGGAAGCCTATCACAATATGCTTCACACCCCGGTTTTTCAAATACTCCAGGGCGTCCCAGTAACGGTAGCCCCACTCATCTCCGGGAAGTTCTTTGTCACTCTCATAAAGCCAGGCAGAGCCCAGCGCTTCACCACGCATATCCCGGGTCCGTTCGACCAGGCCGTTGGCGGGATTTTCTTCTTTAATGCCCATGTAGGCCCCGATAATGTTTTCCGCCACCATATCCGGGTGATCCGCTAAGAGCTGGGCCTTAATATTATTATTAAGGATAAGGGTGTCATCAATCTTGGGATCAAAGCACTCGTTGTTGTCATGCAGGGCATGGTTTAACAGAATAATCCCCGTTTCTGCATCTGAAACAGTATCGGAGAGAGATACTTCAATCGCCTCTACCTGCAGGGTAGCTAACAGTGGGTCTTCCGAAATGGGGTTAGGGCTTCCATCAAGGGGAACCTCCTGATCTTCTTCAGGAAGTCCTACACTTCTGGTCCAGCCGGAGGCAGGGTGGGAAAGGATCTCTCCATCAGGTTGGTGTAGTCATTTACCCAGAGTGGATAGGGAAAGTCTGTTCCATTTTCTTCGTTCCAGTCATCGATAACCCGCTTGGTCATTTGCACAACATCATAGGTCTTTCCAAAGCGCACCCCACCAACGGTTAAATCAACCATGATGATACGGGAAACCCCTTTCTTAAGCAACCGCTCCGCAGGACCGTCTACGTCATAACGGTCAGGATCACAGCCAGACCAGGCACCACCCGGCTCATCTTCACCGCAGTAGGTGACGTCAGGATAGTCTCCTTCCGGATCAGCAAGGCCATCAGGGCCATAATAGATAAAGCGGGGATAGGGATAATTGGCGGGACACTCACCGCACATCCAGGCTGCCCAATCGTATTCAAAGGTGAGCCCTTCAGCATCCCCTATCTCGTCCAACGCGGTCTTCAAATCTTCAAACTGGAGATCGGTTACATCGTGAAAGGGGTCCCAATCGTTGAGCCGAGGATATTCAAATAAATATTTCCTCTGAAATTTTACTGAAGACTCCACCTGCATTACTAATCTGCCACTGGGCAGGATTCCAAATGGCAAGCTTGTAAACCGAATGGTTGGGATCAAAGGAAAATTGCTGTAACCCCGCATCCCAGAGGTACTGATCATTGTACTCACTCATACCGCCGTGAACCACGAAGATAACCCCGATCTTTTCCTGTACCACCCCGCAGGAAGTAGGCCATGAAATACAGACAAAGAGCAAGAACAAAGTAAAATACCTGACGATCTTTTTACAGTCCATAAACCGTCCTCCATTCACTAGTTATCAAACATATTAAGACCGGGCAACACATGAAATTCAATTAAAAACCTGTGTGTACCACTACCAGCCAGGGAAATTGTAACGCGTTCTAATAATGGTTGATAACATCTTTTACGTACTATGTCAACGACATAGTACTTGATAAGTAAAAAAAGCCAGGGTAGTTATTCCCCCCTGGCTTTTACTGAGTATACGTCACAATCTAGCCTTCTGAAAGGCTGCTTTCTAGGGTAGTGCCCCGTACATTTTTGATTTTTGTAAAGATGCCCGGGCGTTCCCGTTCAATTCTTTTTGGGTCCCGGAGTATGGCATCCCATATCATTCTGGATGATTTATACTGGCTGAAGCTTCCGTCCAGGAGAACGTCAGAACAGAGTGAGAAGAGGTAGTCAACCTCCTCGTCAGTGTAGGTGGGTATTAAAGCATATCCCTGCTGCACCTGGAGCATACCCTCATCATTAAACTCAAATGAATCCATCCACCACTTGGTGTACTCATCAAAGCCGTTTTTACCCTCAAGTTCCTTGGCAATAGCCTCTGCCGCCTTATAACCGCAGCTCAAGGCCCCTTGACCCTGCACCTCCACAAAGGCAGCAGAATCACCTATAATAATCACATTGCCTTTACAAGGCCTGGCAATGGGTGTAAAGGCCTTGACCGAGCAACAGTAGCGTTCCTCTATTTTGGCATTGGCAAACCTGTCGGCTATGGGACTTTCTTTAGTGAACCGGTCAAAGGCCTTCACCGGCAAGTCCACTGCACTGCCAAGGTTAATTACATCTGCCCAGTCCTCAAAATGACCTGCCGGACCGGTACCTATAATGGGGGCCATATTTGAACCATAGCACCTGCCATACCAGAGCACCCATTCAGCCGGATCATATTCTTTCACACCAGACATGTAGGTAGCCATACAGAGTGCAACGCCCATATAGCCACGATCTGCATTAAACCCCATGGCCTGACCCAGGCGGGTGCTGCATCCATCTGCAATAACCAGTTTTTTTGCTTTTATTTTAAACTTCTTGCCCTTGCTCACACACTTGACCTCAACCCCGTCAGCACTGTCAATGGCATCATAACCAGACGTTTCATTCTGATAGGTCACTCCCAGTGCCAGGCATTCTTCCAGCAGGCTCTGCAGGAGAAACCCCTTATCGTACTTGTAGGCGTAGGGTCTGTTGTCCGGCCAGGCAAAGTGGATGGGATTCCCCTTGGGGGAATAGTAATATTTGTGTATACAGGGAAACAGAGTCCCTTTGTAGTCCACTTCCCATCCGACAGTCGTTGAGGTTATCTTCCCTTTCTCAGGATCCACCAGAACGGTATCCCCATTGTAGCCCTCATCTAAAATTAAATGCTCACTACAGTAACGGGTAATTTTGGAAATGTCTTTTCGTTTCTCAATGAGAATAACTTTAAGGCCTTTCTTGGCTGCCCACTTGGCAGTATGAACACCTCCAGGACCGGCGCCAACAATGGCAAGATCATACTCTGTCATTAAATCCTCCTTACCTTTTTATCATCACCTTTTAGCTAATGGCTTGCATCGGACAAACGAGTTCACAACTGTGACAGGCGGTACAGTTTTGAGGATACAACTGTGCCTTTTTGTCATAACCCCCTTTGTCTTCAAGCTCCAGTGCCCCGCAGGGGCAATTTTCCATACAGCCACCACATCCCAAACACTTGTCTGGATCAACGACCGGATACTGGCGGCATGAGGGACAAATATCAAAAAATTCATTGGGAAGGTTCTGTTCACGTTTCACCTTTTCCAGATGGAACTCCGGTGCATAGGGGTTCTGGCACTTCTTGCAGACTTTCAATTTACGCTCTACCTTCCAGTTGAGCAATTCCCTCTGAGCACCTGTAGGTTCACAACCTTCCGGAGTACAAAGGGATGTTGATGCCAGATCATTTTTCTTAATAATGCCGGTTGGGCAGACAAATGCACAGGAACCACAGGCAATACACTCATCAGCGGTTTTGCTGAAGGGGGAATCAACCACCTTAAAAATACCGCTTCCTGCAAAGTTTATAGCCCCCGCCTTTACCACGTCATTACAGGCACGAACACAGAGCCCGCAGAGAATGCAGTACTCATTATCCTTACCCATCTCCTTGGCACTTTCTGTAATACCGTATTCTTCAGCCAGCTGGCTTATGACTTTAACATTGGGGGACCGTGCCAAATGCAGTTCGACGATCACCTTTCTCGCGTCAATGATACGGGGTGTGCTTGTTTTTACCTCCAGCCCTTCCTCTACAGGATAGGTACAGGAGGTTTCAATGGCGACCCTTCCGCTTTTTTTTATCTCAACAATACAGAGGCGGCAGGCCCCATAGGCCTCAAGCCCATCATTCGAACAGAGTGTCGGTATTTCAATACCATTGGCACGAGCTGCCTTAAGAATGGTTGTGCCCTCATCCGCTTTTACTTTTTTTCCATTTATCTTCAAACTAACCATAGAATTAATCCCCTATCTTAGCATTACGTCATAAAATCATTATGCTTTCTTTTTAATGAGCCTACCCTCAATTTCTTTAGGGAAGTGTTTGAGCACCGAGATTATAGGTAGAGCAGCAGTCTTGCCAAGCGCACAGGCGGAGGCAACTGCCATGGCAGAGTCTAAACGTTTGATGAGTTTGATATGATCCGTGGTCCCCTGCCCTTCCATAATACTTTCAAGAATCTCCTGAAGCCGCTTGGAGCCTTCTCTGCATGTGCTGCACTTACCACATGACTCATCTGCAAAAAAATCAACAAAAAACTTGGCCATGTCAAGCATATCAGTGTCTTCATCCATAACCAGAAGTCCACCTGAGCCAAGCAGACTCCCTGCCTTGCTCAACTGATCATAATCAAGTTTCATCTTCAAAGACTTTGCAGGAAGTATCCCCCCCGAAGGTCCTCCCGCCTGGAAGGCCTTTATCTTCTTGCCGTTTGCCACACCTTTACCAAAGATGTCAATGACGTCCTTAATCCCCGTACCAAGGGGCACTTCAACCCAGCAGCTCTGTGCAACGTTGCCTGAAAGTGCCACTATTTTAGTGCCCTTACTGGCCGGCGTGCCAATACCTGCAAACCACTTGCCACCTTTTGACAATAATCACGGGGATAGTAGCCAGTGTTTCGAGATTATTTACTACGGTAGGTTTCCCAAAAAGTCCTTTCTCCGCCGGATAGGGAGGTCTCGGCCGTGGCTCACCAAATGAACCCTCCAGGGCATTCAGCAGTGCGGTTTCCTCACCGCACACATAGGCGCCGCCTCCCCGTTTTACCTTGATGGCAAAAGAAAACCCTGATCCCAGTATATTCTTGCCTAACAGGCCCAGCTTTTCTGCCTGTACAATGGCACGCTCCAGGCGTTCCAGGGCAACTGTATATTTATCATTTAAGTAAATATATCCTTCCTGAGCTCCAACGGCATAGCCGGCAAGTAACATACCTTCGATAACCAGGTGGGGGTCTGATTCCAGAAAGCTGCGGTGCATGCCGATTTCGGGATCACCTTCACTGCCGTTACAAACGATGTATTTGGTATGATCATCAGCCTGGCGGCATGTCTGCCACTTAACGCCGGTTGGAAATCCTGCACCACCACGGCCTCTCAGTTTTGAAATGGACACCTGCTTAATAACATCTTCCGGATCCATAGTGGTAAGGGCACTCACCAGTGCCTGGTAACCACCCAGGGCACAATACTCTTCAATACTGTCAGGGCTTATGGTGCCGGCACTGCTGCTCACCAGTTTCATCTGGCGTTTATAAAAGTCAATTTTCTGAGATTCTTTTACACCTGAGTAAGCCTTAGGGAGTTTTCCCTTAGCATACTGCAGGGATTCGGTTCCCGCTGCTGTTTTATACTTATCCTGTCTCATGAGAACAAGGTCTTTTAAGACTGTGCCCGACTTAATGGAGGCAATCAGCTCATTAATCTTTTCCATGCTGACATTTCCATAGGTAATGCGTGGTTTGCCGGGTCGAATCACCTCAACGATGGGCTCAGCATAGCAGAGGCCATTACATCCCACAACAACCGGGTCAGCCTTGACTTTCTGCTTCTTGAGTTCATATTTTAAAGCCTCGTAAACCTTTCCTGCCCCCTTCGCTAACCCGCAGGTTGCCATTCCCACGGTTATGCGGGTTCTGGACGGAGCAAGAAGTTGCATTCCCTCTTTTTTGATTTTGGTAAGGTCATCTGCTTTTTTTAATTTCATATAATCCTCTCTTCTATTCCCCTAAAATTTCTGAAATCTTTGCCTGGGCATCAGGACCGCCATACAACTCTCCGTTTACCATTACTGCCGGTGATAGATCACAGCACCCAAGACATCTAACCTTTTCTAAGGTGATTTGGGAATCGGTGCATGAACTTTTCTCTTCGAGTTTTTTAAGGAGTGTTCCACTACCGTTGACATGACACCCGGTACCGTCACAAATGCTCACCAAGTACTTCTTGGGTGCCTCCGTGCGGAAGGCCTGATAAGAACTGACTAACCGGTAGAGGGTGCTCATAAAAACACCCCTTTTTTGACTCACAATCTGCAGGGCCTCTTCAGGGACATAGCCATATTGGGCCTGTATGGCATGCAGCAGGGTGATCAGGGTTTCCTGACCTCCCGGAATAGCTTCAATAATTCCTTTAACAGCGCTCACATCCACCCCGCCGATGGTGGAAAATGCCTTGATGATGTTTGATTTAAAAGGCTCCGGAACGATTTCGTTAACAATCTCTACAATGTGGGACTCCTGGTAGGCTCCCCCTTTCGCCTTCTGTTTGAGAATATCCATCAGCTTTCCGCGGAAAATATCCCTCAGGGCCTCCGGGACCTCATTGATCATCCGGTCAAACATGGACTGACTGTTCCCTTCCCAGTTGTCCTCCATTGACAATTGAACCGTACCACCCTCTGAAGGTGGTACATCCTTCTTTGCGGGCTTCTTTTCAGCCGGCTTTTCAATACCGAGTGCCTGCATAATCACACTCTTCTGAGGCTCTGGTAAATCTTCCTGAACCATTCTGGTTATTATTTCACTGGTCACCGGCTTCCCGGCGGCTTTTGCCGACAATAACTGCAACAGCTGCGGTTTAACCATGTCCCTCATAGCTTCAGGAACCGCTTTTATCAGTTTTTGAAACATACTCTTTCCGTCAGGTGCCCATTTAACATCAGACATTTTTCTAGCTCCTTTTAAAGATATCCGTAACCACTTGCCGAAAAATGGAATTTATCCCGTCGTGTCCAGATAGCTCTGAACAGCTTCTTCCAGCTTTTTATACCCGGTAGTAACACTCTCCTGGGCGTTTTCAATCTCTTGATCAGAAAGGCCCTCAAACCGCAGTTGAGGTGTGAGGTACTCAGTCAGTGCCTTCGGGGTAGGCGTCTTCACCGTAATATCATACACGCCACCGCCGACTTCATACAACGGGAAAGCCCTGCTTTCAACTGCCCACTGCCCGACTTTAACAGTGAGGTCAGGGTCAAATTGCCAGCCCTCAGGACATGGGCAGAGAATGTGAATGTAGGAATTTCCTTCCGTCTGAAACCCTCTCTGCACCTTTTCATATAGATCGAAGGGATGGCTGGGACATGCAGTTGCCACATAAGAAAAGTCTTCAGCAACGGCAAGGGATGGCATGGACTTTTCCAGAGCATCATCCAGAGATCCCCCTGCCTCATTGTCAAGGCATATCACGAGATGTGATTTGCTTTTTTTCGGGATACTCAAAAATGAAACACCTGTTTTCCCTACTCCAAATATATCAGGGGTGTTGCCTGCAGCATTACTTCCCTCCAGGGACTGCCAGACTGCCTTTTCAATATCTTTCTCCAGTGCCTTATAGGTCTGGCGAATAGCCAGGGCAAGCCCGCATCCTGGACAGGCCGGGTTCTTTTCCGGAACGAAGTATTCCTTGCACGGCAGGAAATTTGAAACATAAAGACTGAACTTATCCATACCTACTCCTCCTCTACCATGCTGATGGCTCCAAACCAGCATTCTCTATGGCAAATGCCGCATCCTTTACACTTGTCTCCGTCTACGTCAAAAAAGCCGTCATCAGTTCGATAAACAGCTCCATCGGGACAATACACATAGCAAAGTCCACAGCGGATACATTTGTCGCGATCCCACTCAGGAGTCCACTCCGGCCGATCTTCCGAACGGAAAGGTTTCCCCTTGTCTTGTTCAAGCAGTGAGCATTCAATCATCTTTTTTTGAAACCGTACGCTGGATTCCAAAATCCCTTCTCCTTTCAACAAAGTAGTAAATCTAATAAACGTTTTCGTTCATACCCTGCGACAGGGTTCTAAAGTACTCGGGGTGCCTTTACCGGGCAGACATTGACACAGGTTTTACACTCTAAGCACAATTCCACATCTACAAATGCGCGATCCTTAATGAAACAGAGTGCGGTCCGGGGGCAGAGATCAACACAGCCTCCACAACCGACACATGTTTCCCTGTCTATTTGAATCACAATACGTCTCCTTTTAGCACTACCTGATAGTTATGGTTTGTATTGCATTACCGGCTGAACCTGCCGTAGATAGGTGTCTCAAACAGGCATCAATCACCCATCGTACCAACACGGAAAATGATAAACATGGGGTGTACACGGGTATGAGCTCAAAAATGCAAGGACTATCTATAATATGTTTCACCAGCACCTGTCAAGTTTTTTTCAGATCTTTTTGCAATTTAATTCTAGTATAGCATTGCTCCTTATGCTATAGTTAAAGAATAGTGAAAGGAGGTTATTATGGACATCAGTGTATCTTCTATTATGCTTTCCAAAACTGTCATCTGCCCTGCCACCAGTAATCTCAATACAATTGCACAGAAGATAATCGATGAAGATGCGGGTTCAGTTCTCATCAGCGACAATCAGGATATTGTCGGGATCATAACTGAAAAAGATCTCCTGAGAGCTGTCCTGAAACACAAGGAGTTTGAAACAACCCAGGCACAGGACATAATGACCTCGCCCCTTGATTGCTGTGATGCTGAGGATAGTCTTGAAAAATGCATGGAGCTCTTTGAAAAAACAGGGCGCACCCGTCTGGTAGTAATGAAAGAAGGAAAATATGTCGGTGTTATACGGAGGAAAATCCTGGAAAGATTCCTGAACACAGCCAAACGATATTCCCTTGCAGACATTGCTAAAACTCCCCGATTCAGAACCGGAAGAGGATAAAGCATATCATTCTCCGGGCAGTTCTGTGGTAACCATCTTCTTCTGGTACAGGCGCTCACGTTCTCTACTCAGGTTTCAGCATGGATGTGCAACAAAATAATATCATTATCGTTTCAAATCGACTCCCCGTAAAAATAGTCCGCACAGGAAAAAAATCAGAACTCATTCCCGGATCTGGCGGTTTGGTAACCGCCCTTGCCCCGGTCCTCCGGGACCGGGGAGGGATCTGGATTGGATGGGACGGGACTACCAGCGGTCATTACCACAAAAAACTGTTCCAAAAAGAATCCAGCAGAATCGGATACCGGTTAATTCCTGTTTCTCTCACCTCCCAGCAAGTGGAGCTGTACTACGAGGGGTTCAGCAACACTACCCTCTGGCCCCTCTTCCATGATTTTTTAGACCGCTGTCAATTCCAACCTGAAACCTGGGAGATGTACTGCAAAGTTAATCAAAAGTTCGCACAAGTAACCCTGGAACAGAGCTCTCCACAGGATCTTATATGGGTTCAGGACTACCACCTTCTGCTTGTGGGAAAGTTCCTCGTCCAGCAGCAGTTTCCGGGCAAAACCGCTTTCTTCCTCCACATCCCCTTCCCACCCTGGGACCTTTTCATGCGCCTGCCCTGGCGCAAAGAACTGATTGAGGGGTTACTGCACTATGACCTGGTAGGATTTCAGACCGAACGGGACCGCTGGAATTTCATCCGTTGTGTCAGAAGAATGTTTCCCGGTGCCCTCGTGAGCGGTCCACAACGCATGCAGATCATTGAGCACAACGGCAGGGTAACCCGGGTGGGAGGCTTCCCCATAAGTATTGACTTTGATGGATTCAACCAGAGTTCTTCAACCAAGGAAGTAGCTGAGGAAGCCTGGTACATTCATGAACGCCTTCCCGAACGAAAGCTGGTACTGGGGATCGACCGTCTCGACTATACCAAAGGCATTCTTGAACGTCTTGAAGCATTTTCACTTCTCCTGGAGAAATATCCAGATTTGCGGGGTAAAGTCAATTTCATACAGGTTGTGGTTCCGAGCAGAACCAATGTGCAGGAATACCAGGACATGAAACGTACCATTGATGAGACGGTAGGAAGGATTAACGGTCGATTTACCTATCATGACTGGGTGCCCATTTTCTACATATACAGGAGCCTTTCCCGCAGAGAGCTCATAGCTTACTACCGCACCAGTGAAATCGCCCTGATTACACCCCTGAAAGATGGGATGAACCTGATCGCAAAAGAGTACTGTGCCTCAAGTGTGGAAACAGATGGTGTTCTCATCTTAAGTGAATTTGCCGGTGCCGCCCAACAGCTGGGGAAAGCATCTCTGCTGGTCAACCCGTTCCATTTAGAGGAAGTTGCCGACCGGATTCACCAGGCATACTACATGGAGGAAGAAGAACGGAAAAGGAGGATGAGAAAACTACGTGCTGAAGTAAGACGAAACAATATTTTTCGCTGGATCGAGCAGTACTTATCCGCTTTAGGAATGCCCCTGCCAAACCCCCACACTACAAGTCCTAACTCATCCAGTGATTAGGGCCTTTAGGGTTATTTCAGCTCTTGCAATTCAACACACAGAAACTTTAAGTTTCCTGGAAGGATAAGAGAAGCGTAGACAAAATAATTTCTGAAATAAAACGTAGCCGTAAAAATTCAAAAAAGCTAAAGAAGGGATTTTAAGTGTATCTCCTGGACACAAATATCGTAATTATTGTTAGGGTCATGAAACATACCAAAAATCTTCGCTAACATCCAAATATAAGCGTTGTAACCCTAATGATTTATTTGTCCTATAAATCACAGAAAGGAGAGCAATCTTAAAGATATAAACCTGGAAAACTCATAGTATCGTAAGCAGTTGTTGAAATTTTTGGTCATGAAAACTTAGGTACCAAATAGAATCTTACGCCTGCTATGACAAACAACCTCGTCCTAGTTACTAATAATACGAAGCACTTTAAACGTATCGAAGGGTTGAAGATAGCTGATTGGACATCAGAAAAAGGCAGTTAACTTACTTTTTTGTCGAGTTGGCTATGCATCTATTTACCAACGTCCCTCACTGATTTACCACATTTCTTGAGCCTGTTACTATAGGCATCCTCAAGGTTAACGGGAAAATCATTCTTCGCTTTAGGGTTCGAGAACTTATATACAATCCCTTTCCAGCAAGCAGAGTTCAACATTCTTTTTGTATTATGCGTTATTACTTCGGAACCTGAGTACCCAACATTTTTGCAGAATGTCAAGGTTTCTGGCTAATTCCAAACACCACTATATCTGGGGTTGGTGACCAAAGGAAAAAGCCCCTCAGGGTTATTGCTGAGAGGCTTCATTAGTCTGAATTATGCTTCAAAATCTTATGGCAATGGATACACACACCACTCCCCTACTGCATAAGCCGGACAGGGGTTGTTGAATAAATTAATGAAAATAATTTTAGTATGAGCAATCGTATTGATATACTCCATCAACACAGGACAAGCAATAACCATACGGTGGAAATGGAACTGTGCCAAAACGTCCCTTGAACTCAGCTGCATTACTTCCATCCACATCTCCATCACACTCAAAATCGCCCTTGCATGGCTCACCATTTGTACAAGGATTGTCAAACAGGCTTCTTCCAAAATGTAATTTAAAATTAGCAGCATCAGTCCCATCTACATCGTAATCGCAATCAAAATTTGTCTTGCAAGTCGCAATCAATGTTGTCTGCCTGATCTATACTGCAAAAACCCGCATATCCACACTCCTCATCACTCAAACAGGTTGTACCTGTGTATGCCCAGGTGCAGATACCTATCTCTGGACTATTTGGGTGTAAAGGACAGTTGTCACAGACATCTCCAATACTGTCAGCATCTGTGTCCACTTGGCTTGGATTAAAGTTTTCAGGACAATTATCCTCATAATCCAGGATATCATCACAATCAGAATCCGGTGCAAGACATTGCTTGGCGTATTTAAGGTCTCCGTTCGTATTATCAAAATAGCTGATGTGCACCCTGTCTTGTGAGTCAACTGCTGTGGAGTTCCACGTGCCTACACTTCCACTGCTATCCACTGTCTCTGTAAACCCATGGACCTGTAGTTTCCGTGATCCACTTCACATCATGCATATTTTAAGTCACAGTGATAATTATCATAATAGCTGATGTGCACCTTATCCTGTGAGTCAATCGCTATGGAGGTGGCTATTACCATCTATAATAGATACCAGACGCTATCCAACGTTTCCGCCACCCAGGAACCTGTGGTATTGGTAATGTATTTAAGGTCATCGTTAGTAGCATCATAATAACTGATGTGCACCCTATCTTGTGAGTCAACTGCTATAGAGGTGGAATTGCCTATAAATTCTCCACCGCTATCCAGGGTCTCTGCTATCCAGGAACCAGTGACATTTGTATTATATTTAAGGTCATCATTAGTCTTATCAACATAGCTGATGTGAACCTTGTCTTGTGAGTCAATCGCTATGGAGGAATGCCTGCCTGGGCTATCCAGCGTTTCTGCTACCCAGGAACCTGTGGCATTGGTGATGTATTTAAGGGGCCACCATAGCTGATGTGCACCTTGTCCTGTGAGTCAACTGCTATGGAGGTAGACATGGGGTGCAGTCTCCAACGCTACCCAGGGTCTCTGCTACCCACGAACCTGTTGCATTGGTGGTGTATGATATTCCAAAATCCAAAGATTATAAAAGCAAGAACTAAGAATAACTGATGTGCACCTTATCTTGAGAGTCAATTGCTAGAGAGGTGGAAGTAAACGGACCCTACATAATTTGAGACATCCAGCGTCTCTGTACCCAGGAACCTGTGGTGTTGGTAATGTATTTAATAGGTCATGTGTATATTATAATAACTGATGTGTACCTTGTCTTGTGAATCAACTGATATGGAGGTATCATAGCCTACATCTCCATACTATCCAAGGTTTCTATGCTCCAAGAGCCAAAAGCATTGGTACTACTTACCATAACAAAACAAGCACAGCATACAACAAAAACTAGTGATATTTTCTAAGGTTCATTGTATTCCCCCCTCAAACAAATAAACCCCACCTGCTTAGACTTCTCCGTCTAAAATGAGGTAGGGTTATGTCAAATAAGTGTTTTCATTGGAACACCCAATTAATATTCAACTATACAATAAATTAAACCCCAAATCGATATCAAATGTCAATATATAGTGGTATCTCAATCGAGAGAAAAACTGTGACATTTACCAAAGATCTTACAATCCAATAATTTAGAACCCAGTTTGACATTCCAAAACAATCATGGAATTTTTTTGGGAGTCAACCTGGACATTCCAACTCAATGTTGAGTTTTTATTTGAGAAGGTCGAGTACAACACATTTGATAATCATATAAAAGGCCCATGGAAAACACTTTCCTGTAGGTTTATAATGGTTACGAGACAAACTATTAACCATTTAACAGGAGGTGCATCATGGACCATTACGTAGGAATAGATTTACACTCAAACAACAGCTATACAGCAATTATTGATAATGATAACAAAAAAGTGTTCAAGAAGAAAACAAAAAATGATTTGAGGCTGGTACTACATGCACTGAAGCCCTACCGGGACCAGGTTAAAGGAATAGTGGTTGAATCGACCTACAACTGGTATTGGCTGGTAGATGGACTGATCGAGGAGGGATACACTATACATCTGGCAAATCCCTCAGCAATTAAGCAGTATACAGGGCTCAAACATTCAGATGACGTTACCGATGCCTTTCACCTGGCGAACCTGCTCCGTCTTGGTATCCTGCCGACAGGATATATTTATCCGAAAGAGGAACGACCGATACGAGACCTCTTACGGAAACGGATGCAATTAGTACAACAACGCACGCTCCAGATACAAAGCTTTCAGAATCTTGTTTCCCGGAACCTGGGTAAGAGCATGAATGGCAATGCCGTCAAGAAACTGAGTGAAGATGATGTAGAACACCTTTTCCATGATAAACACCTGGTAGTATCAGGCAAGGTAAGCATTGCCACAATACTCTTTTTAGCTGAAAGAATACAAGCAATTAGAAAAAACAATCCACAAGGCTGCAAAACTCAGAGATGAATACAGGTTGCTGATGACGGTACCAGGGATACAAGAAGATTCTGGCTTTGACCATCATGTATGAGACCGGTCCCATAGAGAGATTTGAGAAGGTAGGAAACTATGCATCCTATTGCCGGTGTGTGGGAAGCAAGAGGTTTTCGAACGAAAAAGTCAAAGGAAAAGGAAACCGTAAAAATGGAAACAAGCACTTGTCCTGGGCATATGTAGAGGCAGCACACCATGCACTGCGGCATTACGAGTACGTGAAGCGTTACTATCAAAGGAAGATGGCTAAGACCAATCTGATCGTGGCGAGAAAAACAATAGCCCACAAGCTAGCCCGAGCCTGTTACTATATCATACGGGATCAGACGAGAGTTTGATCCCTCACGGGTATTTGTGTAAGAAAGGGATGTGGCAGTGAACCTATAACATTCTGCTGGGACTAAACCACACTATTTGATTGGTAATCTGCCACATCCTTGGATACTAAAGGATTATAATATGTCTCACACGGTTTACTGTTTCGCCTATACCATGAGCCATGAATTGCTGGTGTACAGCCATGATATTTGAGATAAAACCAATGGACACTGGTATGGAACCGAAGGTTTTCTGGGGCACGAACAAGTGCCAGGGGCAAAGAGGGAAGTATACTCTTATAAGCCTTGATCCTGATGGGTGCATGGTGCGAGGCAGTACTGGTCACTACTGTTTCGTAACTATACTATACAATGAAACCACGGGTGCGAAAGCAAAGCCGGATTGAGACATCATGGTACTACACTGTAAAAAAGCCAAACTTTTTATTACAGGAGAGGTGTTCCCTCTTGACATTAGCCTTTTAATGGGTGCAGTATGTTACAATTTTTAACCAAGATTGTAACATACCACAATATATTGTGTCTTCATCCAAAAAAAAAAGCCTCTCAGAATTTTAACTGAGAGGCTTTACTGGTCATCAGAAGAATGATTCAAACTATTGTAGGGATATACACACCAATCTCCTACTTCACAAGTAGGACAGGGATTGTTAAAACCACTTCTTCCGAAATCTTCTTTGAATTTTGCAGCATCAGTCCCATCACAATCGTTATCACAATCAAAATCTCCATTGCATGGATCACTAGTTTCGCAAGGATTGCTAAATGTGCTTCTGTCCAAAATCTATCTTGAAGGTTGCGGCATCAGAGCCATCATGATCTTCATCACAATCAAAGTTCCCTTCACACTCGCAAGCATCTCCTATTCCATTCCCTTCTGGAGGATAAGTATCTTCCTGATTTGTACTTCAGAAGCCACTCGCTTCACATTCAGCATGATTTATGCAGGGCCTACCAATTTTATAGGTTGCTCCCGCAGTGCAGGTACCTCCTTCAGAACCATTTGGTGTATAAGGACAATTGTCTGATCCGGTACATATGGAATCAGAAACACCCGGGTCACATACTCCATCATTATCATCATCAGGATCACAAACATCTCCTACACCATCCTGGTCAGCATCGCTGGTATCATCATAACAGCAGATATCAGAAATCACTGTTGAAAAATCTTGGGGTACAATAGTAGTGTCTGTAATAGTGGGAATTGATGTTTGAACGGTAAAGCTAAAATCTTCAGGTGAAACAGTTGTTTCAGAAAAAATGAAATATTTATTACTTATCAGATCACAATCAGGAATGTTCCCTGTGTTATCAAGTTGGAATATTAAAACATCTTGATTCCCAGGTGGTTCCAAATCCTGCATGACCTACCATTATGTACCCTCCTGCTACTGTTTGCTGGATAGACATAATGGTAGTATATTCACCTACATCATAAGTTTTGTGCCACAATACATCACCGTTACCATCTAATTTAACCACAAGAGCAAAATCATTTACACTTGGACTAAATACTAGAGAACTACCTGCTATAACATATCCTCCATCTGCTGTTTGGTGAAAAGAAAAGGCATGGTTCGCAGCCTCATAAATTCCATACATTTTTTGCCAGGTAATGTTCCCGCTGTAGTCGAGCTTAAGCAGCCAGTAGTAATAATAACCCTCATGGTAATTAGTTCCCCCTACAATGTATCCTTCTCCTAGAACTTCGTGAGCAAATTCACCAAAATCTCCACAGCACACACCAAAAGCCTTCGACCAGGAAATATCACCGGTACTGTTGAGTTTTAAAGCGAAAACTATCTCCCCATTCATCTCCAGAAAGGGATGTTGATCCCACGACTATATATCCTCCATCTGAGGTTTCCTGGATAGATTGCTGCACTAATCATAACCTTCTCCCCCATATGTCTTCTGCCACATAATATTTCCATTGGAATGGAGTTTCATAACACATATGTCAGAACTCCCATCGCCAAAAGAGCCGGTACTTCCTACTGCTATATACCCCTCATCTGTGTCTGCTGGATGGATTGAGCATCATCATAGCCACTCCTCCGTAAGTCTTCAGCCATAATAATCATTGCCACTGAATCAAACTTTAATATCCATGCATCCGGTCACCAGCACCAAAAGAATCGGAATAACTCTGTGACTATGATAGTTTCCATCGGTTGTTTGATGCAATGATGGACTTCCGTAATCCACCAATACTTGCACCAAAAGTTTTTTGCCAGAGAATTTCCCCATTACTGCCAACTTTCGTTATCGACCAATCAAATTCACCTGGCCCAACGGATTAGCAACACCGGAAACAAGAAACCTACCATCAGTAGTTTTTATGATAGATTCGGCAACGTCATACCGGCCCACCATAAGTCTTTGCCCAATAATATTCGCTGTAGCTTACAGAAGTAGAGATGCAAACAATTAAAAAAACCATAGTGAATACAGATAATTTTTTCATTGTTTCCCCTCCCTCAAACAGATAAACCCCACCGGTTAGATTGCTCTGTCTAAGATGAGGTAGGGTTATGTTAAAAAGTGTCTTCATCTGAACACCTAATATTGTTTTTATGATATTAAATTAAACCATAAAATCCTTTCTAAATCAATATTAATGTATCTTATATGTCCCCAATTTAAACTACATATGGTGGTACCTCGATAGAGAGGAAAACTTTGACATTTACCAAAGATCTTACAATCCAATAAGTTAGAACCCAGTTTGACATTCCAACTCAAACACATGGGGGGCAAACCCTTGAAGATCCGGTGATGAGTATTCCTTGTTTTGGGGGTCAAACCTACACTTTTGACATTTTTTTGTCAAAAGTGTAGGTTTGACCCCGAGTAATGGGTTGACTTTATTTCGATTGGTGCTAGAATTCTGGCACATTTCAATTTATTAATTTTTTAGTGAGGAGGAAACAATGGCGGGTGTAAATAAGGTTATCCTTTTAGGTCGTTTAGGTGCTGATCCCGAGGTGAGATACACCAATACGGGAACACCTGTAGCCAATTTCAACATTGCTACCAGCACAAACTTTACCGACAAAAGTGGTGAGAAGACGGAGAGGACTGAGTGGCATCGCATTGTTGCCTTTGGGAAATTGGGTGAAATTTGCGGTGAGTATCTCGCTAAGGGCAAGCAGGTGTACATTGAAGGAAGACTGCAGACAAGGGATTGGGAGGATCGTGATGGCAACAAGCGCAAAACAACGGAGATTGTTGCCGGCATAATGCAGATGCTTGGCACTGCAGGAGATCAGGTAAGATCAGGTGGAAGTGACCTCGGTCCTCCTCCCTCCAACGATAGTACCCCGGATATAAACACAGAAGATGATATACCGTTTTAAATGGAAGCATATATGAGACCTGAATGATTGTACTGTCAAAAAAAGAGAGAGCCCCTCTTTGAGGAGCTCTCTCTTTTTGTAGTTTTTTAAAGCGGTTTTTAGTACATTCCGCCGCCGGGAGGCATGGGAGGCATTGCTGGTGCTGCTGCTTCCTTTTTAGGTATGTCAGCAATCAGTGCCTCGGTGGTTATGAGCAGTGAGGCAACACTTGCAGCATTCTGGATAGCGCAGCGTACCACCTTGGTAGGATCTATGATGCCAGCTGCCACCATGTCCTCATAGGTCTCCGTCTGTGCATTGAAACCAAAGTTGCCTTTCTCATTCTTAACCTTTTCCACTACGATGGAGCCATCGTAGCCGGTATTCTGGGCAATCCATCTCAGGGGCTCTTCGATCGCCCTCTTAATCATTTTGACGCCTAATTGCTGCTCACCTTCTAATTGCAGCTTTTCGAGAGCGGGGAGGGTTCTCACCAATGCGACCCCACCGCCTGCAACAATACCTTCCTCAACGGCAGCCCTGGTAGCATGGAGGGCATCTTCAACGCGGGCCTTCTTCTCTTTCATTTCTGTTTCGGTTGCAGCACCAACATTGATGACTGCCACACCACCTACAATTTTCGCCAGCCGTTCTTGCAGCTTTTCGCGATCGTAGTCAGAAGTTGTTTCTTCGATCTGGGCACGTATTTGTTTAACCCGTGCTTCTATTTCCGCTTTCTTGCCTGCACCTTCTACGATGGTAGAGTTGTCTTTGTCAATATTGACTCTCTTTGCCTGACCCAGGTCTTCCATGGTCAGGTTTTCCAGCTTGATACCCAGATCCTCAGCAATCATTTTGCCACCGGTCAGGGTTGCGATGTCTTCCAGCATAGCCTTACGTCTGTCACCAAACCCCGGGGCCTTGACAGCTGCACACTTTAAGGTTCCTCTCAGCTTGTTGACTACCAGGGTTGCAAGGGCTTCACCTTCCACATCTTCTGCAATGATAAGAAACGGCTTTCCACTGCGGGCGATCTGTTCCAGAATGGGGAGCAGGTCTTTCATGTTGCTGATCTTTTTTTCATGGAGCAGGATATAGGGGTCTTCCAGTGAACATTCCATTCTCTCGGCATCGGTAACAAAGTAGGGAGAGAGGTAGCCACGGTCAAACTGCATACCTTCTACGATATCCAGATTGGTTTCCATTCCTTTTGCTTCTTCCACGGTAATAACACCTTCTTTTCCTACCTTGTCCATGGCCTCTGCAATAATATTACCAATCGTGCTGTCGTTGTTAGCTGAGATTATTCCCACCTGAGCGATCTCTTTTTGCTCTTCAGTTTTCTTGCTCATTTTCTTGAGCTCTTCCACGATTACGGAAACGGCTTTATCAATACCCCGTTTGATCTCCATGGGATTATTTCCGGCGGTAACCAGCTTGACTCCCTCGCGGTAGATGGATTGGGCTAAAACGGTTGCTGTGGTTGTGCCATCACCAGCTATATCACTTGTTTTGCTGGCAACTTCTTTAACCATCTGGGCGCCCATGTTCTCGAACTTGTCTTCGAGCTCTATTTCCTTTGCAACGGTTACTCCGTCTTTGGTGATGGTCGGAGAACCAAAACTTTTATCTAAAATTACATTTCTACCTTTTGGTCCCAGGGTTACCTTAACTGCATCAGCTAAGGTATTAATCCCCTTTAAGATAGAAGTACGTCCTTCCTGATCGTATTTAATCTCTTTTGACATGTGTTGATTCCTCCTTAAATAAATGTGGTTACTTTTCTATAACGCCTAAAATGTCATCTTCCCGCATGATTAGATGTTCGATGTCATCAATCTTTACTTCTGTCCCGGAGTATTTACCAAACAGTACACGGTCACCTGCTTTTACCTCAGGGACTTGCTTTGTGCCATTATCCAGCACTTTTCCTGATCCTACAGAAATTACCTCTCCTTCCATAGGTTTCTCTTTTGCTGAATCAGGGATTATGATTCCGCCCTTTGTTTTTTCTTCTTCTTCGATCCGTTTTACAATGATTCGATCTTGCAATGGTCTGATCTTCATCTTTTTAAAACCTCCTGTTTACTAATAGATTATTGAATAGATTACTTAAAACACCCAGATTTGTATTACGTTCACCACCTCCTTTAATCTGAATTGCATTATATATAAAGCATATTAGCACTCTTTCTTGATGAGTGCTAATAATTTAGCTGTTTTTTCCCATTTAATCAACTGTTTTTTTGGAGAATAGTGAAAAAAATTGATTTTTAGAGGTAAACTGTTGATTTTTATCTTTTTATTTCAGATAGTTCACTCTGTTTTGGGCTATGTTGGTTAATTTAAGTTAACATTATAATATAATTCTTCTTTTCTCATTGTCAAGGGTTGCTAGTGAAATATGTCTAAAAAAGTGATCTTTCCGTGTTTTTAACTGAATAATTAACTGGTTATCTTTAGATGTTAAGTGAAAAATCCCTATATTTTTCTATTACTGTTTATATTTTTTATGGTACCTTAGGGGTGGTTACATGAAATCTAGGTTGCTGTTTTTAGTACTAGTGATATACCGGTGAGGAGGCATACAATGAGTATCCGCGAAATGCTTGAGCAGGATGAAGAATTAAGACTTTCCCCTCTTGCCCAGCTCAGTTCCCGGACCAGGGGAAGAAAGATTGAAGAGGATCTATGTGAGATAAGGCCCGCTTTTCAGCACGACCGGGACAGGATTCTCCATTCAAAATCCTTTCGACGGCTCAAACACAAAACACAGGTTTTTCTGGCCCCAACGGGTGATCACTATCGTACCCGATTGACCCACACCCTGGAGGTCTCCCAAATAGCCCGGACCATAGCAAAATCCCTTCGATTAAATGAAGATCTGACCGAGGCAATAGCCCTCGGCCATGATCTCGGTCACACCTCCTTTGGACATGCAGGTGAGGCGGTTCTCAATGAGATCTTCCCCGGTGGATTTCGTCATCCCGAACAGAGCTTGCGGGTGGTTGATATTTTGGAAAAGGACGGTAAAGGGCTGAATTTGACCCATGAGGTTCGTGATGGAATTCTTGAAACACTCGAAAGGAGAGGGCGATATCATTGCAAGTGATCCTCAATTCATGCCCGCAACCCTGGAGGGACAGATCGTGAGAGTTGCTGATATCATCGCCTATGTCAATCATGACATTGACGATGCGCTGAGAGCTGGAGTTATTTCTCATCATGATCTTCCACAGGATTGTATTTCATTCCTTGGTGATTCCCAGGCCCGCAGGATAGATGTAATGGTAAAAGATGTATTGAAGGTCGGAGAGGAGACAGGGGGAGAGCAGATTACCTTAAGTCAACCGGTTATGGAGAAAACAGTAAAACTGCGGGAGTACCTCTATAGAGAAGTATATTTTGGAGCTGCAGTTTACTCCAATTTTATTAAGGCCTCAAAGATACTGAGGGAACTCTATCACTATTTCCTGGATCACGAAGATGAATTCCTTAAGGAATATTCCTGGCCCGGTGCTGGTGAATCATTAGAACGTCGAGTGTGTGATTTTGTCGCAGGCATGACAGATCGATATGCCTTCAACTTCTATGAGAAAATTTTCCTGCCCCAACCCTGGCTGATTATGTGATTGAACTGTAGTGAACCAACCTACATTATCCAGATGTGATGAAAGGCTTTTATGAATCCGGAACATAGTAAGAAGATTGCAAGGGAGTTGCAGTTAAGTGAAAAACAGGTTGATGTCACTGCCCAGCTTTTAGACGATGGGTCCACCATTCCTTTTATATCCCGTTATAGGAAAGAGGCAACCGGCAGCTTAGATGAGATAGTCATTGGTGCTGTTCGGGACAGGTTACATCAGTTACGAGAGTTGGATAAACGGCGTGATGCAATAGTAAAATCTCTTTCAGAACGGGAATTGCTTACGGAAGAGTTGCATAAAAAACTGATGGTCGCAGAAACCATCGCAGTGCTCGAGGATATCTACCTGCCTTTCAAACCAAAGCGTCGAACCAGGGCAACCATTGCACGGGAACGGGGGCTTCAACCCCTTGCAGATTTGATAATGAAGCAGGATGACGTCGATTTGTTAAAGGAGGCAACCAACTATATTGACTTGGAAAAAGGTGTTGAAACTGCCGAAGATGCACTCCAGGGAGCGCGGGACATTATTGCCGAGCACATCAGTGAGGATCAGGTTGCGAGAGCCGCCATAAGGGAGCTCTTTACTGATCGTGGCCTCATCAAGACAAAAGTAATTGGCGTGAAAGCAGAAGAAGCCCTTAAGTACAAAGACTATTTCGATTGGGAAGAACCGGTTAAAAGGGTTCCATCTCACCGCTTACTTGCAATGATGCGGGGGGAAAAGGAAGCTTTTTTGATGCTACACATTCGCCCTGATGAAAAAGATGCCCTGGGACTACTGGAAGATCACTTTGTTACCAATGGTAATGGTGTTTCAGAACAGGTGCACATGGCGGTAGTGGATGGTTATAAAAGGCTCTTGTCCCCGTCAATGGAGAATGAAATCAGATCTACTGCTAAAAATCAAGCTGACGAAGAAGCAGTCAGGGTGTTTGCGGAAAATCTTCGTCAACTGTTACTTGCACCTCCGTTAGGACAAAAGAGGGTCATGGCCATTGATCCCGGTTTTCGTACAGGGTGTAAGGTGGTCTGTTTAGACAGCCAGGGAAAGCTTCTCCAGAATACTACGATATATCCGCACGAACCCCACAGCAAACGGAAAGAAGCCGAAGACATAATCCGTAATCTCTGTGACAGGTACCAGATAGAAATGATAGCGGTAGGTAATGGTACAGCAGGAAGAGAAACAGAATCCTTTATTCGCACATTACAACTGCCAGGTGATACTGCAGTGGTAATGGTGAGTGAGAACGGGGCGTCAGTTTATTCTGCCTCAGAGGTGGCCCGGAAGGAATTTCCTGATTACGATGTAACGGTGAGAGGAGCTGTATCCATTGGGAGACGGCTGATGGATCCCCTCGCAGAACTTGTCAAAATCGAACCTAAATCTATTGGGGTGGGGCAATATCAGCATGATGTTGATCAAAAACTGTTAAAGGAAAAACTTGACCATGTAGTGGAGAGCTGTGTGAACAAGGTTGGCGTAGAACTGAATACTTCCAGCAAGCAGCTTCTGTCCTACGTTTCCGGGCTGGGGCCAAAACGTGCCCAGTCCATTGTGGATTACAGAGATGAGCAGGGTCCCTTCGCGTCCCGGGCAGAACTTAAAAAAGTTTCCGGGCTGGGAAAAAAAGCGTTTGAGCAGGCAGCGGGTTTCCTGAGAATAAGGGATGGTGCTAACCCCCTCGATGCAAGCGCCGTGCACCCGGAGAGTTATTGCATTGTTGAGCAGATGGCAGGGGATCTTAACTGTGCGGTCAGGGACTTAATGCAGGATGAAACAGTACGCTCACAAATAGATTTGAAGAGCTATGTAAGCACCACGGCAGGCCTGCCCACCTTACGTGATATAATGGTTGAGCTCGCAAAACCGGGCCGTGACCCGAGAGAGACCTTTAAGCAGTTTAGTTTTGCCAACGACATATGTGCCATTGAAGATTTAGAAGTCGGGATGAAGCTCCCCGGTATCGTTACCAATATAACCAATTTCGGTGCTTTTGTGGATGTTGGTGTGCACCAGGATGGGTTGGTGCACATAAGTGAGCTCTCAGACAAGTTTGTGAAAAACCCTGCTGAAGTAATCAAACTCCATCAGCAGGTTACTGTAACCGTACTTTCAGTGGATATTCCAAGGAAGAGGATTAGCCTCTCGATGAAACAAAAATAGGGGCAGGATCGATTTTCTGTTTCGAATGGTTTTAATTGACACTAACCATGGTTTTTCTTATACTGCTCCATTTTATAAACCTGTGCTAATTGGAAAATGTTATGCCACTTGACGAAACGAAGCTCAACAGTATCGTACAAAAAGTTATCGAAGATATCGGTGCAGCATTCCATGCCCCGCTGGTTTTGATCGGGGAGAAACTTGGCCTGTTTAAGGCCATGGCCGGCCAGGGTCAAATGACATCCGCTGAACTGGCAGAGCGGACGGGAACATCTGAGCGTTACGTTCGTGAATGGCTTCCGGCAATGGCTTCCGGGGGTTATGTGGATTACCATCCGGAATCGGAACAGTACAGCCTTTCGGATGAACAGGCATTTGCCTTTGCAGACGAGAACAGCCCGGTCTATCTGCCGGGAGCCTTCCAGGCTGCCACCGCAGCTATCCGTTCTGAAGAGAAGATTGTCGATGCGTTCCGGACCGGCAAAGGATTTGGATGGGACGAGCATGACCAGAAGCTGGCAGAAGGGGGAGACCGGTTTTATACCCCTAACTACTTGACCCACCTTGTGCAGTCATGGATTCCCGCCCTTGATGGGGTTGAAGACAAACTGCACAAAGGGGCTTCCGTCGCTGATATTGGCTGCGGATGTGGAACGTCAACCATCATTATGGCCCAGGCCTTCCCTCACTCAACCTTTTATGGTTCCGATCCCCATGATGTGTCGATTGCAGCTGCACGCAGGAAGGCCGAAGAAGCCGGTGTTTCAGATCGGGTGCGGTTTGAAGTAGCTTCGGGCACCACCTTTTCCGGCACTAACTATGATCTTGTTACAGCCTTTGACTGCCTGCACGATATGGGAGATCCTGTGGCTGCATCGTCCCATGTGCTTAAATCACTTAAACGTGATGGTACATGGATGATTGTGGAACCATTTGCAGGGGACCGGGTTGAAGACAACCTGACCCCGATAGGGAGGCTGTATTACTGTGCTTCCGTATTGATCTGTGTTCCCTGTGCCCTCAATCAGGAAGGAGGCGTCGCTTTAGGAGGTCAAGCCGGGGAGGCGAGGCTGCGTGAGGTCTTGCAATCAGGGGGGTTTACCCGCTTTAACCGGGTAGTGGAAACCCCTATTAATGTTGTATTTGAAGCACGTCCGTAACAATTGTTGATTCGAAAATGGAATTTCCCCCTCACCCCATCCCTCTCCCCTGAGGGGAGAGGGAAGAGGAATGTCACTTAAGACTTTTTTTAATTCTGGGTAAAATACCACCCAGCATGTTTCTTATCTCATCTTCAAATTCCTCATCTTCCACCATAGCTTTAAGCAGAAGAGGGCTCCACCTGTAGTACAATTCTATAAGTTGTTTTCCTTCGGGTGTTGAGCTGAGCACATCATCACGAAATTTCCTCAGAAGGTATACTTCCTCTGAATCGCCACCGTAGAGATGTTTAGAAGGACATGCAAAAAAGACATCAACCGACGCATGGGCGTTACTGTCATTATTTGCATGGTCAACCACGGTTACTATATCGGTTGCCGGCGTAAGCATGTTAGGGTTGTCCCCGGCAGTGTAATTACCTCCCTGGTCGCAACTGCTACCAATAGTGGTTTCCAGCAACCATTCATAATCAGGATCATTGCAGTCACCCTGGGGGAGCACAGTAAATGTCAAAGACTGCATGGATGCAATGTGTTCAGACTGGGGTACCATACTTAGGGAGCACCCTGTGATACTTGTGGTAGTCCCAGGGGGGATCGTGGAGGTCCCCTGTACCGTGGTGGTTGTTATGCCGGGTGGAGTTGTGCTGGTTGAAGGGGTAGAGGTTGATGTGCCCGGTTCCGTTGATGTGGTTGTGGAAGAGGGGATGGCTGAAGAGGTCGTCGAAGAAGATGATGCTGAAGTTGTGGTTGTCGGTGACGTGGATGATGAAGTAGTTGAATCGTACTCCCAGGTTTTGCAGGGATCGAAGACGTTCATAACAATCATTTCAGCAAATGGCCATGGACTGGCAAACGGCCCCTGATAGGGTCCGCCACTTGCCCGGCCGATGCCCATAAAACCTTCCATCCCGCCAAGACCACTGTTGTCGTTATAGGGATACCACAAAATTGCATGTCTGTGACCCCAAGCGGATCCCGCATCATCATACATCCACATGTATACGGACCGCACCACCGGGAGGGGAATAGTGCCGGTTGAAACAAAGACTGCCAGATTTTCAGCTACGGACAGGTTGTCATGGCAGTCCAGAATTACCGGGTTTTCATTTAGCCGTTCCCAGGGTGAAAGACCGTTTTCATAATGTCCCCAGGCATCGTTGTCTAAGAGAAAATCTGCATAGGTTTGGGCTACATCGGTGACATTAGACTCTATCTGCTCTAAGGGATCCAGGTCCCGATCATCACGTTCTCGATTGATGAGCCACAGGGCTTTTTCACCGTCACTCATAGCCATCCCATGTAGCCTGGGACGGCAATGTCACCGGGGGAAGGGATGTTCCCAGCTGGGTGTTTTCAGCTGAGCGGGCGTTGTTGAATGCACACTGTATCTGGTCCACCCCGGAGAATCCACATGACCAGGGAATATCTGCAGTAGGGTCTGTGGGATAGGAGGTAAACCTCCCAAGTAACAAAGGATCTCCAGAAGCAGAACGGGAAGGAAGGGTACCATCAGAATAGAGTAGAGGGAAATTCCCTTCTGCACGGGCTATTCCTTTAGTGTGCAGGGCTGTCAGTAGTCCAACCAGGGTCAGTGCAACCATAAGAAACAAGCTCGATTTTTTGAGACTATCCATAGCACGTTCCTTTCCATTTGATCATTAAAATTAACTAAAAGCACCTTATCTGTACAATATGAACTTATACGATAGTATAATATATGTATCGGCAGCATGTGTGCAGATAATGAGTGAAAAGTCAAAAAAGGGCGTGGTATACTATACCACGCCCTTTATCGGATAAGTTGTCTGATCTTTGTTTAAACCGTTTAGTGGTCCAGGTGATTGAGCTGACCCAGGGACACTTTATTGAGAAGGTCTTTTGGATCCTTGGGCAGGTCACTAAAGCGATCTGTTATAGTACCGTCCTTGTCGATTATAATGTTAAAGGGAATACTCATTACACCAAAATCTTTTGTTACCTTACTCTTATTATCCAGGACAATTCTGAAGGGGATCTGGTATTCACTGCGTATCTTATGGATTCTTTTCTTCGATTCATTCAGTCCCACATTTACGGCCAATATTTCATAGGGACTGTTCTCCATAGTTTTCCACAGCTCTTTTAGTTTCGCCATGTCTATCAGACATTTAGGACACCATGTAGACCAGAACACAAGATGTACAACCTTTTTACCTCGATAATCCTTAAGCTGGATCTTTTCACCTTCTAAAGTCTCGAGAGAAAAATCAAAGGTCTCTTTAGCGTGAAGGCGAGCATCTTCTCCCCCTGCACTATAAACAAGGATGTTTGCCAAGAGTAAGAAAATGCTGAGCAACAGTAATCGGTTATGTCTATAGATCATTTTTGTCTTTCGGTCCATTGTTGCAGATGGTCTCCTTAATGCTGGGATGTTCCAGTCTATAAATCCCTTGTGCTATAGGGTTTGCAAACTTGAGAATCAGTATATAGTATTTTCCCGGTTTTGCAAATAATTAATAACAACCTACACCGGCGGGATGATAGCAGGAATGTGAGAGGATTAAAGGCACTTCTCTTGAGGGCCTATTCCAGAAGATCATCAAAAACCTGCCCATCCAGATTTACAGAGGCGATATAGGAAATCTTTCCATTAGGCGTGTCATATATTTCCATGATTGGAACCGGCGGATAATTGTGTTGTGCTATGTATTCCGTGAGTTTGGGGTAGACCTTAATTACACCCATAAGAATGGAGGGGGTTCCCTTAAAGGGGAATTCAGCAACAACACTTGTTGAAGCAGGATATTTTTTTACCTGGTAGTTGGTTTTTAAATAGTTAATTTTACCTTCATCCTGTCCATCTAAGATACATCCTGCAATACTCCTCAGGTGTTTTTTCTCTACCTTTTTGGGATCATCAAAGTAGAGCCCAAATCCTCTTGAGGGTGCAATTGCATCTTCACCCAATAACCTGGAATAGATTCTGTCCATTACCTGCCCGGTTTCCTTATAGTCCCCGACATGTTTCTCGTAGAGTAACCAGAAGTCACCGATCTCCTTTTCTACTATGGTAACCTTCGCAAAGAATCCGTAGTAAGAAAGTGTTAGAAGAACAACAATGATTATCAGTCCAATGGTGCTTACGGTTGCTTTCATAGTAACTCCTTCTCAGAGAAGATCTACTAACAGGAGTAAACGAGTGGGGGTTTTTAGTAATGGAAAAAGTATAAGGGAGGTTTTCACGTGCGTCAAGGAAAAGATAAAGGTGCGATTTGGAAAGAAGAGGACCTTGAGAATGCTATCCTGAAAAGAGGTCCTTCAGTTGAATGAATTCACCTTGTGAAACCGGCGCAGTTGTTTCCCTGGCAACCCACAGCTCTAAACGTTCGGGAATGAGTAAAAGGCTCTGCACCGTTCCTGCATTGCTTATCTTTGGATCCCGCAGTATGGCAATGGCTTCCTCAATATCAATTGCTCCCTTTCTGCAGAGATGCTGTAACCGTTCGTTTCGGGCGACACTGTAGTGTTCCGTAAAAAGTTCATCTTCCAGTGTAGAGCCGGGTGGTTTGGCCATGAAGAAGGTTTTTAGCTCGGACATGAAGGGGTTTTGAAAGTGATTGGTAACTGTTAATACATCATCCTGTTGGGATCGCAACTGGCCCCGGGTGGGCGATACCTCCAGTACAACGCTCTCCCCGGTGGATGCAATAAGGAGATTGTTGTTGATGGTACGGCGTCCATTCATAATTGATTTTCGGAAATCTGTTAGGGAAGATGCGTATTGAAGGGCCTTTCGGTATAACAGTCCCGATGGTGTTCCTATACGGGCCTTTTCTTTGGAAAATGAGGTTAGGCTTCCTAATACCAGCTTTTTGGAACTCATGCCCGTCACAACCCCGGCATAGGCAGGCCAGGCCACGGAGACGAACGGGAAACCACTGCTGGGCTGGTAGCAAAAAATAGTATTTAGAGAAGGCATCAAATCAGTGAATATTCCATAATCCAGGTTTCTGCCATAGATGAGTGTATTCCCTTTAGTCTTCGCCCCTGTAACAGTAAAACAGGAGCAGGCCATTTTATGTCCCAGATCATCTAACACATTGATGAGGAGGATAGAAGAATAGCTGAGGCCGGCTCCCCGTGCTATGCCCTTGAGCTCTTCCCTGTATTCTGCCGGTATGAACAGGTTATAACCCCAAACAAGTAGTTGCAAGAGGGGATACACAGTTCGTCCCCATACTCCCCGTTTTATTTGAGAGAGGTAGGAGAGAACATGATCATGTATTCTGCTTATTTCTTCTTTAAGCAGGGTGCCATGTTGTAATCCCATCTCAAGGGGTGTCCCTTTAAGGGATACAATAGTAAGGCCATCTTCTCTTCGCTGTATTACACCGTTTTCACTCATGTACATTTTCTCTATGTCCCTGCAATAGCTCAGAGTGATTTCAAGGTACAGAGTGCCTGGTCGTGCCACATGAGGGGAGGGTTTTCGAGATTTTCCTGGTTGGTTACCCGGGCAATTACCAGCACATATCCTTCTAAAGGGTGTTGACTCACCACTGTGCATTCCATCCAGGAGGAAGCTTCCACGGGGACAAGTGGCTTCCCCGGTTCGGGGGGAAGGGTGTTTATAGCAAAACGGGCAAACTTGTCACCTTCATCCCCTTTTGTGCTGCCTAATTTCCAGACCAGTTCCTGCTGGCCTGCAGATGCCATCACCAGTGTAAAAGCACCCGCCTGCTCAATGAGTTGAGCGGTGAGATGTGCTTTTGCAACGCTGACTGCGAGAAGGGGTTCTTTCTCTGAGACGAACATGGCGGTTGCCGTCATAATGTCACGTTTTTCTCCGTAAGCCGTACTGATAAAGACTACGGGGCAGGGGAGCCAGTGTGATACAGGGTCTGATTGTTTCATGTCTAAATACCTCCTTGACAGATAATGGTGAAGAAAGAAACACTGTAGTGTATGCTTCTCATCTACCACCACAGTTCAGCTGCAGGGTAAAGGGACAGGTAATCTTGAAAGATCAATGAAGAATAGGCACTTGTTTATGTTCGGGAGATTTGTTTCAATGTCTCGGCTTCTGATTCCAGACCGAGATCAAGTAACTTCCTTTCTGTGGGAAACCCTGACTCTGGGTCCCACTCCCGTGCCCTGTAGTAATCATCCAAAAGCAGATCCATTTCAAAAACCTGGCCCTTGCAGGGACCGTCGGGTAAAGGTTCTTTAATAAATCTTTGGGGGAGATAGTCGTCTTTCCGCTCACATCCTTCACGCAGATTGAATGCCTTCTCGATGTTGAAAATCCGTTCTCCACTCTTGAGTATGTAGTCCTTGTCGGAAAATTCCTCAATGCCCGTGGCGGCTGAAAGGAATTCGGCGTAATGGTGGGGAATCATCCAATTAAAACAAGCAGGAAAACCGCAGATGAGCAGGGAGTCATAGGCAGCTGCATTGTCCTGGTTGTATTTGGTGATGGCCCCCTTTCCCTCAGTGCTGAATCGGTCAATCTGTTCTGGAATGCCAAACAATTCCTGCCCGCAATATCCTGTCATGTGGCTTGCGCCAATAGTTGATGTGGCCAGGTTTAAACCGTGGGCCTTTGCCCCTCGTGGTTCATATGCCGGTATTTCAAGGCCCTTAACATGCATTGCACAGTGCTCGGCGTTCTTCCCTATTTTTTCGGCTGCCTTTCTGGTGCCCAGGGCCAGTATGTCACCGATACCTTCCCGCTTGACAATTTTCATAAGCAGTTTATAGGCCTCCTGATGATTACCCCAGGTGAGCTCACCTCCATCAAGATCACCCGTGGTAAGGATTCCCTTCTCAAACAGTTCCATGGCAAATGCAATACTACTCCCGGCGGTGATTGTATCCAGTCCAAAATCATCACAGAGCTTATTAACTGCTATGACAAAACCGAGATCTGTACTGAAGAGATTTGCACCAAATGCCCACATGGTCTCGTATTCCGGGCCGCAAACAGGATTTCCCTTGTAGCGTCCTTGTTTTACCTGAAGGATAGAGCCACACTGAATAAAACAACCGAAACAGCCTTCATTTTTTACCTGAAGCTCTTCAAGCTTATCTGATTCCAGTCCGGTAAAATCAGGCATCTGCCCTTGCTGAAAATTTTTCACCGGGTGCATTCCCATCTCGTGCATCAAAGCGGTCATACCCGCAGTTCCCAGGTGGGAGAATGCCTTAAATAAGTCGGTTTTGCTGGCAGAGGATACAAGGTCCCTGGTGATAGTTTGAAGTTTTGATCGGTCAGCCACCTCGATCTTTCCTGTGCCTCTTACTGCAATGGCCTTGAGGTTCTTTGCTCCCATTACTGTTCCAACACCGCCCCTGCTTGCACTCCGGCGGCCGCTCATAATTGCCGCGAAAAGTGTACCCTTTTCCCCGGCAGACCCGATGCATGCTATGTGCATTTTGTCGTCACCGAGTTCACTGCGAAGTGTTTCCTGGAGGGTGTCTGTAGCGATTTCCTTTCCCCACAGGTGGCCGGCATCTTTTAAAATGACTTGATCATCCCGTATTACGATGGTTGTGGGCTTCTCCGCCTTTCCTTCAATGATAAGCAGGTCTATGCCGGCGATCTTGAGTTCGTGCCCGAATTGAGCTCCCCCCGTTGAGCGTATAAACATTCCGGTTTGAGGTGATTTGGTAACCACCATCCACCGGGAACTTGACTGAGCTGATGTACCTGCCAGAGGACTGGTAAGAAAATAGAGCTTATTGTCTTCTCCCAGTGGATCGGTGCCGGCCGGAACTTCATCGAAAAGATATTTGGCTCCCAGGCCTCTTCCCCCGATAAAGAGCCTCGCAGCATCTTCGTTTAAGTCCTCGGTTGTTGACTTGCCGGTTGATAAGTTAACCCGCAGCACTTTTCCTGCATAGCCTTTTTCTAGTACCATGGTTTACCTTTCTGTTTGTGAAGAGTGTTTAACATTAAGCGCATTAAAGCATAATGTCGGTTTTCTGTCAAATTAAAGGGGTCAGGCCTACACATTTGACAAAAATCATGTCAAATGTGTAGGCCTGACCCCTAAACACACAGGGGAGAGGTTCTGTTCTCTTTAGGGTTTCTTTTTTTTGCTTGAATTGCTGGTCGGATTTTCCCGAAGGATTTCCTTTAAAAAACGACCTGTATGAGACTTTTTGTTGTTGCCTACTTCCTCCGGTGTGCCAATGGCAATAATGGTCCCGCCCTTGTCGCCTCCTTCCGGCCCCAGGTCTATTATGTAATCGGCAGTTTTAATGACCTCCATGTTATGTTCTATAACAATAACGGTGTTCCCCCGATCGTTGAGCTTGTTGAGCACCTCTAAGAGTTTATGAATGTCAGCAAAATGAAGGCCGGTAGTTGGTTCGTCGAGAATATAGAGCGTCCTGCCGGTGCTTCGTTTGCTCAGTTCCCGTGACAGTTTGATGCGCTGAGCTTCTCCCCCGGAGAGGGTGGTGGCAGATTGTCCCAATCTGATATATCCTAAACCCACATCAATAAGGGTTTGCAGTTTTGCTTTGATGGGGGGAATAGTTTCGAGAAACGAGAAGGCCTGGTTTACGGTCATGTCCAGGACCTCGGCAATATTTTTGCCCTTGTACTGTATCTCCAGTGTCTCCCGATTATATCGTTTTCCCTTACAGACTTCGCAGGTTACATGAACATCAGGGAGGAAGTGCATTTCGATTTTAATCAGTCCATCACCGGTACAGGCTTCACACCGCCCTCCCTTGACATTAAAACTGTATCTGCCTGGTTTGTAGCCCCGTGCACGTGATTCAGGCAGACGGGCAAAGAGATCTCTAATGTGAGTAAATGTCCCGGTGTAGGTAGCAGGATTGGAACGGGGCGTCCTTCCAATGGGCGTCTGGTCAATATCAATAACCTTATCGGTGTACTCTAACCCTTCAATACTTTCTACCTTACCTGCCTTCTCTTTAGCATGGTAGAGCCGTTGAGCTAAAGAGCGGTAGAGGGTGTCAATAACCAGAGTGCTTTTTCCTGAACCGGAAACACCGGTGATGCAGGTAAAGAGACCCAGAGGAATCTTGACGGAAATATTTTTGAGATTGTTTTCTCTTGCACCGTTAATGGTGAGAAATCGATTAGAGGGCTTCCTGCGCTTAGGCGGTATGGGAATCTTAAGCCGGTGAGAGAGATATTTACCGGTTAAGGACTCGCTGTGCTTTAAAATTTTCCGGGGAGGACCGCTGAAGACAATCTCACCTCCTGCCATGCCGGCCCCTGGACCCATGTCAATAACATGATCTGCTGCTAAAATAGTCTGTTCATCGTGTTCCACTACCAGTACGGTGTTGTCAAGGTCTCTCAGCTTTTTCAGGGTTTCAAGGAGTTTAATGTTGTCTCTCTGGTGAAGTCCAACGCTGGGTTCGTCCAGAATGTAGAGGACCCCCACGAGGCTTGACCCTATTTGAGTTGCGAGCCTTATACGCTGTCCTTCTCCACCCGCAAGTGTGGCCGAAGACCGATTCAGGGTCAGGTAGTCAACACCAACATGCATGAGGAAGGTGAGACGTTCGGTAATTTCTTTAAGAATGCGCTGAGCGATCTTTTTATCACGTTTGCTAAGATTCAACCGGGAAAAGAATGTATGTGCTTCTGTAATCGAAAGCTTAGTAATGTCGTGGATGGAGTGATCGTTGATTTTAATAAAGAGACTTTCTTTGCGCAGCCTGGAACCGGAACAATCCGGACAAGTGCTGGTATTCATGTAGTGATCAAGTTCCTGCCGGACCGCGGAAGAATCAGTTTCTTTAAAACGGCGATCCAGGTTGGGGATGACCCCCATGAATTCTCTTTGATGGGAGAAGCGACGGGTGCCGTCATCATAATAAAAATCAATCTTTTCATCAACCGATCCGTGAAGCAGTATCTGTTGGAGGTGAGGGGGGAGGTCTTTGAAGGGGGTGTAGATGTCGAATTTGTAGTGACGGGCGAGGGCATCAAGCATTTGATGGTAATAGATGGATTTTCTGTTAGCCCAGGGAAGAATAGCACCCTCACGAATTGAAAGGTTCCGATTAGGAACCACAAGGTCGGGATCAAAATACATTTTTGAACCAAGGCCTCCACAGGCAGGGCAGGCACCATGGGGATTATTAAAGGAAAATATGCGCGGGGAAATTTCAGGGAAACTGACTCCACAATCAACACAGGCATTTTTTTCGCTGTAGAGCAACTCTTTGGTTCCATTGAGTTCAATCTTGACAATACCACCGGACAAATTAAGTGCCGTTTCCAGGGAATCCGCTAACCTTTTTTCAATCTTTTCCTTGATAACCAGGCGGTCAATCATCACATCAATGGTGTGCTTCTTGTTTTTGTTCAGGGTAATATCTTCACTCAAGTCTTTAACATGACCATCTATTTTTACCCTGGCAAAACCACTTTTCCGCAGCTGGTTGAGTTCTTTCCGGTATTCACCTTTCCTGCCCTGAATCAAGGGAGCAAACAAGATGATTTTTGAGCCCTGGGGCAGTTCTTTGAGCTGATCGACAATCTGCTGGATGGTTTGTGAACTTATTTCCTTGCCACACTTGTGACAGTAGGGTTTTCCGATTCGAGCGAAAAGCACCCGAAGGTAGTCATAGATTTCTGTAACGGTACCCACAGTGGATCTTGGGTTTTTACTGAGGGTTCGTTGTTCGATAGAGATGGCAGGAGAGAGTCCCTCGATTGATTCCACATCCGGTTTATCCATCTGCTCCAGAAATTGGCGGGCATATGCAGAAAGGGATTCAACGTACCGTCTTTGACCTTCCGCATAAATGGTATCAAAAGCCAGGGAAGATTTCCCTGATCCACTTAAGCCCGTAATAACCACGAGTTTGTCACGAGGGATTTCGAGGTCGATATTTTTCAGGTTGTGCTCCTTTGCCCCTCTGACACTAATGCTTTTCATCTGTTTATCTATCTATTTGATATATGAGAGTATTTAAGTGAAATGGCACACGCCTGACAGATGCCATGTGGTGGGTGCCTGCAGGCGGTTAATCTAATATGATAAGCTAATTACAGGTTCAATGCAAGAAAAATGAGTAGATAAGATGATGGGCTGGATTAGTGGGGTATTACTTGACGCAAGAATCGTAGATGACGGCCAGGTTTTTCATGAACTCCGATTGTGAATCAAAATCCTTTTTCTTAATAACGAAAGTCGAGAAATTGTTTTCATGGGGATTGACTTTGAGAAAAAAACCTACATAATCTGCTCTATTTAAAAAGAATGGTACTACATCGGCCGAACAACTTGTTTCTGATCGATAGGAAGCCATGCTACTATCCTCTTGTAGGTTATTATTGCCGGATGAAGTATGTGTAGTCCTATCGGAACTGCCTGGAATAACTTTAATGAAAAAGCTATTCCAACAATGCCGTAGTCTTATCTCAGGGGTTTTCTGGGTACGTGCGGGATGTAGACAGAGATCAGCCGAGAGAGGTAAAAAGGCAGGTATGGAAATCAGGTTCTTGTAGAAAGTCCAGTTGTACTGTTTTTGAAGTAATTCCTTTTATAGATCAAACCCAAAAGCCGGTTACACAAGACAGAAGTCAGTATACATACTAAATGCTGACTCCTGTCAACATGCACTATCAGGCTGCAAGGGCTGTTCTAAGGATGTATAGAGGTTCAACAGGAGGCAGGTGGCTAACGCTTGCTTCCTCTGCCAATGCGCTTAACCTTCTTTTTCTTCTTTTTCTTCTTTGCTTTTTGTTGTCTGCTTGTTTTTCCCATGACGTTTCTCCTTAGCAATAAGTGTTAGCTGTATTTGTTTTCTTACAGGTGCTATACCCTGTATAGTATGTACCTAACTATACGTAAAAAGCCAGACTGTAGTGAGATAGAGTATGATATTAATCAGCAGTGGCTTATCGTTTAACAGAATTTTTTCCGGACTGCCACCTTCACTCCTTTGATGAATAAGGTACAGGTATCGAAATATACCGTACAGGACAAAGGGGATGGTGTATTTTAAGTTATCGGTTTGAAATTTGGTAATGGTCTCGGCAGACATGGTATAGAGGGCATAGGCAACCACGGTTGAGGCGGTAACAACCGAAATCATCTGGTCAAGAAGGCCCGGACTGTACTCATAGAGAATTTTTCGATGGTTAGCTGCATTTTCCTCCAGGAGGAGAATTTCATGTCTTCGTTTGCCCAATGATAGAAAGAGTGCCAGGAGGATAGTACAAACGAGGAGCCAGGACGATATGGGGACGTCAATAACTTCCGCTCCGGCAATTGCCCTCAGAACAAACCCTATTGAAACCGCAAGCACATCAAGAATCACAACATGTTTCAAGATGGTTGAATAAGCAATCTGTAAAATGAAGTAACTGAGAGCAATCAATCCAAAATTGGTGTTGAGCCAAAAGGCATTGGCCAGGGAGAGTGTAACCAATAGCAGACCAGCAATGATGGCTGAAGCGGGCTTCAGTTTTCCAGAAGCCAGAGGCCGTTTGGACTTTTTGGGGTGCAGGCGGTCTTGTTTTATATCCAGTAAATCATTTAAGGTGTAAACGCTTCCTGAGAGAAGACAGAAAATAACAAACGCAATGGTACTGTCCCGTAACATAGATGTATTGAAGAGATTCTGGGAAAAAATGAGAGCAGCAAAAACGAGCAGATTTTTGGTCCACTGGCGTGGCCGCATTGTCTTGAAGATGTGAAACCAGGTTTGATTAGTCATAGTATGGCGAAAGTCTATGTGAAAAGTGATGGTACAGTTTGTTATGATTGGTATCGCTGCCGGTAACCTGCTGTAACCGGTTAAGTATTCTAGAGCTAACGTTTTATGATTTGTTTATCGAGCTACCATCCAGACACCTGCAATGATACAGGTGAAACCTACAATTTGGATTTTTGAAATATTTTCACCGAGAAACAGCCAGGATGCAAGAATAACGATTAAAAACCCGAGGCTTGTCATGAGAGGGTAGGCAATACTCAGGTTGATCTTTGCAAGCACAAAACAATAGGCAACCAGTGCCAGACCAAAAGAAACAAGGCCCAGAAACAGTACAGGATTGGTAAGGGACTGTGTGACCATAGTCATGATGTCTGTGGTTTTTTCCTGTTTTAGCATTGCAACTTTCATGAGGATATTCGCAAGCGCATTGAGAATGATCGCAAGTGACTAGAACCACATAGGTATTCATGTAAGCAGTCTCCAGAGAATACAAAATTACTTTGGCGTGTTCAGCGGGTAGCACACTATGCAAAACACAAAATAATCTGCCATATTAGTATAAAACGAATGCATTTAGCAAGCATTTTCTTTGCAAGCAGGCATTGATAGCTTTGAAAACCCTTTTATTTCAAGGGGTCGCACAAGGAAACAGGATTACTTCAAGCAGAATCAGGGCTAGGAAAAGGGGTGGTTGTGACCCGTTATCTCTGTTTTGTGCTGAGTGAGGGGTATTGTTCCTTGACAGAGGGGGTGCAAGCCAGAAGACCCTGGTAGAGTAAAGGTTATCCTTGTTTCCTGCTGGTGTCGGGCTGGTGGCCTTCTTCCTTTTCATCGGAAGGCACAGGGTCCACACAATCCTGAGCCTCGAGAGATTTATAGATATAACGACCGAGCATCTTATGATAACCTGCACACTTAGACTGGTTTTCTGCCTCAAGCCGGGTGAAAGACTTCAGGTCTTCTACTTTCGCATCCAAATCATCCAGATAAAAAAGGATAAGTGCCTCAAGTGTTTTTGGTCGCTTAGGTGAGCCATAATCGTACTGGCCATGATGGCTGATAATGAGATGTTTCAACTCGAGGGCCAAATCCTTTGGAAAGTCAGGTAGTCTGCCTATTTTCTCGGTAATCATTTCAAGGCCTATCACAATGTGGCCGAGGAGCCTGCCAGTATCGGAATAATCAAATGACCTTGAATAGGTAAGTTCATGAACTTTGCCAATGTCGTGGAGGATGCCAGCAGTGAGGAGAAGGTCGAGATTCAGTCCACCATAATGGGACCCTATGGTGAGGATGAGGTTGGCAACACTTGTGGTGTGCTCCAGTAGGCCTCCTATATAGACATGATGCAGCTTCTTTGCTGCAGGTGCGGATTTAAAGAGTCTGATAAACATCTGGTCTTGCAGGAAGAGATCAAGTAACTGCCTGAGATGGGGATTGTGAATGGTTTCGATAATGGTTGTGAGCTCGTTAAAAGTTTCCTCCCTGTCACGTTGTGCCTCGGGGAGATACTTAGTTATATCGATCTCAGAAGGGGGGCAGCGAGTGAGTGCGGTAATGTTGAGTTGTAGTGCATTTTGGTAGGACACAGAGGTTGATTCTAAACGGATGAAATCATCCTTCTGAAAACCTTCAGACAGTGATTCAGCCTGTTCCCACACTCTCCCTATGATTTCTCCGGTTTTGTCACTCAGGGTAAGGTTCAAAAAGGGCTTTCCTGCCTTGGTCCGGGAAATGTTTTTTTGTTTTACCAGAAACGTACTGGCTACTTTTTGATTTTCTTTAATGTCCTTTATAAAAATTGTTTTCATAGGATTACCGGGGTGTTCCTCTGTGCTGTAGGCTATATCCACTGAACTCGCCTTAATCCAACTACTTTGACCAGTTCACGGACAATGGCAAAGTCGTTCAAATCTTTTTTCATTTTAAGATCAATATGGTAGGTGGTTTCTCTATCGAGGATATTAGTGTCCAGGCCAACCTTGACAATGTGAATTTTATTACTCACGAGGACCTGTTCTATAGCAGGAAACCGGTTACTGTCGTCGGTGATAACCGTAAGTTTCCTGTACCAGTCTTTCTTGAGAAAATCTTCAAGGTAGTGGAGAAGATAGAGTGACATCAGTGCAATAACCGATGTCATCACAGCGGGAAGATAGAATCCACAGCCAACTGACAAACCAACAGCAGCGATAACCCACAGACATGCAGCAGTCGTCAGTCCTCTGACAATTTCCTTAGACTGGATGATGGTCCCTGCACCCAAAAAACCGATTCCGGTAATAGTCATGGCAGCAATCCGGGCAGGGTCCAGACGCACTACAGTGCTTGCTGTTTGATCTTGATAGAGAAGAAACATATAGTTTGAGATCATCATTATAAGCGTAGATCCGATGGCAACGAGGATGTGGGTTCGCAATCCTGCTGCACGAGAGTGCAGTTCCCGTTCAAGTCCAATCAGTCCTCCTAAAAAGGCAGACAAGAGCAGTTTGAAAATTATTTCACTCATTGCCATCCATTGCTATCTCCTGTGTTGTATGCTTTACCGGTAGGTGCTGAGAAAGCAAAGTGTAGCATGTCAAAAAAACAGTGTAAAATCAAGCGTATTATTTTTTTTAAAAATATTTTTCTAAAAATTCTTGACTTGAAAAAATGAATTTGTTACTTTCCATGCCAGCTTAGTTTACCAAAGATTGCCGCAAGGGAGGGGTTTTGAGTTTTTAAGCAGAAATGATACCTTGTGTAGGACTATTTCAATGCATTTTGTTATAACCTATCCATATAAGTTCTACACGTAAGTTCTATAACCTACCTTCCTTAAATCGTGCAACTCTGATTATCACTTCAAATAGCCTGATAAGGTTCTTTTAACCGTAAGATCCAGCTTGATTATGTATAGAATGGCAATACCTCCACATGACGGTAATGTATGCTGCGCTTGAAATGTGAAACTATAAATTGCTTGATGACCTGGTAGTGGAACATGTGGTTTTGTGTAGTGCAAGCTTTTCTATTTATAGCAGATGGTGTTGATGTGACCAGAAGGGAATACAGTTCATGAGTATAACAATCCAGATGATTGCGGGTAAGGAAGTAGAGCACAGCGACCTGATCACTTTTTTTAAAGACCGTGGATGTCGAGTGTTGTCCTCTTCCTCCACGACAAAGGCATTACGGGAGATGAAAAAGGAAAAGCCTGATGTGGTTTTTTTATCACTTGATCTGCCTAATCCCCGTGGTGTTGACATAGTGCAAAAGATGAAAAAAAATGGCGGGTGTGCTAACCTCTTTACCATAGTTAATTCAAATGAACAGGGAATTGAGACATTGCAACGGGGTGCGGAATATTACTTCTGTAAACCATGTAATAGTGAAGAGATCACAATTGTTTTGCAGAAGTTTTTGGCCGTACAGTATCATCAACGGCAGGCAGAACGCTTGCGCCTCTGGTTTTTGCATCAGCTGGAAAGCAATGAAATGGTTGGTGTCAGCAAGAGTATGGAAGAGTTGTACCAGCAGGTGGTAGGATTTTTTGAAAATGGGCATGTTCCTGTCATGTTGTTTGGAGAGGTGGGGACAGGAAAAGCACTTCTCGCAAAGGTGCTTCATCTCCGGAGTCCCTGCTTTATGCTTCCCTTTGTGTCCATGAATTGCAATGACAAACAAGTGCAAGACCTTGACCAATACCTGCTTGATATCCAGAAGACAGTCGATGGTAAAAGAAAGGATGGTGAGTACTTCCGCCATGTCGAGGGAGGAACACTCTTCCTTCACAATATAGAGTTTCTTCCCAAGGCAGGTCAAACCAAGGTGCTCAAGTACCTCAAACGTAAAAAGTCTGGAAGGGGGAAAAAGACTGACAACTCGCTGCAAAGTTTACGTATCATTGTATCAACCACTGCAAACCTTAAAACGCTTGTTGATAAGGGTAAGTTTAACAAAGAGCTTTATCAGACACTGCACAAACATTCAATTCATATTCCACCTCTCAAAAAGCGCTCCCGGGAAATCATTCCTCTGGCAATGCACTTTATGGACAGGTTTAACCGCAAATACGGGAAGCATGTAAAGAAGATTGATGCCGACGTCAGGCATTATCTGGAGTCTTATGATTGGCCCGGTAATGTGAGTGAACTAAAAAATGTTTTAGAGCATGTTGTCATTGGTGCGCAGGGAGATACCATTTCCATGAAAGAGATGGAATTTAAGCGTGATCGGAAGGTACTGACCCTGGACACCCTTTTGATGAATGGCAGTTTTCTGTCTTTGGACGAGATGGCAACCCTCTACGTCAAAACAGTTCTTAAAAAAGTGAAGGGCAATAAAAGTAAGGCGGCAAAGCTGTTAGGCGTTTCCCGTAATACCCTTAAGAAAAAATCTGTAGTAATCTAGACAACAGTAACCATTTCTTTGCTGACCGTAGTAGAGTGCATCTTTTATTTTACGGGTGGTAATTTACCGGTTGCTATCTTCTTCAAGGCCTTCGTGCTGTTTTTGCAGCAGGAGGGCCTTTGTATATGTTTCAGAGAGAACCTCCCTGCTGACACCGTGGTCAATAAAATCCCAGGGTAAAATCTCGTCTAGTGCTCTTTCCCGGTAGATGTAGAAGTCCGGGTTAATATCAACCTGTTTATAGGCTTTTTGAAAATTTCCTCCCTGCTCATGGGCTGCTACAAGTATTTTGCCTACCCGCCGGTCTCCCCTGCTCAGTAAACACTGAAGGTAGCTCCATTTCGGAAGATCCCAGGTAACTGAAATGTGCTTATCCTTCTTAAAACTGTTGCGAATTTTCTTTAGCTTGGCTTTAAGAGAGTTGATGTTTTCAAAAGGGTGCCATTGGAATGGTGTTGCAGGTTTCGGGATAAAGGGGTTTATGCTTAAGCTTATGCTTTCCAGGTGTCGCGAACGGGGTTGTGCTTTGATCATGTGGTGTTGTATTCTTTTTGTTAGTTCAATGAGCTGATCGATGTCTTCAGATTCTTCAGTAGGAAGGCCAATAAGGAAGTAGAGCTTAAGGTAACGAAAGTGGTGTTGTGCTATCAACTCAACGGTTGTGAATATTTGCTCGTCCGAGAGACTTTTCCCTATCACTTTTCGTAATCGTTCTGAACCCGTTTCAGGAGCAAGGGTAATCGTCTTAAGGCCGCTTCGCTTCATCAACTTGATTAACTCCTCGTCAAGGAGGTCTATTCTCATGGAGGTAGCGGAAAATTTCCCTCCTTTCTCCAGTATGAACTTACAGAGAGAAGTTATATGGGGGTAATCTGAGAGGGTGGCACCAATAAGGCCAATTTTATACCCCTGGTTAAGTCCTTTTGTTGCGGTTTCCTTGAGCTGTTCCAGGCTTCTTCCCCGGTAGGGAGTGTACACACATCCCATAGAACAGAAATTGCAGCGGTGTGCACAGCCGCGGGTTATCTCCATCAGAAACATGTTGCCGAATTCGGTCTGGGGAGTCGTGATGACAGAACAGGTAGGAAAACGGTCTAACTGCCTGGTGTGTTTCCTCTTAATAATTGACGGTGCCTTGTCTTTTGGCTTAAAGGCTTTGATTGTTCCTGAAGGGTTGTACGTGACTTCATAAAATCGGGGTACGTATATTCCTTCGTCCCTGGAAAGGTGGTTCAGAAGGGAATTCCTGGAGGCGGTTGTGCCCTGGTGATGGTGGTAGTTTTCCATCAGTTTGGGTAGTACCTCTTCAGCTTCACCGATGATAAAGAGGTCGATAAATTCTGATAGGGGTTCTGGATTAAAGAAGGCACAAACACCACCGGCTATGATAAGTGGGTACTTACTTCCCCTCTCAGCACTGGAGAAGGGGATAGCTGCAAGTTTGAGGATAGTTAAAATAGCTGGATAGTCGTTTTCAAAGGAGAGGGAGAAGGCAATAATGTCGAAATTACGTAAAGGATGGAAGGATTCAAAACTGAAAAGAGGAGTTTGGGATCGAATCAACTCTTGCTGTTCATCATACTCAGGGAGAAACGAACGTTCACAGACAATATCGGGAAGGCTGTTGAGCAATTGATAAATGCTCTGGAATCCGAGATTGGACATCCCAAGATAGTATCGATTGGGATAAACAAGGGCAACAGAGCTTTTACATTCCCAGGATTTTCTAATCGTTCCTTTCTCTTGAGAGAGCAGCCTTGTGCTGTTTTGGACTAGGGTGCGAGAAGGTAACCTGCTCATCAAGAGGTGAAAACCAGTAAAGTGTTAATGCGTTCTATCAAACTTGACAATCTCAATTGTGTTGCAGTATTGGGGGTCAAGCCTCATTTGGTTCCAGATCTTCACTGTCCCGTAAAAACGTAGGGATGTCATACTCATCATTTACAAAGTTGCTAACGATGGTCCCTATTTTTGTTACTTCTGGTTCATCGTTTTCAAAGTCACTGCGGAGGAAAGCAGGTACGTCCTGGTCTTCGACAGGTTCGAGTGGGGGAGCAGCAGTCCTTTTAAAATCATCTATACGTTGCTCATCTCTTGTTCCAAATCCGGTTGCAATGACGGTAATGCGGATTTCATCCTCCATGCGGGAATCAATGACAGCGCCGAAGATAATATTGGCTCCGTCATCGGCCTCTTCCTGAATCAGTGTTGAAGCATCATTGACTTCGTGCAGCGTAAGGTTTTCTCCGCCGCTGATGTTAATGAGTAAACCTTGTGCTCCACTGATTGAAATATCTTCTAAAAGCGGACTGGATATGGCCTTGTGTGTTGCTTCAATTGCTTTGTTTTCTCCTGAGGCAACGCCCATTCCCATGAAAGCCATTCCCATTTCGGACATGATGGTTTTTACATCTGCAAAATCGAGGTTGATTAATCCGGGAATGGTAATTAAATCAGAGATTGATTTTGAGGCATGGAGCAAAACCTCATCAGCTTTTCTAAAGCTTCCGAGTAAGGAGATGTTTCTGTCACTTATGCTCAGTAATCGTTGATTGGGAATGGCGATGAGCGTGTCTACGGATTGTTTCAGTTCTTGCAGTCCTTTTTCAGCAACCAGCTGTCTCCTTTTCCCTTCAAAAAGAAATGGCTTTGTCACAACCGCTACGGTAAGGGCGCCCAGTTCTTTTGCGATGTCTGCAATAATAGGTGCTGCACCAGTTCCGGTTCCACCCCCTAGCCCAGCGGTGATAAAGATCATATCAGCCCCGCTCAGCTCTTCCCGTATTTTGTCAGTGTCCTCGAGGGTAGCATTCCTTCCGATTTCAGGATTTGCTCCTGCACCCAGACCTTTGGTCAATTGGGCACCGAGCTGAATTTTTACAGTGGAAAGTGAATTGGTCAAGGCCTGTAGATCGGTATTCGCTGCAATAAACTCAACACCCTCCAGGTTAGAACTTATCATTGTATTGATCGCATTGCACCCACCACCACCCACACCAATAATTTTGATTTTTGCAACCCGTCGTACGTCTTCCTCAATCTCAAATAAGCTCATCTGTACCTCCTTTCTTGAACCGGCTGCTGCCACCACATGTCATGATCACAGAGCCGCATTACTCTGCCGAGTTTCTTAAATGGCCATTTTATTCCACTATATATTGTAGCTTGTTTATTTAGTACTAGAATATATAGTATTTGCTGAAAGAAGTCAACAACCATTTTTATCTATTTTCGGTGTGTGTTTGTGCTCGATCAATGTGAATATTTATATAACTTCAGCAAACCAGTTTTTTGCGCTCTGGGTTATCCTGCTGAACATATGTTTGTACCCCTTGGTACCGTTGTTGCTGTAGGATGTGTGCTTCATGCCGTAAAGGAGAAGACCTACGGCTGTTGCGTAGACCGGGCTTTTTACAATTTCTGACAGTCCACCAACGGTGTTTGGGTATCCCACCCTCACGGGAAGGTTAAGTATCTGTTCTCCGGTTTCAGTGATTCCCTCAAGCAGAGAGGTTCCCCCGGTCAGTACCACACTTGGTGCCACAAGTTCCCGGTATCCTGTTCTGAGGATTTCTTTGTGAACCAGCTTGAATATTTCCTCTATGCGTGAGTTGATGATTTGACAGAGAAATTGCCGGGACACCTTCCTTGGATTCGATCCTCCCATAAAGGTTACGTCAAGTGTTTCATCCCGTGCAGCGTGAGAACTAACGGTGGATCCATACGTAACTTTCAGTTCTTCCGCCTGTGTTAAAGAAGTTCTCAGTCCAACCGCGATGTCCGAAGTAATGTGATCTCCTCCCAGGGCGAGTATTGATGTGTATCGAATACTGCCTCCCTTAAGAAAGGCGATATCGGTAGTTCCCCCACCGATGTCAACCAAAACGACACCAAGTTCCCTTTCGTCCTCTTCCAGCGTAGATTCTGAGGATGCAAGGGGTTGCAGTACGAGCTCCTTGACAGATATGCCATTGCGATTAGCACACTTGATGATGTTTTGCGCTGATGATGCTAATCCGGTAACCATGTGTACGTTGGTTTCCAGGCGCACACCGGCCATGCCCAAAGGATCATTGATACCATTTTGGCCATCAACAACAAATTCCTGGGGGAGTATGTGAATAATCTCCCTGTCCAAAGGGATCGCGATAGCTTTCGCTGCTTCAATGACCCTGCTAATGTCATGCTTGGTCACCTCACCATCTTTAATCCCGATTACCCCGTGACTGTTGAGACCCTTGATGTGGCTGCCGGCAATCCCGGTGTAGACACCACTTATTTTACAGCCTGACATCAGCTCGGCCTCCTCCAGAACTTTATTGATGGAATCCACAGTGCTTTCAATGTTAATGACCACCCCTTTCCGTAATCCCTTGGATGATGTGCTACCAAAACCAATGATGTCAATTCCCTCCTTATGCACTTCTCCCACCAGGGCACAGGTCTTAGTTGTTCCAAGATCAAGTCCTACGATTACATTTCCATTTTGCCCCATTTTCTTTCACCTCCTTTCAGATAGCTTGTTTTGTTCCACTTTGTGGTTTAGCTTTTACAAAGGCTTTATGCCGATAATCAAGGTCTATTATTTGTGGAGTGAGATGTTTGCTTTTGAGATCTTCCATGATTGCATACAATCGGCTGCACTTTTTTTCGAAGGGAGCAAATCCCATTTTTATTTGCAGTGTGTTGTTTGTAGTAAATACTGTCAGCCCGAGGACAGGGTCGATATTGATTTCTGAAATTTCTGACAGCGGTATCCCTTCTTGCTCAAAAAGATTAATGAGAGAGAGGGCCTCGCTGATGAGCATGGTATGCTTTTTTTTCTGACGCATCAGATTTTCCCAGCTTATTCCTGTCAAGATGGGTAGATCCTGTCCCTCCTGCCGCTCGACTTTTTTAAATATGACTCCCCTGCCGTCGACCAGGTGGAGTTGGTTTAAATTGATCAGAGCTTCCGGTTTCCTCTCCGAGATACTGATATATAATTGATCAGGGAATGTCCGTTTAACCTGGGCTTTGTCAATCCACGGGGAGCTTTCCAACTGGTGGCAAATGTCTTTGAGATCAAGTGAGAGCAGATTGACCTGCGGGTGTATGCCAGCGATATCCAGAATTTCCGCAGGGGTTTGGTGGACGCACCCCTCTACCTGGATCTTTTTTACCTGCAGAAAAGGCAACTGTAGCAGCTCTTTATAGATCATGACAGAGGTAAGGGCAATGGAAACAATACCCAGGCTTGTAAGGGTATACCTGAGACACACCAGAAAGATATGGGTCAAGTCCCGTTTCCCCCGGGTTCTTTTTTTTGTGCTGGTACGCCGGTTTCTTATGCGCTGTGTTTTATAGTGTATGGTAGTACGTGCCATATGTATTACAGTGCCTTTAATCGAGCAGTGAAAATAATCTGTTCTACGAGATCTTCGAAAGAGATGCCAGCAGATTCGGCCGCCATGGGCAGCAGGCTGGTTTCAGTCATTCCGGGTATGGTATTAATCTCCAGAATATATGGCTGATTGCGCTTGTGACTCAGCATAAGGTCAACCCGTGCAACTCCCTCACATTTCAGTGCATGGTAAGCCCTGACAGACAGCTCTTGGATTTTCGCAGCTGTGCGTTTCCCGATACGAGCGGGTACAATGTAATCAGTACTGCCGGGGGTGTACTTGGAGCGGTAATTGTAAAAACCCTCCCGGGGAATAATCTCAATTACGGGAAGTGCTTTGCCGTTTACGATTCCTGTAGTAATTTCTCTTCCCACGATAAACCGTTCCAGCAGTACCTGCTGATCGAAACGGACTGCCTCTCTGCAGGCACTACGAAGATTCCTTTTGTTAGTCACAATGCTGGTTCCAATAGTTGATCCCTCGGCAATGGGTTTCACCACTAAAGGCAGGGGAATCTTTACCGTTTGATGAAAACCGGCCCGTTCGATTTCATTTGCCTGTATAACCTGGAAGTCAGCAGTAGGCATCCCATGGTGCCGCAGGATTGTCTTGGCCATTCCCTTGTGCATAGCTAGAGCGCTGGCAAGCAGTCCCGATCCGGTATAGGGAATCTGCATCATTTCTAACATTCCCTGAATTGTTCCGTCTTCTCCTACTGTACCATGAAGGGCTATGAAGGCAAGTTCAATCTTCTTTTTGAGAAGTGTTTGTGCTATGGACCTGTTCACATCGATTCCCTCGGCGTTATAGTGCTTAGCCTGGAGGGCCTTGAGAACGGCCTTGCCCGTGCGAAGTGATATTGCCCGTTCAGCAGAAGACCCGCCCATCAGGACGCCAATTCTTTTTTTTCTATAAGCTTTGTGCCTGACGCTACCCATTTTCTCCTGCTATGCATATTTCTGGTTCAAGCTCTATTCCTGTTGCTTGAAAAACTCTGTCTTGCATGATGTCCATAAGTGAAAGGATATCCTGTGCAGTTGCCCCACCCCGGTTTACAATGAAGTTGGCGTGTTTATCGGAGACCTGGGCATTTCCCAGCCTAAATCCCTTGAGACCAGCCTGTTCCACTAATTGACCGGCTGACTGGCCGGGAGGATTTTTAAAGACCGATCCTGCACTGGGAAGATTAAGGGGCTGCACGCGCCTTCGCCACCTATTGATCTTTTCTATTCGACCCTGCAGGATCTTTCTGGTGCTCTGCTTCATTTTCAGCACTGCCTTGAGAATGACTGTGCCCCTGGAGAGGGCTAAGCTTCTGTAGCTAAATTGCAGCTCACCGGAGTTTTTTTCAATGACTTCTGCCTGAGGGGTGAGTAGCGTGATGGTTTCAGTCACATCTTTCATTTCTTTACCCTGAGCGCCTGCGTTCATTGCCAGAGCTCCTCCCAGTGAGCCGGGTATGCCACTTAAAAATTCTAAGCCTGACAGGCTACCTTTTATGACAAAGGTCAGGAGTCTTGTTAGTGACACGCCGGCACCTGCGGTCAGTGTGACCTGGCCGGGAACAGTCTCTGTGACTTTGATGGTATTGCAGCATCGGGACAGTTTTATGACTATCCCTCGAATACCACCATCTTTGATTAACAAATTGGTTCCCCGGCCCATAATGCAGTAAGGCATTGCATGTTTGCGGCTGTAGTTTATGACTGTTTGCAGTTCCTGCACATTTGCAGGATAAATCATTATATCAGCAATCCCCCCCACGTGAAGAGAGGTGTAACGGCTAAGGGAAACCTGATAGAGTATTTTTCCCTTAAGCGTGGTGCCCAGTTCCTTTAAGGTGTCATGCTCCATGAACGTCAACTTAGGGTAGTTCTTGCAGTTTGTCCTGCAACTGTTCTCCTAACTGCCAGATATCCCCTGCACCGAGGGTAATGACAATGTCTCCGGGATTAAGCATCTTGAGAAGATCATCAGCAATGTCTTCCCTGCGGGGACAAAAGTGAACCTGTTTGTGCCCGTGCTCTTTTATTCCCTGGAAGAGATTTTCAGCATTTACTCCAGGCAGGGGGTCTTCTCCAGCGGGATAAATGTCAGTGAGCAGAAGAATGTCCGCCTGATTAAAGGCGGTGAGAAAGTCCTTAAACAGATCCCTTGTCCTGGTGTAGCGGTGGGGCTGGAAGATCACTACCAATCGCTGTTGCCAAATGTTCTTTGCAGCGCTTAGAGTTGCTTTGATTTCTGTGGGGTGGTGCCCATAGTCATCAACAAGTGTTATCTGATGAAACTCTCCTTTGAGCTGAAATCTGCGGTGTATCCCTTCGAAGGTTTTAAGTGCCTCCTGTATAACTGAAAAATCGAGGTTGAGTTCCACTGCAACGGCGATTGCCGCCAGGGCGTTGTGTACATTATGTACCCCGGGCATTTTGAGTTCTACTGTTCCCAGTTCCTCATTGTGGAGAAACACTTTGAAGGTCATGGATAAACCGTGCACGGCAATCTCACGGGCCTGTAAATCAGCCTGGGGTGTTAAACCGTAGGTCAGGTAACGTTTTTCCAGGTGGGGCATTAAGTCCTGTACATGTTCATTGTCCAGACAGAGTATGGTGAGCCCATAGAAGGGGACCTTGTTGGCAAAAGTGGTAAAGGCGCGTTTAATTTCACCTACATTCTGGTAATAGTCCAGGTGTTCGGGATCGATATTGGTTATGACTGCTATGGTTGGGGAGAGTTTCAAGAAGGAACCGTCACTTTCATCGGCTTCCACTACCATGAAATCACCGGTCCCGAGGATGGTATTAGTATTGATAGTGTTGAGCTTTCCTCCAATGACTACCGTAGGGCTGATGCCTCCCCGGTCCAGGATCATACCGATGAGAGAAGTTGCGGTGGTTTTTCCATGGGCACCAGCTACGGCGATGCCGTACTTCAATCTCATCAGTTCCGCGAGCATTTCTGCCCGGGGAATAACAGGGATTGCTCTGCTGCGGGCTGTAATGACTTCAGGGTTAGTGGCCTTGACGGCTGAGGAGATGACAACCACATCTGCATCGGTGAGATTCTCTTCCCGGTGTCCCTGAAGAATAGTTGCCCCGAGTCGTTGAAGCCGTTCAGTGGTTTCGGTCAGCTTCAGGTCTGAGCCACTCACCTTGTAGCCGAGATTGAGAAGCACTTCGGCAATACCGCTCATGCCGACTCCTCCGATTCCCACAAAATAGATGTGTTTAATGCTTTGATACATTGTTTTCCTAAGCTACGAGTTTATAACAGTGATCAACAATATCACGGGCGGCATGTGGCCGGCTCATTTTACCTGCGTTTTGTTCCAGTGCGGACAAGCGTTCCGGATGATGATAGAGATCAAGGATCTGTCCGGCTAAACACTTGCCGGTTAAGTGCTCCGGATCGATCATCATGGCCGCTTCTTCATCAACAAGGACACCTGCATTCCGGTGCTGGTGCCGGTCAGCTGCAAGAGGGTAGGGGATAAGTATAGCAGCCTTGCGATGGATCATAAGCTCCGCAAGTGTTGTTGCCCCCGCTCGTGAGATGACCAGATGGGCCTGACTGTACGCAGGAGCAATCTCATTGATAAAGGGAACAACCTCAGCACTGAATCCTTCTGTCTGGTAGGCTTCTCTCACCATTGTGATATCACCTGCACCGGTTTGATGAATGATCCTCAGGGTGTTTTTAATGGGCATCAGGTATTCGAGGGCATCAATGAGAGCACGGTTGATCTGATGAGAACCAAGGCTGCCGCCTATAACAAGCAGCGTGAATGGTGTTTCACCGTGTGATTGTCCCGCTTCCCGTATGTGCTGTTTGCTTACGGGGTTTCCCAGCATCACAGTTTTGTGCTGCGGAAAGTAGGATTGTGAGCATGCAAAAGAGATAAAGATACGGTCTGCGATTTTCCCGAGCATCCTGTTTGCGAGACCGGGAATGGTGTTTTGTTCGTGAATGGCTGTTTTAACACCCATCATGGAGGCAGCCAGCACAACGGGACCGGAAACGTATCCTCCCAGACCGATAACCAGATCAGGTGAAAAGGTTTTTATCATTCGCATAGATTGCACAATACTTTTGAAGGTATACAGGGACGATGTAAACATGGCAACTACATTTTTTCCTTTTATACTTGTAGCATCAATAGCAACAAATGAAAAACCGTAGGGAGCAATGGTTTTCTTATCCAGTTCCCGTTTTGTTCCAATAAAGAGCAGCTGATTAGCACTGTTTTTTTCCGTGAAGGCTTGAGCAAGAGCTATTCCCGGGAACAGGTGTCCTCCTGTTCCACCAGCAGCGATAATTATTTTCATGACGTACGTTTCATCGAGAATTGGGACGAAATATTAAGTAAAATGCCAATACCCGTGAGGTTGACTACCAACGATGTCCCCCCGTAGCTGATGAAGGGTAAGGTTGACCCTTTTGTGGGTAACAGTCCCATTACAACACCCAGATTAATGACCGCGTGCAGCACAATGAAGGAAGTGATGCCGAGGGCTAAATAGGTTCCAAAGAGATCCGGCGCGTTAGCACATATTTTTATTCCGCAATAGGTGAGGATGATAAAGAGAACGATAACTGCAATGACTCCAATAAATCCCAGTTCTTCTCCAATTATGGAAAAAATAAAATCGGTGTGAGGTTCGGGAAGGTAAAAAAGCTTTTGCTTACCATTGCCGAGCCCGGTTCCCCAGAGCCCACCCGAACCGAAGGCTAAGAATGACTGAATAATCTGAAAGCCGGTAGCCATGGGATCGCTCCAGGGATCGAGAAATGCAGTAAACCGGGCTAATCGGTAGCTGGCGGAAGAAATAAGAAAGTAACATCCCACAGTACTCACCGCTATGAAAGATGCAAGGTGTTTCAGGTTACTGCCTGCTGCAAATATGAGAATAGTGAAGAGAGAAACGAGAATCATGGCTGAACCGAAATCCGGCTGCAAGAGAAGCAGGCAAACCAGGATGATTGTGGCAATTACGTGAGGGAGAAATCCAATGGAGAAGGTCTTGATTTTGTCTGTTTTATTGGATAAAGAATATGCAAGGAATATGACCAGGGCCAGTTTGGTGAACTCTGACGGCTGAAATGAGATTGGTCCAAACCTGAACCACCGTGTGGAACCGCCGATGGTTGTGCCCACTCCCGGGATCAAAACGAGGATCAGAAGCAGAATGCTGCCTATGAGAATGTAGTATACGAAGTGCTTCAGATACTGATATCGTATTCTCATTGCCAGAAACATAAGGAGAAAACCAATTCCTGCAAAGCATATCTGCCGCTTAAGAAAATAGGTTCCGGTGCCGAAATTTTTTGCGGCAGAGACCGAACTTGAGCTGTACACCATGATGATACCAATAATCACGCAGGTAAGCACCGTCAAGAGAATCAGATTGTCATATACTTTACGTGTTTCCATTAGTTCCCTCCGTGGGTCAATCGCTGGAAAGGTTTTTAACCAGTGCCTTAAAGGTTTCGCCCCGTTCTTTATAGTTTGAGAACATATCAAAACTCGAGCACGCAGGTGATAGAAGAACAGTGTCCCCTTCGGTTGCGTGATCGAGTGATTTCCTAAAGGCCTCTTCAAAGGTTTCTGCACAGACAATAGATGTCGTATTCTGAAAGGCTTGAACCATCTTTTCCTGCGCTTCCCCAATGAGAATAAGGGTTTTTACTTTTTGCTCAATCAGGGGAATGAGGGGGTGGTAGTCTCCTCCTTTATCTTTCCCGCCTGCAATAAGGATGACCGGCGGATTAAGTGCTTCCAGTGCTCTTACCGTTGAACTTACATTGGTTGCTTTTGAATCATTGTAAAATCCTATCTTTTCAACTTTTCCCACCCATTCCAGGCGGTGGGGAAGCCCTCTGAAGTTTTCAATGGTATGCTGAATCGCTTCATGGGGACACCCGCACAGTTGACCGACCGCTATTGTCGCCATAATGTTGTGCCGGTTGTGGTTGCCCGGAAGGTGAATATGGTCAAGAGGGAAACGGGTTTGATCGGTTCCCTGAGTAAAGTAGGCCTGGTGGTCTTTGCAGAATATGCCACAGGACACCTCACGTTCTGAACTGAAGGAGAGCCTGCTTGCACGAATAGAAGGGACCAGTGCTTGTACTTCAGGATCATCGGCATTGAGAATAGCATAGTCTTCAGGGGTCTGGTTGATAAAGAGTCTCGCTTTAGCAGCAATGTAATCACGGTAAGAAGCATAACGGTCGAGATGGTCGTGATTGAGGTTGAGGAGTACACTGACAAAGGGTCTAAAATTGCGTATTCCTTCCAGTTGGAAGCTGCTTACCTCGGCAATGATATACTCTGCATGGTTGCGGTTTAAGACGTATTCGATAAGCGGATTCCCGACGTTACCACCCAGGAAAGCCCTCTTACCCGAAGAGGCAAACATGTCGGCCATGAGATTTACGGTTGTCGTCTTTCCGTTGGTGCCGGTTACGGCAATAATGGGGACCGTAATAAACCGGTAGGCCAGCTCAATTTCGCTTATGATTTCCACTCCCTTTGCAGCTGCCGCCTGGAGGGGAGGAGTTTCCAGGGAAACTCCGGGGCTGACGATGATAAGTTCGGCGTTTAAAAAAGTTTCGTTTCGATGCTCTCCCGTTTCAAGTACAACTCCCTTATTGCAGAGTTGTTGAGTGGCTGGTGGGAGATCCCCCCTGTTCTTCTTTTCACTAACAGTAACCTGGGCACCCTGCTCTTTTAAAAAGAGGGCAGTTGCGATACCGGTAGCACCTAATCCGACGACCAGTGTTTTCTTGTTGTTCAGTTCCATGGGAGCAGTTTTTTCCAAGACTAATGTTTCCAATTGCGTTTCTTCTATTCCAAAGGATGCTTGTTATCTTAACTTGAGCGTACTCATCGCCACCAGGGCGAGGATTACCGCCACGATCCAGAATCGGACAGTGATCTTAGGTTCTGCCCACCCCTTCATTTCGTAGTGGTGGTGAAGGGGTGCCATCTGGAAGATCCTCTTTTTGCGTAATTTGAATGATAAAACTTGAAAGATGACCGATAGTGCCTCCGCAACGAATATTCCCCCTACTATGACAAGCAGCATTTCGTGTTTACTGATGATGGCTACCGTTCCTATAGCTCCTCCCAGGGCGAGAGAACCAACATCGCCCATAAATACCTGTGCGGGGTAGGTGTTGAACCAGAGAAATCCTGTGGCAGCCCCCAGAAGAGCTCCACAGAATATGGTTAATTCCCCACTCCCGGGAATGTAGAGAATCTGCAGGTAAGAAGCAATCTTACTGTGGCCGGCAAAGTAGGAGAAGAGGAGGTAGGTGAGGGAAACAATTAAAACTAATCCGATAGCTAACCCGTCTTGACCATCGGTAAGGTTTACTGCATTAGAGGTGCCGACAATGATTAAAATGACAAAGGGTATATATAAAATGCCCAAATTGACTGAAATCTCCTTGAAAAAGGGAATGGTAAGTGTTTTATCAAAGTCGGGAGAAAGATAGAGGAAAATGCCCAGTAGCAACCCTAAGCAGATCTGCCCCCCCAGTTTAAATCGTGCTGAAACACCCCGGGAGCTTCCGCTGTGGCGTTTTTTCATGTCGTCTATAAATCCTATGATACCCAACCCCCAGGTTGTTAGCAGAACCAGCCAGACATAGATGTTGGTTAAGTCTCCCCAGAGGAGTGTACCAACCGAGAGGGAGAGGAGGATTAAGAGGCCTCCCATGGTGGGAGTACCCTGTTTATTCAGGTGTGTAGCGGGGCCATCTTCTCGAATGTGCTGCTTGACATTAAAACTGCGAAGTTTTTTTATAAACCATGGTCCCATAACAAGGGTAATCAACAGGGCAGTAAGAATGGCATAAATAGTCCTGAAGGTAATATAGCGAAATACGTTAAAAATGTTGTAAGCCTCATGAAGAGGGTAGAGCAGATGATAGAGCATGTTTAGTGTGCCTCGTGATTCAGCTGTGTGCCATAGCTGAATGGTGTTTTAACCCTTCTTGAATGACCTGGATAAGCTGGTTATGACTAAAGGGCTTGCAGAGATGGGCAAAGGGTTTATGCGAACACTCTGATTTGCTTACTGTACTCCCGGTCAAAAGTATGGTCACGGTATCCGTTTGAATCTGGGATATTCGTTCCAGCAGCTCCATTCCTCCCATAAGCGGCATCTGCAGATCAGTAATGACTACATCATAATGGCTGCTTACCAGTTTTTCAAAAGCCTCTTTCCCGTTTTCCGCCGTGTTGACATCATAGCCGTTGAGTGTCAGAAATGCCTGGGTAATGTCCCGGATTACTTTCTCATCATCAACAACCAGAATTTTGGGTACATAGGTTTCAGCCATGGTGACCTCCCTGTTTATTGCTGATGAAGCAGCCGGTGGTTGACTGTCCGCAGGTTTTTTTTAACAATGAAGATTGATCCGCGAAGGTTAACAGTTGCAACCCAACTGTACTGACTTCGTAGTCGATAAACCGCTCGAACCTGTATTCCTCAGGTGCAAAAAGTGTTCTAAACAGTTCTCTATCTGCATGCCCCGTGAACCTTTAAAGAGGATCACGTCGTGAGCCCGTATGCACTGATCAAGTTGACGTGCAACCTCTTCGTGATTCTTAGCGATGTGCAGGACCTCCTGGGGTGTTCCGAGGGAGCGTGCACTCTCTGCTACCACAGGTGCATGAGGTCCCATGAGAAAAACAGCTGCCAGGTTCAGTTCTGCAACGAGTGCTCCTACCTGCTGGTGAAAGTGGTGAGAGGACTCTCCCAGTTCCAGCATATCACCGAGAACTGCAATGCTTCTTCCCGTACCGCTCATTTGAACGAGGGTTTTGAGTGCCCTGTCCATGGACAGGGGATTTGCATTATAGGTGTCGTTAATGAGTGTCACACTGTTGGCAAGAGGGATGATTTCCATCCTGCCGGGAAAAGCCATGAATTGTTCCAGCCCCTCTTTTATGGTTTTGAGACTGAGCCCAAAGTGGGTAGCTATTGCAGCCGCTGCGAGGGCATTGTAAACAGTGTGAGTGCCGGGTGTTTTAAGTGTAATGGAGATGCTCTCGGGTGCGCGCGTAAGGATAAAACAGGTTTCATGCCGGGGAGTAGTGGAAATGTCCGTGGCGGTTATCTGTGCATTAGGATTGAGGCCGTAGGTGATCTTTTTTGCACCACTTCGTTGTGCAAGTTCAACAATAAGCGGATCATCACTGTTTACCACAGCATAGTCATCAGCTGTAAGTGACTCGAACAGTTCCCCTTTAGCCTTGGCCACATTCTTAAGTGTTTTGAGGTAGTGGAGGTGTACGGGGCTGATGTTTGTAATCAGCCCGATGTGTGGTTGAGCAATCTGGGAAAGTCGTCTGATCTCACCCAGCCTGTTCATGCCCATTTCCATAACGGCGATTTCGTGATGCTGTTCAAGACGAAGGAGCGTAAGGGGTAGACCGATCAAGTTATTCCAGTTGTGCAGCGGTTTGAGAACGTGATGCGTCTGTTCTAAAACGGTGGCGGTCATTTCTCTGGTGGTGGTTTTTCCATTGGTTCCGGTAATGGCTGCAACCGTTGCCCGGTTTTGTTTCATCCATGCGTTGGCAAGGTCTCCTAAGGCATGCAGTGTATCAGTAACCTGAATAAGAGGAATTGTGCACCCCGGTGACAGGCGTTTCTTCAGGTTGTTTTTTTTGTTGACCAGCAGGGCAGAGGCTTTTTGTACAAGCGATTCGGAAATGAAGGTATGGCCATCAAAACGCTCCCCCTTGAGGGCGATAAAGAGCTCCCCGGGGTTAATGGTTCGAGAGTCGGTTGAAACACCTTGTACAGACTGAAGGGGATCACCCTGTATCAATTGTCCGGAAACAGCTTTTGTAATCTGTTCTACGGTAAACTTCATCATTGGGGCAGTGCCTCTATCTCGTCAGGTATCCCGATCAGTGCCTCGGTGATTTCCTCCCGGTCACTAAAGTGGTGCCGCTTAGTACCTATAATCTGATAATCTTCGTGTCCTTTACCGGCTACCAGGAGAATATCCCCCGGTTTGGTGAAGCGAACGGCTGTCCTGATCGCCGCTCTTCTCTGGGCAATAACGGTGTAAGCCTTGCGGAGACCGGCCTCCTTGAGTTGGTTTAAGTCCAAATAGTTAATAGCGGATTGATCAATACCTGTTTTAATCTGTGCAATAATGTCCAGAGGATCTTCTGTCCGGGGATTGTCGGAAGTAATAATGGTAAGGTCACTCTTTCTGGTTGCGGTGTCACCCATTGGGCCCCGTTTTGTTTTATCCCGGTCTCCACCGCATCCAAATACCGTAATTAATCTTCCTGAACAGAGACTTCTGAGCACGGTCAGTACGTGATCGAGTGCATCACTGGTGTGTGCGTAATCGATAAGTATTGTTAACCCCCTGCTATTAGGCACGCGCTCCAATCTGCCCGGAATAGAGTGCACCTGAGCAATGCCCTTCTTGATGGTGTCAAGGGTACTATCTTGTGTAAGTGCAGTGCCTACCGCAGCTAAAATGTTTTCGCTGTTAAACGTTCCAATCAGAGGGGAGTGTAATTTCAACTTCTCCCTGTGGCGTGGTGACAAGCATGGAGAGTCCTTCACTGGTCAGGTTAGAATGCTCTAAGCTGACTTCAACACCCTCAGTGCTCCCGTAACGCAAGAGCTGGGCTTTTGTTGCTTTGCAGAGCGTGTTCCCAAGGGCATCATTGCAGTTTATGATTGCATAGGTTTTCTCTTTTGTGCTTTGATTGATGTAGTAGGTAAAGAGCAATTTCTTCGCCTCTGCGTATTGTTCAATGGTGTCATGGTAGTCAAGATGTTCAGAAGATAAGTTTGTAAATACGGCTACGTCGAAGTTAAGTGCCTCTACCCTGTGTTGATCTAAGGCATGGGATGATACCTCAACAATGAGATGAGAAACCTTGGCATCGACCATCTCTTTCATGATTTTTTGTAAATCCAGGGCATTGGGTGTGGTATTGGGAGCAGCCCGGTGATAGGTGCCAAACCGGTAATCGATAGTGCCTATTACCCCGGGATTATGCCCTGCTTCTTTCAGAATGGATTCTATCAGATAGCTGATGGTTGTTTTACCATTGGTTCCCGTGATGCCTATAACGGTAAGTTCACGGGAGGGATGCTGGTAAAAGCAGTCAGCAACGTTTGCCAAGGCTATACGTGTGTCCGGTACCCTGATGATCGTGACATCATGTTCTGTCTGCGTATCTTCTTCAACTATGAGTGCTTGCGCCCCGGAAGCAAGTGCTTCCGGGATGTAGTCATGGCCATTGACTCGGGTGCCTTTAAGCGCAACAAAGAGACAGTCAGCTCCAATCTCTTTAGAATTGAAAGAAATATTCTTTATATCACGTCGAATAGATCCCTGTATGTTTCTGGTTTGTAATCCTTCAATCAATTGGGCTAATTGCATCGATCTATGATAGAGGTTGAAATGTGATTTCACAGCTCCTGTCGTGTTCGATTGGAGCACCAGGAGAGGGAGATTGTTTGCAGGCGGTACCACTGCCTTTCATGTAAACGGTGAGGTTGTGTGCCGCGGCGAGATCTCTCGCCTCCCTCATGCTTAACCCTGAAAAATCCGGGATTGTTGACACAGCAGATTGTGTGTTTAAAGAGACCCTGGTGAAGAGAGGGTTACTTTTTAAAGTGTTCCTACCGGTGGTTGGGGGAGCAGTAAAGTTTCTGGCCACGGTTGTACTGCTTTTCCTGGGAGAAATGTTTAAGTAGTCGATAATCTGGTATGCTGCCTCTTTGAAGATCGGGGCAGCAACCGTTCCGCCGTAACTGATACCCTGGGGTTCATCGATGATTATGAGTATAGAGAGCTTTGGATCATCTGCGGGAAGAAACCCAATGAAAGAACTTGCTACCTTGTGATCGGAGTACTTCTTTGTTGCTCGATCAACCTTTTGAGCGGTACCTGTTTTTCCGGCAATGCTAAATCCTTTGATGGATGCGTTTTCGCCGGTTCCTCCCTCTCCTACTACCGTTGTAAGCATGGAGGTCACCTGCCGGCTGGTGTTGGGACTGACAATTCTTCCCTTCTCTTCCGGGAGAATTTTTTTAACAATCTTTCCCTGATCGTTAAAAATACTTTTGACCAGATGAGGTTTCATCATAACACCATCGTTGGCGATAGCTGAGAATGCGGTAATCAGTTGCAGTGGTGAAATAGAGATGCCCTGGCCAAAGGAGATTGTCCCGAGGTCAACCGGTGACCACCTGTAGGGAAGGGGAAGTAATCCGCTTGTTTCACCGGGAAGGTCGATCCCTGTTTTGCTTCCAAAACCGAATTTTCTGATGTAACTGTAAAACTTATCTTTTCCAAGGTTCTCAGCTACCTTACATGCCCCGATATTGCTTGAATGTGTGATAATTCTGGTAAGTGATAACCATCCGAATTTGTGTACATCGTGAATGACACTGTTGCCTAAGGGGTACGCACCGTTTTCGCAGAAAAAGATGTCCTGGGGCCGTGAGATTCCCTCCTCAAGCACTGAGGAAACAAGAAATGTTTTAAAGGTTGATCCCGGTTCGTAGGCATCGGTGACTGCACGGTTTCTCCACTGGTCAGGAGTAAATTTAAAGAAATTATTGGGGTTGAAGGTGGGGCGAACGGCAAGAGCTAAAATTTCACCGGTTTTTGGATCCATCACGATGGCTATGCCTGCCTGTGCCTTTCGTTGCTTTACTCCTTCATCAAGAACTTTTTCAACACAGTACTGAATAGTGTTGTCGATGGTTAGCTGGATGTTGGCGCCCTTGGTGGAATTAACCCGCTTGATATCCTGGGTGTGAATATTTCTTCCGAGGGCGTCTCTTTCTACAAGAATATACCCTTCTTGTCCCTTCAGGTAACTGTCATAGGCAAGTTCGATTCCTTCCAGTCCTTTACGATCAACTCCTACAAATCCCAGACAGTGACTGGCCAACTCTTTGTTTGGATAAAATCGTTTACTTTCCTGTATAAAGCCTATTCCTTCCAGCTTGAGCTTTTCAATCTTTTGTGCCTGGGCGGGTGATATCTTTCTCATCAGCCAGACAAAGGGCTGCTCAGAGGTTAACTTGTCTATTACATACCGGTAGCTGACTTCAAGTATGGGAGAGAGCTTTTTGGCAATTCCCTGTTTGTCTTTAATTTGCCCGGGGTGGGCATATACTGAATCTGCCTCAAGGCTTCTGGCCAACGGCTTATTATTCCGATCATAGATAGTTCCCCGCTGGGGGGGAGCTTTACGATTTTTAAGTACTGACCGTAAATGATCTCTTTTAACTTATCCTGTTCTATGATTTGAAGCTGGTATGCCCTGATGATGATTGCACCAAACAGCAGACTAAAGAAGCAGCAGATTAACGCTATACGAACCTGCAACCATTTTTTTGAGAATGTTTTTTTCATGGCATAATCACCCTTTGTGAAGGTTCGGGTTTTTGTAATGCTAACTGGTTTAGTGCTACGTCCTCAATACGTTCAAGTGTTTTGAGGGTTGCTTCTTCAATCTTTAATTGGCTGTTTTTTTGGAGCAGCTGTTCCTGCTCCTGGCTGGCCTGTGATAATTGATAGCCAAGCTGTGTCACCTGAATTCGGGACCATACCACAAAGATTAAACTGCAGATGCACAAGATGATTACCATGAGAAAGGGCAGGGGCATGGTTTGTCTTGTTTTTCTTCTCATTCGGGTCTTTTTCTGTTTGAGCAGAGAAGCGGATCTTTTCACCATTGTTATACTTTTTCTGCAACCCTCAGTTTTGCACTGCGGGCCCGGGGATTTGTTTGCGTCTCTTCACGTTGGGGTACGATGGGTTTTTTGGTTATGATCCGTATGGTTCCCGATTGGGTTTTTCCGGCGGTGTACATGTCCGGGGGTTGTATGGGGCCCCGGGCGATTTTTCTTAATGTGTGTTTGACGATTCTGTCTTCGAGGGAGTGGAATGAAATAATGCAGAGCCTTCCCTTGTGTGAGAGAAGGTTGACAGCCTCCTCGATAACCGTTACCAGGTTATCGAGTTCTTGATTTACAGCGATACGCAGGGCCTGGAAGGTTTTAGTGGCGGGGTGAATCCGTCGTGGCCGACGGGAGGGGGGAATTGATGCGGTTATGAGTTTGCTCAGCTGCAGCGTGTCGGAAATGGGTTCTTTCTTTCGTTGCGCAACCAGTGTTCTGGTAATCCGGGATGCATAGTGTTCTTCTCCGTAATCACGGAGGATTTGTTCCAATTGTGGCGCCGGGGTTTTGTTTACTATATCAAAGGCAGTCATCGATTGGTTTCTATCCATCCTCATGTCGAGGGGTCCCCTGAGATTAAAGCTGAAACCGCGATTTCCATCTTCCAACTGCCTTGAAGATATTCCCAGGTCTATCAAGATCCCCTCCACTTCTTTTACGCCTACTTGTTGTATAATAGTCTTTATATTGATAAAATTATCCCGAAAGATAAATGTCTTGTGAGAAAAGGGGGCCAGTCTGCTCTGTGCCTGTTCGATGGTATCTTGGTCACGGTCAAGGGCAATAAGCCCCTTAATCTCAGGATTGTCTTTCAGGATTTTTAATGCATGACCACCACTCCCTAAGGTTGCATCCAGGTAAAAGCCGTTAGCTCTACACTGCAAAGATTCAATTGCTTCTGCTAACAATACCGGGACGTGTAGTGTCTCCATAAATTCGCTTTTATGTCAAAAGCCCAGTTTGGCCAATAGTTCTTTTCCTTTGATTTGATCAAAGTCATTTTGGGCTTCCTGGAATTTTTTCTCCCAGCGTTGCTTGTCCCAAATCTGAATTCGTGTAATCATCCCCACAAACATTATTTCCCGTTCTAACCCCGCGTGTTTCCTCAATTGCGGGGGTATGAGTATCCTGCCCAACTTATCCAGGGTGCATTCAGTAGCTCCGGAGATAAAGTAGTGCATAAAGATTTCTACCTCTGACTGCATGATGGAATAGTCCTTGAAGTTTTCTTCAAGGGCAAGCCACTTTTCATACGGATAGGCGATGAGACAACTGTCGTAATTGGTAATGACGATGCGATCATTGTAATTAGTGCTCAAGATTTCTCTGTATTTCGCAGGTAAACTAACTCTACCTTTTGAGTCAATATTGTGTTCAAATCTACCACGAAACATGCTTATTCTCCGTATCTATAACACTGTCTATCCACTTTATCCCACTTTATCCCAAGTTTACTTGTGAAGTGCTATGTTGTCAAGTATAAAAATAAAATAAAATAACAAAATTTTTCACAATTTAGGTAAATAGCAATATTTAGTGTATATGATAAGGGAACATACTATATGTAGTTTCTGGTTTGGGCCTATAAGGCCTAGATAAGTAGGCAGTAATGGAAGGCCAGGGCCATCAGAAACAGCATTTAAATGGCCTGATGCAATTTCATTGCTTGACAAGACAGGGTTCACTTTAGATATAATAGGAAAAAAGTGATAACTGATGAGGTAAAATCCGAAATGCTAAGCACGAAATGGTTCGGTCAGCTCACCATCCTGAACCAAGTCGAAGGACAAATTCAAATAACCAAAACACCTGTTTTGAAGATTGGAATTTTAGATTTGTATTTAATTATTTCTCTGGTTTAATGTGGATAATACTGCATAGCTGAGGGAGGAGGTATGTATGGGTACCTTTGAGGAGATAGCCACTGGCGTTTACCTGATCAGTGCAGGAAGATCAAATAGTTACCTTCTCGTCGACGATGATCTCACCCTTGTGGATACCGGGATGCCCGGTGACGGGGACAGGATAATTGACAGTATTAAGAAAATTGGGAGAAGGTGTGAAGAACTAAACTACATACTTATCACCCATGCCCATATGGACCATATGGGATCAGTTGCTGCGATGAAAAAGGTGAGTGGAGCACAGATTGTAGCCAGCAGCAGGGAAGCTGCTTATATTGAAGGATTGAGAAAAACCTGGACTATGGGCAGGGAAGGGCTTGCCGGAAAGGTTTTCAAGGGAGTTCTCTTCCTGCTGGAAACCTTTTCCTTCAAGTATGAGCCCGTAGGTGTGGATATTCCCTGTCAGGGAGGCGAGGTTATTGACTGCTTTGGTGGTATTAAGGTCATTTCCTCTCCGGGACATTCTCCCGGCAGTCTCAGCTTCTACCAGCGGGAAAAAAAGATCATCTTCACCGGTGATGCCTTAAGTGGAGTGCCGGACTTGAAACTGCCACCACGACTGGGGTGTGCTGATTACCGTGAAGCACTGTCGTCGGTTCAAAAACTGGCTGAACTCGATTTTGATATGTGCCTGTTCGGACACGGTGCCCCCTTACAGAAAGGGGCTGCCCGAAGGGTAAAAGAACTGGGGAAATAGGCAACGAATTTTTTTGATGGAAAAAATTACACAGCTCCTCTGCTCGCGAAGAATACGTAACAAAGAAAAATGATATATAAGAGCAATAAGACCATGCCCTCAATCCGTTCCAGCTGCCACCGGGACCTGAGGAACCAGAGAAACAGGACCGTCATGAAGATCAGGAAGGCAGTGGATATAATAATACTGGAGGTGCTGATTGAGAGGGGAGCAATCATACCGGTAATACCGATAATCAAAAAAATATTTGCGATATTTGAACCAATGATATTTCCAGCTACAATATTTCCAAGCCCTTTCCGGGCAGCTGAGAGGGCAACCCCCAGTTCCGGCAAGGAAGTGCCCAGAGCGACTACGCTCAGTCCGATAACAGGATCGGGAATGTGCAGAAGGTTTGCAAAAAAGATTGCGCCCTCAACAAGAAGATTGGCTCCGTACCAGATTGCAACGGTGCTTAGGAGGACAATTCCCAGATTCATTAAGAGGGCACCTCTTAATAAGGGTTTTGCTCCATCATCTTTTGCCTTAGCACTGGTTTCTTGAAAAAATACTTTTCCTGTAGAGCGTACATAGCTAAACTTAAAAAAGTAGATTACGAAATCCTTAAAGCTGTACAGGCGGTCGCGTTCAGAGCGTGTTTCCACAATGAATAAGACATAAACTCCATACAGGAACAGAAGGATAAAAGCTTCAACCCGTGAAATAATTCCGTTAACCATAAAAAGGGCGAACAACAGCACTGCACACAACATAATATAACCGTCACGCACCAGCATTTGCCGGTTTGTCTTGAGTATAAAGCGAAGTGCGATGAGGCCCATGATCAGATTAATGTTTGCTATGTTTGAACCCAGAACGTTTCCGAGAACAATCCCGCCCTGGTGTTTAAGGGATGCCGCAATTGAGGTTCCCACCTCTGGTATGGATGTGCCCAATGCAACCAGGGTTAATCCAATAACGAATTCAGAAACGCCCAACTGCTTGGCTATTTTTACAGCAGTGGTTACAAAGACGTCTGATCCTTTGACGAGCAGGAGGAGGCCTAGCAAAAACAGTACTATTTCAGTAAGTAACATTAGATCATACGAGAGGGTTTAGGTGTGTTTAGCCTTAGTGCTGACCTGTAATGATAAAAATTTTTTTCAGAAATGTCCACATTATTACTAAAGAAAGGAGTGTTTTATGCGATGGGCGGAAGATGCTGAGAAAATGGTGGAGATGTTACCGGTACCTCCCATGATGGGGAGCTATGCCCGGTTACAGGCGGAGAAGATTGCACGGCAGAAAGGTCTCGATTGTGTTACGACGGAGATTGTCAAGGAAACGGAAAAGATTTATGCAGAGTTTATTGGCGAAGAAAAAACGGAACAGCTGAGGGCCTTTCTGGCCGGGACGGGGCCGGAACCGCAACTTGAAGATGAGCTCTTCTTCGACGACCCGGGTGCGCTCTACCACATTGATGTCTGTTTTACCAAGTATGGAGAAAACAGCACCCTGGTGCGGAATATGCTCAAGGAAATGATGAGGTCGCTCACAGCTATTATGAAGGAGGAGCATGTCACTGAGCTTATGGCAGATCGTGCAACCGTTGCACTTCACGGGGCCAGCCGTTTTTCCGTCGGGATGACCGGGTGTCCTAATTGCTGCGTGAGTCCCTACCTGAAGGATTTTGGCCTCATCATGCTTCACCGGGTTGATATAACTGATGCGGAATGTACCCAGTGTGGAAGTTGTCTTACCATGTGTGTTGACAACGCGATCCGGCTGACTGATGATGGTCCTGTCATCGACCGTACGAAATGTGCCCAGTGTGAGCTGTGTGCCCGGGATTGTCCGACGGGCAAGCTGGTTGTTAACGAGAGAGGCTTTCGTGTTATTGCCGGTGGTGGGAGTGGGCGTCAACCCACCCTTGCGGTGACGGTTGAGGATTTTACCAGCAAGGAGCGGGTAGAGCAGATTCTCAGGAATGCTATAGCAACATTACGCAATGCCCAACCGGGAGAGACCCTCAAAACTATTATCAAACGGGAAGGAGTCGAAGTGCTTCGCTGAATCCAGGAGAAAATCCCTGTTCCCGTAAGGGTATGGTTAATGTTCAACAGGAAAATGAGCGAACGATTGCCCCACTCACCCTCTCCCCCAAGAGGTTGTGTCATAATCCCTGCGGTCATTGCGAGCGACCATAGGGAGCGCGGCAATCTCCTTTTTTGTCAACCCCTTATGAGATTGCTTCGGTCGTTCTACTCCCTCGAAATGACGTTGCGGCACAGTCTCCAATGGGAGAGGATTGAGGTGAGGGGCAATTACAAACAGCAATGCGAGTGGGTAATACAAAAACTTTGATAATGCAGGGATGATTTGCTATATACTCCTAACTGTTCACAGTCAAGGTACAATCTGTTTAGCAACACTACAATACTTACCGGCAAAATACAACGCAAGAAGGGAAAACAGGGGAAAAGTTTTTTGCAAAGGGCAGGAGTGCAGTATAGTTCCTAAAGGAGGATTGGTGTTATGGCAGAACAGCCTCAGGTGGCCTACAGCGTTGAAGTAATTCACGATTGTATCGTTCGGGATACGCCTCTCTACAACAGGTTTCGTTCTCAAGAGAAAAAGCGTGTGCTGTTCCGAAAGAAGAAGAAACTCCTGAGCACCTGTCAGTCACTATCCCGTATGATTGATCCCGCCTTTGTCAGGTCACTCGACCCGGAGCGGGGAAAGTTTCTTGGCAAAGTCGGTTGGATGCCATCAGAACTGATAATCGTTGACCAGCGCATCAGGGAAATGTGCCGGAACCTGTTTTCCTACCCTGAGGAGTACGTGAAGAAGACGGGAATGGGATTTGGTCCCTGCCCGGGGTTTGATAAGCTTTCAGCCTGCCCCCTGTTTTCACCCTCCCCCGAAGAGACAAGGGAAAAGCTTGATCACGCAGACATTTTTATAGCACTGCAGTCCCGGTCTTTTGTTACGGGTCCTTCCCTGCCAGGCTGGCAGGACGTGCTTATTAGAAAACTCAAGAACGCTATTGAACAGGTAAACGGAAAAGGTTCCGTTACTGCTGCCTTCGGGGCCGGTCCCTGCAAGGTGTGTTATCCTCAACCCTGTCTGGGTGGGGGGAAGTGCAGGGTGCCGAAGGAACGGCTCTATGCACTGGAATCTACAGGTGTACCGGTTGGTCAACTCTGCAAAGACATGGCCTTCTTTACGGGAAATGACGGGTGGAAAATCAAGTGGATTAAATTTACCGGCACCTCCCGGCAGACACCAAAGCGGTGGAAAACCACGGGGGGGCTTGCGGTACGTTTGAAAAGAAATGGTGGTTAAATGCTTCTTGGCCGGTGTCTGGATACCTGACGGTTGCCATCGAGGTGAGTTACTCACTGTACCAGGGCGTTAGATACAGCCCCATAGAGCCAGCAGATGGCTGCCCCATAGAGAAGATATTCTCCTCTAATCTTGTAATGGGTTTTATTCATCATGTGGGCAGTATAGATAATAACAACGAAAACTATAAGTTTTGTGATGAATAAACCGGGTAAAACTCCCCAGTGTTCCATGATGTTTTTCAAGAGGGGATTGCCTTCAATATCTAATCCATATTTTGCAACATTCTGTGCGGTCAGTATGGAATCTGCCAGTCCACTTTCAAAGAGAAGCAGGACTGCAATAGGGAAACCATTTATTTTGCCTATATAAAGCTTAAAACTATTAAGACTCGCCATACAGAATGCCCTTTTATACCCGCTTTATTTTCTAATACATTGTTTTTAAAAGATTTTAATTTTGTGGGATATTGTACCTAAGAGCAATTTGAGTACCAGATTAGGCTATAATGCCATATATTCACCAAAATGCTCATAACAAACTGTATTTTAAATATATTTTTTAAGATAGCAGGGAAGCATACTGGACGTGATGGGGTTATTGCACCCCACGAACAGTCCTTTTAGGAACAAAAACCGTAAAAAAATATAAATGATATTAAATACTAGCATTTTGCTAATGTACGATATAGAACATGGTGGATAAGAGTGCCATAAAAAAAGATAAAATAATAAATAAATTAGTAAGAGTACTTGTTTTTCAGCCGATAAGTCATTATAACCCTTTGAAAATAGTGCATAGTTAAACATTTGAATCGGATTGAGCCGGATGAGTTTACTGCAAGTCCTGTTATTGGGTATCATTCAGGGATTAACAGAATTTCTTCCCATAAGTAGTTCGGGACATTTAGTCATTGCTCAAAATGTCTTTGGGCTAAAAGAACCGCACCTTTTTCTGGATGTGTCCCTCCACTTTGGGACTCTTCTTGCCATTGTGATAGTTCTCAGAAGAGAAGTGGTTGCTCTCAGCGCAGCAG